>NZ_JBXQQB010000002.1:0-292575 GCF_057220535.1 Kitasatospora sp. NEAU-CNBT7 | reverse complement strand
GATGCGACCCTCGACCGACGGCTGGCGTGTTGCGTTTTTCCTCCTTCCTCCCCCCCCCCCCCCCCCCCCCCACGCCCCCGGCCCGGGCCGGCCGCGGGGGACATTCCGCCGGGATCGGAGGAGCATCGAAGGCGACGACGCAGGAACGGCGCGCCCCTCGCCGCAGCGGCGGCGGGCGGCGCGGCCGGACCGATCCGAGGAGGAAGGCCATGATCGTCGACTGTGCGCACTACCTCGACGGTCGTCGCCAGCACGAGGGGCCGATACCGCTCGAACAGGCGGCCGCCCGCTGCGCCCAGGGCGGCTTCGTCTGGCTGGGGCTGTTCGAACCGGGCCCCGAGGAACTGGCCGAGGTGCGCGCGAGCTTCGGCCTGCACGAGCTCGCCGTCGAGGACGCCCAGGCCTTCCACCTCCGTCCCAAGGCCGAGCAGTACGAGGACGGGACCGAGCTGATCATCCTGCGCACCGCGCGCTACGACGACGGGTCGGAGGAGGTGGACACCGGCGAGATCAGCATCTTCCTCGCGGAGCACTTCGTGATCGCCGTCCGCCAGGGCATCGCCAGCGAGCTGGCCGGCGCCCGCAGCCGGCTCGAACAGCGCCCCGAACTGCTGCGCACCGGCAGCACCTCCACCCTCTGGGCGATCCTGGACCAGGTCGTCGACAGCTACGCACCCGTCGTCGCCGAACTGGAGCGGGACATCGAGCAGATCGAGGCGACCGTGTTCTCCGGTACCGTCGCCCCGACCGAACGGATCTACTTCCTGCGCCGCGAGGCCACCGACTTCTACCGCGCCGTCCACCCCCTGCTCGCCGTGCTGACCCGCCGCCTCCAGCCCGGCAAGTCACCGCCCGCGCTGCTGCCGTACTTCCGCGACGTGCACGACCACCTGCTGCTGGTCAACGAGGAGGTGGCGGCGCAGCGCGACCTGCTGGCCACCGTCCTGGAGGCCAACATCGCGGTGATCTCGGTCGAGCAGAACCGGATCAACCTCCGCCAGACCGCCACGATGGAGCGGCTGACGATCCTCGCGAGCGTCTTCCTCCCGCTGTCCTTCGTGGTCGGGTTCTTCGGGCAGAACTTCGCCTGGCTGGTCAGGAACATCAACAGCTTCACCGCCTTCCTCGCCCTCGGCATCGGCGGACTGCTGTTCCCCTGCCTGCTGCTGTTCCTGTGGCTGCGCCGCCGGCGCAGCCATGCCGCCCCGCCCGCGCCGGAGGTCACGGCCGTCCCCGCCGGTCCGCCGCCCGCGTCCGCCCGCGGCGGCAGGGCGGGACGGCCCGCCGGATGACCGCGGGACGACCGCGGCCCGGCCCCGGCCCGGGCCCCGCATCCCGGGCCCTCCGGTGCTGACCGTGTGTCAGACTCCCCGGTGTGGACACCTTCGACGAGATGCCGTCCCGTGAACCGTCGCCGGGCCGCCGGCGGCCCGCGCCGCCGCCCTGGTCGCGGCCGGACGGCGTCATGCCGGTGGGCCTGCCGCTGGGCCGGTTCCTGGTGCGCACCCCGTGGCTGGTGGTCTTCGCCGACGGGCTGCGGGTCTTCCCGACCGGGTTCGAGTTCGCGCTGCACGTCCGCCGGGAGCTGCGGCCGGCCGACATCGCGCGCGGCGAGGCGCTCGACTGGCAGCCGCCGTTCGTGCAGGAGCACGACAGCGAGGACCAGTTGCGTTTCGGGGTGCTCTTCCCGGACGGCCGCCGGGCCGTCGCGCAGCAGGGCTGGTCGGTGGAGTGGCGTACGCCCGAGGGGCCGCGGCCGCCGGTGATCGCCCCGCAGGACGGGTCCGGGTCGTGGGACCACTGGGACCAGAGTTTCTGGGTCTGGGGTCTCCCGGAGCAGGGCCCGGTGACGGTGTTCTACTCGTGGGCCGACGAGGGGGTGCCGGAGTCCCGGTTCGAGCTGGACGGGGACGCCCTGCGTGCGGCGGCTGCCGGGACCGTGGTGTTCTGGCCGGAGCCGGGCGCCGAGCGGGCGGAGGACTGACCGGCGCCCGCCCGGCCGTGCCGGGTCACCGGTCGTCGGGCCGGGCGGGCGCGGGGCTCCGCGCCGGTGCCGGGCGCCCTCAGCCGGCCGGCGGCAGGTCGGCGAGGGCTTCGCCGAGGGCGAGTTCGAGCGGGCCCCGGGTCTGCAGGCCGCGCCGGAACAGGGCGGCGGTGCGCCGCTGGGCGGCCTCGGCCCGGACGAGCTGCTGGAACAGGGCGGCGTCCGCCCGGACGTCGGCGGGGGCGGGCAGCGCGATGGCGTTGACCGTGGCCTTGGCCGCGGTCAGGCCGTCGCGGGGGAAGGCGGCGAGGCGGGCGGCCAGTCCGGCCACGAAGGCGTCGAGGTCGGCGTCGGGCAGGGCGCGGTTGATCCAGCCGTAGCGTTCGGCCAGGTCGGCGTCGAAGTCGGCGGAGCCGAGCAGGACTTCCAGCGCCCGGCCGCGGCCGAGCAGCCGGGTGAGGTGCTGGATCGCACCGGCGCCGGGGGGCGCGCCGATGCCGACCTCGGGCTGGCCCAGGACGGCGTTCTCCCGGGCGGCGAACCGCATGTCGCAGGCGAGCAGGAACTCGCTGCCCGCGCCCCGGCAGCGGCCGCGGAGCTTGGCGATGGTGACGACGGGCAGCAGGCTCAGCCGGCGGAACAGCATGCCGAGCGAGGCGTCCCCGGGGCCGCCGCCCTTCGCGGCCTCGGCGGTGTACTCGGCGACCTTCGCCAGGTCGACGTGAGGGAAGAAGAAGTCGGCGTCCGCGCTGTCGAAGACCACGACGGCCGGTGCGTCCGGGCGCGCGAGGTCGTCGAGCAGGGTGACCAGGTCGCGGACGACCTCGGGCCCGATCAGGTTCATCGGGGGCGCGTCGAACGTCGCGGACAGGACACCGCCCTCCAGCGTGGTGCCGATGGTCCCGTACGGGCCGGTCATGGGTTCCTCCGTGCTCGGGTGGTGCGGGTCAGCTGCCGAGCCCGGGGGAGGGGATCGGGTTGCCGGGTGCGAAGCGGGCGGCGATCCGGGAGGCGATGGTCTCGGCCGCGTTGCCGTCGGGTGTGTCGGGGCCCTTGGTGGTGGAGACGGCGATGGCCAGGTGCTCGCACGGCAGGTAGGCCTGGATCGCCGCGTACCCGGAGAAGGACGGGTTCTGGATGATCCAGCCGTTCTCCACCAGGACGGTGAATCCGTAGTGCAGCGCCTCGGTGTTGTGGAGGCAGACCGTCGGGGGGCAGATGTCGGTCGGCCCGCCGAGGCCGACCGTGCCCGGGTCGAGCTGGGTCCGGAAGCCTTCCGGCGAGAGCAGTTCGCCGGTGCCGACGGCCTCGGCGGAGCGGGCCAGGTCGCAGATGTCGGAGGTGAGCACGGCGCCGCGGGCGGTGGTCCAGGACGGGTTCCAGAAGGTGGACTCCTCGTACAGGCCGCGCTCCGAGGTGAAGGCGTGCAGTACCGGCTCGGGGATCCGCGGGGTGAAGTCGTTCTGCGTCCGGCGCAGCCCGAGCGGTCCCATCACCCGCTGCTCCAGCAGTTGGTCCAGCGGCGTGCCGGTGATCTTCTCCAGGGCCTCGCCGAGCAGCACGAAGTTGCCGTGCGAGTAGCTCCAGTTGGTGCCCGGCTCGTACCAGAGCGGGTGGCTGAAGGGGTACGCGAGGACGTCGGCGTCGGTCCAGTGGCGGAACGGGTGCGCCGCCAGCTCGGCGAGGAAGGCCGGGTCGGTGACGTAGTCGTGCAGGCCCGAGGTGCTGGAGCCGAGCATCCGCAGGGTGATCCGGTCGGCGTGCGGGACGTCCGGCAGCCAGCGTGCGATCGGCTCGTCGAGGCCCACCACGTGCTCGTCGACCAGTTGCAGCAGCACCGTGCCCATGTACGCGATGCCCACCGACCCGACCCGCAGGTGCATGTCCGGTTCGGCCGGCACGCCGGTCATGGACTCGCCGAGCGCGGTGGTGAGGACCTCGTGGCCGTCGGCGGTGACCTTGAGGATCACGGAGTTGAGGCCGTACTCCTCCTTGGTCTGCCGGGCGATGTCCAGCACCGTCGCGGCCGGACCGCCGTGCGGCTCCGGGGAGCGGACGCAGCCGTGCGGGCGGGCGGCGTCCGCCGGGGCGAGGGCGCCCGCGGGGCCCGGGAGGCAGGTGACGATCATGGTGGCGGCGACGAGCGCCAGGGCCGCTCGGGTACGTGTCATGCCGCACTATGTGCGGACGGATCCGGCCGAACCGGGCAGGACACTCGGCACGGTCCTCCATCCGGCGCACTGCCGCGGCCGTCCGCGCCATGCACCGCCGAGACGGTCCGCAAACATCCGACCGCGCAAGATCACCGCATCGGGCTAACCGGGAGCGGCTTCCCGGCCCAACCGGCCGTACCGGCGGCAAGCTTGATCCCGGCGACGAACGGAGGCGCGGACTGCCCGGGCTCCGTCATGTCCGCCCCCGGTCACAGCTGATATGGACGTGTGCCGGTGACCGTTCTGATGAACTCTTACTCGAAGGGGAGCCCGCCCGATGACGGTGGACACCAGCCAGGCGCTCGCGGAGCCGACCGGACAGAGCAGTCTGAGCACTGCGGCTGCCCGCAACCTTGCCTCGACCAAGAAGTCCGCTCCGCAGATGCAGGAGATCACCTCCCGCTGGCTGCTGAAGATGCTCCCCTGGGTGGAGACCCAGGGCGGTACCTACCGGGTCAACCGACGACTCACCTACACCGTCGGGGACGGCCGGATCGACTTCGTCCAGGACGGTGCCCGGGTCCGGCTGATCCCCCGTGAGCTCGGTGAACTCGCCGTGCTGCGCGGTTTCGACGACCTGGCCGTGCTCACCGCGCTCGCCGACCGCTGCGTGCAGCGCGACTTCCGGGCGGGTGAGGTGCTGGCCGAGCGCGGCGCTCCCGCCGAGCAGATCCACCTGATCGCCCACGGCCGGATCCGGCAGACCTCGGTCGGCCAGTACGGCGACCCGGTGGCCGTCGCGGTCCTCGCCGACGGCGACCACTTCGGCGAGCACGCCCTGCTGGACGCCGGGGCGAGCTGGGAGGCCACCGCCACCGCCGAGACCGCCGGCACCCTGCTCACCCTGGCCCGCGCCGACTTCGACGCCGTGCTGGCCGCGGCGCCGGAACTGCGGGCCCACGTCGAGCACTTCAGCGCGATCCCGCAGCAGCGGCAGAACAAGCACGGCGAGGCCGAGATCGCCATGTCGGCGGGCCACACCGGCGAGGCGCAGCTCCCCGGCGCCTTCGTCGACTACGACCTCAACCCGCGGGAGTACGAGCTCTCCATCGCGCAGACCGTGCTGCGGGTCCACACCAGGGTCGCCGACCTCTACAACGAGCCGATGAACCAGACCGAGGAGCAGCTCAGGCTCACCATCGAGGCGCTGCGCGAGCGCCAGGAGCACGAGCTGATCAACAACCGCGAGTTCGGCCTGCTGCACAACGCGGCGTTCAAGCAGCGGATCCAGACCTACTCGGGTGCGCCGACCCCCGACGACCTGGACGAGCTGCTCTGCCGTCGGCGCGGTTCCCGGTTCTTCCTGGCGCACCCCCGGGCCATCGCGGCCATCGGCCGGGAGTTCAACGCCCGCGGCCTCTACCCGGACCACGTCGACCTCGGCGGCCAGCAGGTCCCGGCCTGGCGCGGCGTGCCGATCCTGCCCTGCAACAAGATCCCGATCAGCGAGGAGAACACCACCTCGATCCTGGTGATGCGCACCGGGGAGGACCGGCAGGGCGTCATCGGTCTGCACCAGACCGGCCTGGCGGAGGAGTACGAGCCGGGCCTGTCGGTGCGGTTCATGGGCATCGACGAGAAGGCAATCATCTCCTACCTCGTCACCACGTACTTCTCGGCGGCGGTCCTGGTGCCCGACGCGCTCGGCGTGCTGGAGAACGTGCAGATCGGCCAGCGGCGCGGCTGACACGGCTGACGCGACCGGCACGGCACGGTCCCGGGCGGGCGCCGCCCGTCCCCGGCCCGGCCCCGGTGTGCCCGGGCCCCGGGCCGTCCCACCACCTCATCAAGGAGCCACGGATGCCCGTTCCCTCACCTCCCCCCGAGCGGCCGGACCCGCCGTCCGCGGTGCCCGCGCCCGGGGGCGGCACCCTGCCGGGGCCGCCGTCGCTCGCCCGCCCGGCCGTGGCGAGCGTGCCCCCGCCCGCCGCGGAGCCGGTCACCGTACCGGCCGCGGAGCCCGTAGCGGTGTTGGAGGCGGTACCGGCGGCTTCCGCCGTGGTCCGGGCGGCGGGCCCGGTGCTGGATCGGGTGCTGGATCGGGTGCTGCGCGGGCCGAGCGGCCTGGGCACGGCGGGGCTGTACCTGACCCGGCCGGCCGGGGATCCGTCCGGACCGGCGGGTACCGCGGCCGTGGCACCGGCGGCGGGCGTCCCGGTGCCGGGGCTGTACCACCACCCGGTGGCGGAGCCCGATCCGGTCCGGGTGGAGGAGGTCAGCCGCCGGATCAAGGCCTGGGCCGTGGAGGAGGTCGAGCTGTTCCCCCCGGACTGGGAGGACCAGTTCGACGGGTTCTCGCTGGGCCGTTACATGGTCGCCTGCCATCCTGACGCGCCGACCGTGGACCACCTGATGGTCGCCACCCGGCTGATGGCGGCGGAGAACGCCCTGGACGACGTCTACTGCGAGGACCACGGGGGCTCGCCGGTCGGGCTGGGCAGCCGCCTGCTGCTGGCCCACACCGCGCTCGACCCGCTGCACACCACGGCGGAGTACCACCCGGACTGGGCGGCGTCGCTGCACGAGGACGCGCCGCGGCGCGCCTACCGCTCGGCGATGGAGTACTTCGTCCGGCAGGCCGGGCACTCGCAGGCCGACCGGTACCGGCACGACATGGCCCGGCTGCACCTGGGGTACCTCGCGGAGGCGGCCTGGGCCGAGAGCGGCCACGTCCCGGAGGTGTGGGAGTACCTGGCGATGCGCCAGTTCAACAACTTCCGCCCGTGCCCCACCATCACCGACACCGTCGGTGGCTACGAACTCCCGGCGGACCTGCACGCACTGCCCGCGATGCAGCGGGTCATCGCGCTCGCCGGGAACGCGACCACCATCGTCAACGACCTCTACTCGTACACCAAGGAGCTGGCCACCCCCGGCCTGCACCTGAACCTGCCGGTGGTGATCGCCCGACGGGAGGAGCTCCCCGTCCGCGACGCCTACCTGAAGGCCGTCGAGGTGCACAACGAGCTGATGCACGCCTTCGAGGCCGCGGCCGCGGAACTGGCGGCCGAGCTCCCGGTGCCGACCGTGCTGCGCTTCCTGCGCGGCGTGGCCGCCTGGGTCGACGGCAACCACTACTGGCACTGCACCAATACCTACCGCTACAGCATGCCCGATTTCTGGTAAAGAACGGATTCCTCTGTGACCACTACCGATCTCTCCACCGCGACCGCCTCTGCGTTCATCCCCGCCCCGGCGACGCCCTACCAGGGTGACATCGCCCGCTACTGGGACCACGAGGCCCGGCCGGTGAACCTGCGCCTGGGTGATGTCGACGGTCTCTACCACCACCACTACGGCATCGGTGACGTCGACCACGCCGCGCTCGGCGACGCCGAGGACAGCACTTACGAGAAGAAGCTGATCGCCGAGCTGCACCGGCTGGAGTCGGCGCAGGCCGAGGTCCTGCTGGACCACCTCGGGGCGGTCGGTCCCGGGAGCACCCTGGTGGACGCCGGCTGCGGCCGCGGCGGCTCGATGGTGATGGCCCACCAGCGCTTCGGGTCCAAGGTCGAGGGTGTCACCCTGTCGGCCAAGCAGGCCGAGTTCGCGAACCGCCGCGCCCAGGAGCTGGGCATCGCGGACTCCGTCCGCGCCCGCGTCTGCAACATGCTCGCCATGCCCTTCGAGACCGGGCAGGCCGCGGCGTCGTGGAACAACGAGTCGAGCATGTACGTCGACCTGGGGGACCTGTTCGCCGAGCACTCCCGGATCCTCGGGGTCGGCGGCCGGTACGTGACCATCACCGGCTGCTGGAACCCGCGGTACGGCCAGCCCTCGAAGTGGGTCTCGCAGATCAACGCGCACTTCGAGTGCAACATCCACTCCCGCCGGGAGTACCTGCGGGCCATGGCCGACAACCGCCTGGTGCCGCAGGCCGTCATCGACCTGACCCCCGCGACGCTGCCGTACTGGGAGCTGCGGGCCACCTCCTCGCTGGTGACCGGCATCGAGGAGGCGTTCATCAACTCGTACAAGGACGGCTCGTTCCAGTACGTGCTGATCGCGGCCGACCGGGTCTGAGCACCACCGCCGGGGCTGCCGTGCCGTGCGCGGCCCGTGGCAGGCCGCGTACGGCACGGCACGGACGCGGGGCCGTCGCGTCCGTGCCCCGGGCGCAGCGGGTGTCGGACCCGTTGCGCCCGGCCCCGGCGGTGGAAGTCCGCGGCCCCCACCCGTCTGCGGGTGGGGGCCGCGGCCGTGCGGGCGCCGGTCGGCGGCGTGGCTCCGGCCGCCGTTCAGAGGTAGCCGTCGTCCGTCCAGTCGGCCGTCCGCATCCGGGCCCACCAGGAGAGGAACGCGGCGAGCCGCCCGGCGGGCCGGCCGTCCGCCGTCTCCCGCAGGGGCAACAGCGGCCACAGCAGCGGCGGTTCGGCGGGGGTGCCGGGTGCGGGCGTTCCCGGCGCGGGGCCGCCGGCGGGGCCGGGTTCCATGGCGCGGTCCTCCTCGGCCGGCTGGTTCCGGGGTCACCTCCGGTCAGCTCCGCCCGAGCGCGGCGGGGGTCTCCCCGCTGACCCCGTAGTCCTCGCCGATCTGCGCGCAGACCTTCTTCATCGCCCGGTAGTGGAGCGTCTTCACGGCGCCCGCGGACCGTCCCATCAGCCGGGCCGTCTCACTGACCGACAGGTCCGCGATCAGGCGCAGCCGGACGCACTCGCGCTGAGGCGGCGTCAGGCCCTCGAGGACCACGTCGAGTGCGTCCCGGAAGATCCGCACCAGCGCCTCGTCCTCCGCGCTGGGCGACAGCCGGCGGCGGCGCGCATCGGCGTCGATGCGGTGGCGGGACATCACCACGGACCTGGCGTGGTCGATCGCAAGGTTGCGGGCGATCGTCAGCACCCACGCCTCGAAGGCGTGGCCCTGCCAGCTGAAGGTCCCGATCCGGCAGAGGATCCGCAGGAAGGTCTCGCTGGTCAGGTCCTCGACGGCGAGGGGGTCGCGGATCCGGCGGGCGAGGTAGCGGCTGACCAGCGGCGAATAGAGGTGGTAGAGCCGGGCGAACGCCTCCGCCTCGCCGGACTTGGCCCGGTCGACCAGGTCCTCCACCTGGCTGCGGCCGCCGGGGGTCGCCGACGGGCCGGCCGGCGGCCGGTGCCGGGCGCCGGGCGCCGGGGCGCCGCGGGTGCGGGCGGTCACGGTGTCTTCGGGAACCGTGCCTTCGGGAACCGTGTCTTCGGGCTGCGCGGTCGAGGCGGTGCGTGGCGACGGGAGGGCTACGGGCGGGGCGTTCACTGGTCTCCTTCGGCGGTCGGGCGGCGGGTACTCGGGCGGTGGGCACTCGGGCGGGCTTCGGCCGGGCGGTCGTCGGCCGGGCGGGGGCCGGAGGGCGGTCGTACGCTGCTCTCCGGCCCCCGCCCGGCGGGGCCGGGACCCGGGGCGGAGCAGGGGTCAGGAGCGGTGCCGTCCGGCGTCCCGGCGGCGGCGGAGCGCGGTGAGCGAGGCCGCTCCGGCGAGCAGGAAGGCGATCCCGAGGCTGATCAGGGCCGGGCTCGCGCCTCCGCCGGTGGAGGCCAGTGACACCGTGTCGGTGGGCCGGGCACTGGGCTGTTCGGTGGTGGCCGCGCTGCTCGGGGACGCCGACGTGGCGGGCCCGGACGCGGACGGCGTCGGTGTGGGCGTCGCGGTGGGCGACGAGGTCGGCCGGGGCGATGCGCTCGGGGAGCCGTCGGTGCTGGACGAGGGTCCGGGGGCGGGGTGTCCGACGCAGAGGGACTGCGGCCCGCCGGTGACGAGATGACGGGTGGCCGCGTCGCGTCCGCCGTCCGACCCCGCGGGGGTCCAGTACGCGACGGGGGTGAAGTCCAGCGTGCCGTCCGCCAGGTCGGCGGGCAGTGCCAGTTCAAGGTCGACCGTGCGCGAGCCGCCTGCGGGGACGAGGACCGGGCCGTCGCCGCCCGGCCGGTACCGCAGCGTCATCCGGTCGGCGGGGGTTCCCTGCCGGTCCGGGGTGTCCTGCCGGTCCGGGGTGTTGCGGACGTCGGGGTAGAAGAGCAGGTCGGTGTCGGTGGGGTTCTGCAGTTCCGCCGAGAAGCGGGCGCTGCCCCCGGCCGCGGCGTCCGGCGGGACGTCCGTGACCGTCAGACGGGGTGCCGCGGTGGCCGCTGCGGGGTCGTGCCGGGCGGCGGAGCGGGCGGCGCCGCCCGGATCGAGGGCTGCCGCCGGGGCGCCGCTGCCCAGTGCGGTGGCGGTGGCGAGTGTGAGGGCGGCCGTAACCGCGCTGATCCGGCGCATGGGTGTGGTCCTCGCTGAGTGGGCACGGCAGGGCGCACCTGCGTGCGGGAGATGGTGGGGCGGGCTTCTCGCGCGTGGTGTTCGGCGCGGCCCGCGGCGGCGGTGGTGTCGGCGGCGGTGGTCACGCCGGCGGGTGTCCGCGGGGGTCGCCCGCTGCCAGATCAGCGGGCGGACGGCACCGGTCCGGTGGGCGCCGCGGGGTCGGGGCGCCGGGGCTCTCGGTCCCGGTGGCGCCCGGACGGGAGCTCGGGGCGGCTCAGTTGGCGCCGGGCCAGCCGTCGAGCGTCCGGTTGAGGGTGACCTTGGGCCTGACCGGCGCCGCGGAAGCCTTCAGGCCCGGGGACGCGGGCTGCGCCGCGGCCGCCTCGTCGAGGATGGTGATGACCTGCTGGACCAGGCCGTCCACGGTCGCCTTGAGCGTCTGCGGCGACTGGTTGCGGGCGGCGCGCAGCGCCGTCTCGACGTCCCGCAGGCGGCGCAGGGCGTCCGGCCCGAGCGTGATCGGCTCGGGGGTGTCCAGGACGAACTGGTAGGCGCCGGCCAGGGTCTGACAGCCGGTGCAGTGGTTGTTGCTCGCCTTGCTGACGTTGGTGGTGTGGAGTCGGCTGTGGTCGCCGCCCATGGTGATGATCTGGAACGAGAGCGCGGTGGAGCTGCAGTGCAGGTTCCCGTCGCAGAACCGGGACGAGGCGAGCGCGCGGTTGTCCGCCCCCGCGCCGACCAGGTCGCCGTACTGGCGGACCTCGAAGGCGACCTGGAAGTCGTGGGGGCGGATCGGGCTGGCGGTGCTGACCGCGCTCGCGGTGTCGACCCGCACCGCCGAACCGGTCCGGGCGGTTCCGGGCGCCGCGGAGGCGGCCACCGGGGTGCCCGCGACCAGGACGGCGGCGGCCGTGGTGAGCAGGCCGGTCCGCAGCAGCGGTGCGAGACGGCGGGCGGGGGCGCGGTGGCGCTGTTGGGACATGGGAGTTCCTCCTGAGGGCCGGTGTCAGCCGTTGGACGGGCTCGGTACGGGGGTTCCGGGTGTGCCGGAAGGACTGGGGGGCGAGGCGGAGGGGTCCGCGCTCGGCGAGGCCGGGGCCGACACCGTCGGCTGCGGCGACGTGGGCTGCGGTGAGGTCGGGCGTGGTGCGGTGGGGCTCGGCGAGGACGTGGAGGTGGGCGGGGCGGACGTCGCGCGGGACGCGGACGCGGAGGGCCCCGGGGGCTGCGGTGCGCCGGGGTCGGCGGGCGGGTCCGGCAGCGGCGGTACGGCGGCCGCGGACGGCTTCGGGGGCTGCGGCCGCCCGGAGTGCGAGGGTTTCACCGTGGGCAGCCCGGCCTCGTACGGCTGGGCGGGCGGCCGGGTCACGGGGACGTTCGGCTGCAGCGCCGGCACGACGGGGGGCCGCGGCGGGAGCGGTGCGGGCGTCATGCCGTACACCCAGGCGACGGCGAGGGCGGACGCCGCGCCGAGCCCCGCCAGCGTCACCAGCCGGGCCCTCCTCCCGCCGGAACGGGCGTTGCGCCGTAGCGCCTTGGCGCCGCGGGCGCTGAGCCGCAGCACCAGGTAGAGCAGTCCGAGGGAGGGCAGCAGCAGCATGACGCAGCCGATCGCCCCGAGCAGGAAGCCGGCCGCGGCGCCGTCGGCGAGCGCCCGGTAGGTGCCTTGGAGCTGGTCGGTGAGGGACCGGAGGCTGGTCGAGAGGAGCCGGGGGAGGTTCCAGAGCGCGTAGGCGATCTCGCCGACGAGCAGCGGGACCATGGTGACCACCCAGCCCGTCACGATGATCCGCGACGAGCGTTTCATTCCGGCGATCTCCGGCGGCACCGGACGCCCGGGGACCATGCTCCGCAGAATCGGGCCGACCTTGCCGAAGAGGTCGGGCACGCCCGCCAGGTCGGCGAGGATGTAGTAACCGTCGAGGCGCAGCGCCGGCAGCAGCTGTTCGAGGATCTCGTAATGCGTCAGGTACACGGCCGTCAGGAAGAATTCCTGTCCGGTGCCGAAATAGGCGGCGAAAAGAATCGTCATGAAGACGACGTTGAAGTAGACGCCGCCGAGGTCGGTCCGCAGTCGTCCGCCGCGTTTGAGCCGGTAGACGTCGGTGACGTCGGTGTACATGGCCGGCCACACCAGGTAGATTCCGCAGCCGATACAGCCGGGACTTCCTCCGCTGTAGCGGCAGCCCGCGGCGTGGCCGAATTCGTGGAAGACCGTCGACAGCACGGTGAGGGCGAATACCAGGAGCAGGAGGACGGGCTGCTCGAGGGTGTGCAGCACGGGCTCCATCGCGCCGTGGAGGGCGAACAGCCAGTAGTCCGCGGCGGCGGCGGACAGCAGGACGAGTGCGACGGCGGGTGGCCGGTGGAGCCAGGAGAACGCCGCTGCCACGGCGGCCACCGTGGGCCGGCGCAGCAGGACCCGGTGGAACTTGAGGGTGAGGAGCAGGTCGGTCGCCGGGAGGTCCGCCGGTGTCGCCCGGCCGGGCCCGGCGGCGGTGATGCCCAGCGGGTCGAGCTTCTCCTCGACGAGGTAGGCGATGTTCCCGGTGCTGACCTCGTTGCCGAACCGGCCGCTCACGTGGTGGGCGATCGCCTCGTGGGTGCGTGACCCGTCGATCGCGCACACCACCAGGTAGAGCAGCCGGCTGAGCTGGATCACCTGGCCGTCGGGCCGTCGGACCAGGTAGCGGGGTTCGGTGAACCCGGAGTCCTGGTACTCGCCGAGGAGTTCGGTGCCGGCCGGGAGCCGGGGTGGCGCCGCTGCGGCGGGCGTCGGCCCTGCGGCGGCGGGCGGTGCGGCTGCTGCGGCGGGCGGGGGCCGGCGGTGCCGGGCCGGGGCGGGACTGCGGGTGGGTGAGGGGCTGCGGGTGGGGGGCGGTCGGCCGCCGGGGCCGCTTCCGTGGTCGGTCACGTTACCTTCCTGGCTGACCGTCGTTGACCTGGAAGAAGGCGTTCCCGGCGACGATTCTGGCGTCGCCGGGAACGCTCATCCATCCGGGAGGGTCAGGTCACGGCCGGGTTCGCCGTCCGGTCGGCCGCCGGTCTCGGCGTCCTGCCGGGACGGTTCCGCCGCCGCCCGTTCCTCCCGCGGATGTCACCGGGTGGTACTGACGGCCCGGTGTCACTGGCTGATGTTGATGACCTGCTTCGCCTCGGAGTTCGCCAGCGAGTCGCGGGAGTGGTCGTTGACCGCGAGCGAGTTGTTCTCGGCGTGCACCGTCGCGGTGTGCTTGGTGACGGTGGTGGTCTTGTGCAGGTTGAAGCTGAAGCGGCTCAGCGCCTCGCGCTTCGGGAGCAGCTCGGCGGTCTCGGACTGGAGCTGCGACAGGTTGATCATTTCTATTCTCTTCCTTCGTGGCATTCGGGATGAGGCCGATTCGCTGGCGCGTTGCCGGCCCCGCCAGGCGGCTGCCTGACGGGGCGAGACATTACGACCATGCCGCGACGGAATGCAAGGAACCGACTACGCTGCGTAGCCAATTCTCGTGATCAGGCCCCCGCTATGCGCCGGAATTCGGCATCGGAACGCAGCGGAATTGAGTCGACAGGCCTTTCGAACGCGCGCTTCTTCGTATCCGAGGCTTTTCCCCGCGGCGAACTTCGGGAACATCACCCGGTCGGAGCAGGGTTCGACCGGGCATTCGACCGGACGGCCCGCGCATTCGGGCCGTTTCGAATACCTCTCCCCCGCCGGGGTGATAGCGTGCTCACCCTCTCGCGGCGCCGCGGGCGCCACCGGTTATCCCCGGACCGCTCGTCGGCCGACCGTGGACCCGCCCGTGGGCGGGGTACGGCGGCCCGGCCGGCCGCGTCCGGGGTGTCCCGTGCGCTGAACAACGACCGGTCGGCGCCGAGGACACTGGCGGCGCCCGGGAATCCGACGGCGCCTCGCGGCAGCAGCACGCTCCGCGGCGTTACACGTCGCGGCGCGAGACCGCCACGTAGGCGGCCGCGAGGAGTGCGGCCGTCAGGCCCGCCAGGAAGCCGAGCTGCTGCCAGCCGTTCACGTCCGGGTCGAGCCCGTTGCCGAACAGCGAGGCCGAGATGCTCACCGGGGAGTAGGTGATCAGGAACCGGCCCACGGTGTCCCCGGCGAAGAGCCCGAGGATGGTCGGCAGCAGGACGAAGCCGAGCATCGCGCTGATGGCGCCGGCGCTGTGCCGCAGCAGAGCACCGACGGCCAGCGCCATCAGTCCGATGACGGCCAGGTAGAGACCGCCGCCGAGGACGGTGCGCAGGATGGCTTCGGCGGGCTGGGCGCCGGCCCGGCCGCCGAGCACGGCGAGCGCGACGAGGGCGAAGGCGCCGATCGCCGCGGTGCCGAGGGCCAGCGCGAGCGCGGCGAAGACCAAGGCCTTGGCGGTGAGGATCCGGGCCCGCTGCGGGCAGGCGGTCAGCGTGCTGCGGATCATTCCGGTGCCGTACTCGGAGCTGATGGTGAGGACGCCCAGCGTGATGACCGGGATCTGGCCGACCATGAACCCGCCGAGGCCGAGCCCGAGGATGTCGTCGCCGGGACGGGTGTTGTCCTGCGAGAAGGTGACGGCCAGTGCCCCGACGCCGGCGACCAGGGCGAACATCACGCCCAGGGACCAGACGGTGGACCGCAGGCTGCGGATCTTCGTCCACTCGGAGGCCAGGGCGTGGCCGAGGCGGGCGGGCCGGACCGGTACGGGCGAGGTGAACCGCCGGGCCGCGGGGTCGGGTCGGGTGGTGCTGGACACGGATCAGACCTCGCTCGGGTGACGGTGGGGGTGGTGACGGTCGGGGTGGTGACGGTCGGGGTGGGGGTCGGCGGCCGGGCCGGAGCGGTACTCCACCGCGTGCTGGGTCAGTCGCATGTAGGCCTCCTCCAACGAGGCGTGGTGCGGGGAGAGTTCGTACAGCCGGACGCCGTGCAGGTGCGCCAGGTCGCTGATCCGGGGCAGGTCGAGGCCGGTGACCTTGAGCGCGCCGTCCCGCTCCGGCTCGGTACCCGCACCCGCGTCGGCCAGCGCCCGGGCGAGCAGGTCCCGCCCGGCGCCGTCGGGGGTGCGGACCCGGGCGTAGCCGGCCGAGTGGTGGGTGATGAAGTCGCCGACGGGCATGTCCGCGAGGAGCCGGCCCTGGCCGATCACGATCAGGTGGTCGGCGGTGATCGCCATCTCGCTCATCAGGTGCGAGGAGACGAACACCGTCCGGCCGTCGGCCGCCAGTGCGCGCATCAGGGTGCGGACCCAGTGGATGCCCTCCGGGTCGAGGCCGTTGACGGGTTCGTCGAAGAGCAGCACCTCGGGATCGCCGAGCAGCGCGGCGGCGATCCCGAGCCGCTGGCCCATGCCCAGCGAGAAGCCCTTGGTGCGGCGCCGGGCCACCTCGGCCAGGCCGACGATGTCCAGCACCTCCGACACCCGCCGCCGCGGCACGCCCGCCAACTGCGCGATGCAGAGCAGGTGGTGGTACGCGTCGCGGCCGCCGTGCACCGCTCGGGCGTCGAGCAGGGCGCCGACCGTGCGGGCGGCGTTCGGCAGTTCGCGGTACGGCTGTCCGTCGATGGTGACGGTTCCGGAGGTCGGCGTGTCCAGGCCCAGGATCATCCGCATGGTGGTCGACTTGCCGGACCCGTTCGGCCCGAGGAAGCCGGTGACGACTCCGGGCCGCACCTGGAAGGACAGTTGGTCGACGGCGGTGGTGGAGCCGTACCGTTTGGTGAGGCCGCGCGCCTCGATCATGGAGGACGTCCCTGCTGTGGTCGATATGGCCCGCCGGTGCCCGGGTCCGGGGTGGTACGGGCTCCCGCGGGGGCCCGTACCGGTGCGTACGGGTCCGTCCGCGAAGACGATCATGGCCTCGCGGCGGTTGCACCGTGCGGCCCGGCAGCGGCGGACCGGGGCCCGGCGGCCCGCACCCGACCGCGTCAACCCCGGTCCGTGCCGTCATCCTCCGGAGTAGGAAGCCGGGGCGGTGCCGTTCGGGGAGCGGCGCGGCCACCGGCCCCGGACCGGCACATCGTGGTCGTACGATCCCCTCCCCCGGCGGCTGCGCCCGGCATCGGCCCCGCCGCCGGGCCGGCGCACCGGGCGTGCGACGGGGGCGCCCGCCGACTCCTTCCGGCGCGCGCGTACGGGTGAACGCCGGGACCCGCGGCCGGTCACCACTGCCTATGATCCACTTCTTGTGACGGAGAGTCAGATCGATCAAGTGGCAGTCGACACCACCGAGGTGGTGATCCTGGGGGCCGGACCGGCCGGGCTCGTGCTCGGGAACCTGCTGCAGGCCGCCGGGGTCGGGTGCGTGGTGCTGGAACGGGCCGGCCGGGAGCAGCTGCGGGCCCGGCAGCGAGCCGGGTTCCTCGCCGCGAACACGGTGCGGATCCTCGACCGGCACGGTCTCGCCGACGGCCTGCACCGGCGCGGGCGCACCCACGCCACCTGCGAGTTCCGCACCGAGGACGGCCGGTTCCGGCTGGACTACGGCGAGCTGGGCCGCCGGGAGCCGCACACCGTCCATCCGCAGCACCTGCTGGTGGACGATCTGTTGACGGTCTACCGGGCCCGGGGCGGCCAGGTGCGTTTCGGCACCGAGGCAGTGGCCGTGCAGGGCATGGACGGCGCCCGGCCCACCGTCACCGTGCGCGACGCCGACGGGCGCCCCGGCCGCTGGCAGGGCCGGTACGTCGCCGGCTGCGACGGCCGGCACGGCGCCGCCCGGCGCTCGCTGCCCCCGGGCGCGGTCCGCAACCACCACCTGGACCACGGTGTCTCCTGGCTCGGGCTGCTCGCCGAGGCACCGCCGAGTCTGGACGCCGTCGGCTACGCGGTGCACGGGCGGGGCTTCGCCGGACACATGGCGCGGACCCCCGATCTCACCCGCTACTACCTGCAGTGCGAGCACGGCAGTTCGCCCGGCGACCGCACCGACGAGCAGATCTGGGACGAGCTGGCGCTGCGGATGCGCGCCGCGGAGTACGGTCCGCTGCGCCGGGGCCGCTTCGTCGAGCGCTCGGTGGTCCGCCTGGAGTCCGACGTCCTCGAGCCCCTGCGGCACGGCGCGCTCTTCCTGGCCGGCGACGCCGCGAGCCTGATCAGCCCGTCCGCGGCCAAGGGCGCCAACCTCGCCGTCCTGGAGGCCGAACTCCTCGGCCTGGCCCTGGTCGACGACCTGCGGCACGGCTCCCCGGAGGGCCTGGACCGGTACTCGGCGCGGTGCCTGGACCACATCTGGCGCGCGCAGGAGTTCTCGCGCTGGATGGTCCGGCTGCTGCACGCGGCCCCGGCCGCGGACGGCGGGCCGCCGTTCCAGGAGCAGCTGCGCCGTTCCCGTCTCGCCTCGCTGCGCACGTCGCGCAGCTGCCAGGACTGGTTCGCCGAGCAGTACGTCGGCGTCTGACCCCCGTTCCGTCCGCACACCGAACCCGAACCCCCCTTGGACCCGAACCCCTTTGGAGGAGACCGCGATGACCGCGCCGAGCCAGACGGCCGCCAGCACGCTCCCGGACGCCGCCCGCTTACGCGGGACGGTCGAGTTCGTCCGGGAGCAGGACGCCGCCACCCTGTTGCCGCTGCTGCTGCCCGGACTGGACGCCCTGGAGCTGCGGGCCCTGGCGGACCGCTGCCGCTTCTCGCACGCCGCGCTGCTGGTCTTCCCGTCGGGGCCGGAGGAGCTGCGGGACCTGCTGGCCGGCTGCGGGCTGGCCGGGGACGTGCCACCGCGGCCGAGCGTGGTGGTCCGCGACCGGCTGGCCGCGCGGCACCGGCGCGACGCCGCCGGGCTCGAGGTGCAGATCCTGCGCCCGCCCGTGACCGGGCGGGACGGGGAGCGGCGGACGGTGGAGCTGTTCACGCTGGTCGTGCCGCCGGGCTCGGAGCTAGCCGCGCTCGCCGGCCACGAACGCGCCCGGGAGCACGAGGCGCACCTGGCCTTCGAGGTCGACCGGCCGGACCCGCTGGTCCTGCGCGGCATGTGTGCGCTGTTCGCCCGGCACGGTGCGGTGGCCGACGGCGGCGGGTACAACCCGCACGAGGACGGCACGGTGTTCTACTTCACTGCGCCCGCCGGGGCGAAGGCCGGGTACCGGCGGATGGAGCTGTACGCGCCCGGTGACCACCGGGACGTCCTCGCCGCCCACCTGGCGGAGCACCGCACCCGCCGGTCTGCCGAAACGCTCCTGCGCCTGATGACCGGGGCGTGGACCACGCAGGCGCTGGCCGTCTTCGCCGAGTTGCGGGTGCCGGACGCGATGGACCCGGAGGCGGTCACCGACACCGGGACGCTGGCGCGCTCCGTCGGCGCGGACCCGGAGAGCCTGACGACGCTGCTGCGCTACCTCGCGATGCTGGGCGTGGTGGCGGGCGAGCGGGACGGCTTCCGGCTCACCGGGCTCGGCGCGCTGCTGCGGGCCGACGCCCCGGAGTCCATGCGGCCGCTGGCGCTGATGTACGGCGGCCCGTTCTACCGGTCGTTCGGCGCGCTCGGGCACACCGTGCGGACCGGGGAGGCCGCGTTCGACCACCTCTTCGGCGAGAACCACTTCGACCACTTCGCCCGCGACCCCGAACTCGCCGACCTGTTCGACCGGGCGATGGCGGCCGGCGCCCGGATGTTCGAACCGCTCGCCGCCCACCCGGTTATCACGGCCGCGGCCGACCGGCCCGGGCCCGCCACCGTCGTCGACGTCGCGGGCGGCAACGGGGCCCTGCTCGGCCGGATCCTCACCGCGCACCCGCGGCTGCACGGTGTCCTGCTCGAACGTCCGCACGTCGTCGAGGCCGCCCGCCGGTCCCTCGACGCCGCCGGGTTCGGCGGGCGGTGCAACTACCGGGCGGGCGACTTCGCGGCCGTACCGCCCGGCGGCGACGTGTACATCCTGTCCCGGATCCTGCACGACTGGGACGACGAGCGGTGCCGCGAGATCCTGCGGCACTGCGCCCGGGCCATGCCCGCCGGCGCCGACCTGCTGATCGTCGAACGGGTCCTGCCCGCCGACGACTCGGTCTCGCTGGCGACCGCCTGGGACCTCCACATGCGGTGCAACGTCGGTGGCCGCGAACGGCGCGCCGACCACTACGGCCGCCTCCTCGCCGACGCCGGGCTCGCCCTGGTGGGCTGCGCGCCGCTGCCGCTGGAGGGCAGCGTGCTGCACGCGCGCAAGGCCGGACCGGTGCCCGCACCGGCCCGGCCCGGGCGGTAGGCCCCCGTCGGGTGGATCCGGCCGGACCGGCGTGCGGCTCCCCCGGCGTGCGGCCGGGAGGTACCCCCGGGCGCCCGTCCGGGCGTGCGCCCGAGTCGGCCTCGTCCTGGACGTACTCGGGCGATCCGGGCGCGCGTCCAGGCGGGATGATCCGTCGTCGGGGGCCCGGCAGGATCCGCCGGACGGGCCCGGGCGGGCGCCGCCGCCCCCGGTCCCGGACCGGCCCTAGCGGCCGGGCCGGGGCGCGGCGGCCGCGGAGCCGGCGGTGACCAGTCCCGATTCATAGGCGGCGATGACCGCCTGGGCCCGGTCGCGGACCGCCAGCTTGTCGAAGATGCCGGTGATGTGGTTCTTGACGGTGGAGGCGCTGATGTCCAGCGCGCGGGCGATCCCGGCGTTGTCCAGGCCGGTGGCCATCAGCCGCCACACCTCGATCTCGCGGGGCGTGAGCCCGTCCACGCCGGTCAGGACGGGCGGCGCGCCGCGGGGTGCCCGGACGTAGGTGGAGATCAGCCGGGTCAGCAGGCGCGGTGCGACGACCGCCTCCCCGGCGTGGACGGTGCGGATCGCCGCGCCGAGCTCCTCCGGGGAGCTGTCCTTGGGCAGGAAGCCGTACGCCCCGGCGCGCAGCGCGCCGACCACGTACTCGTCGAGGTCGAAGGTACTCAGCGCCAGCACCCGGCAGCCCGGTACGGCCTCGGCGAGCTGTTCGGTCGCGCCGACGCCGTCCAGCACGGGCATCCGGATGTCCATCACCACCACGTCGGGCCGCAGCCGACGGGCCAGCGCGACGGCCTGCGCGCCGTCCCCGGCCTCGCCCACCACCTCGAAGGCCGGGTCGGGCGACAGGATGAGTGACAGGCCGCGCCGGACCAGCGGCTGGTCGTCGGCGATCAGCACCCTGATCCCCGGTGGTGTCGTCCCGGTCGCGCTCACCGGCGGGCCCCTTCGTACTCGACGTCGGTCTCGATAGCGGTCTCGACACCGGACCCGACGGCCGCCACGCCCGGCACGCCCGCCACGCCCGTCTCGCCCGCCTCGGCCGCCTCCGCCGCCTCGGCCGTCTCCTCGGCGCCGAGCGGCAGTTCGGCCGTCACGGCGAAGCCTCCGCCGGGCCGCGGACCGGCCCGGAGTGTGCCGCCGTGCAGGGCGACCCGCTCGCGCATCCCGATCAGGCCGTACCCGCCGGGGCCGGTCGCCGCCGCGTCCTGCGCGGGTGCGCCGCCACCGTCGTCCTGCACCTCGACGGTGACGCGGTCGGCGCGGTAGGTCAGCCGGACGCGGGTGGGGGCGCCGCCGGCGTACTTGCGGGCGTTGGTGAGGGCTTCCTGGACGATCCGGAACACCGTGAGGCCGAGGGTCGGCGGCAGCGGGCGCGGCGGCCCGTCGACGGTGAACCCGGTCGGCAGTCCGGCCTGCCGGGATTCGGCCACCAGCCGGTCGAGGTCCTCGGCGCCGGGCTGGGGCCGCGCGGGTTCGGTCTCCGGTTCGTCGCCCGCCCGCAGCACGTCGAGGAGCTGGCGCATCTCACGCAGCGCGAGCCGCCCGGAGGACTCCAGGGTGACCAGGGCCTCGCGGACCACCTCCGGCCGGGCGAGGTTGGCCCGGGCACCGCCGGCCATCAGCTGCATGGTGGTGATGTGATGGGCCACGATGTCGTGCAACTCCCGTGCGATGCGGCGTCGTTCGTCGGCGACGGCGCGGTCGGCGAGGAGCCTGCGGTTGGCGGCGACCTCGCGCTGCCAGCGGTTCACCCCCAGCGCGGCGGCCACCACGAGCGCCGTGGACAGCGGCGTGGACACGGCGAGCTGCCAGGGCGGCGTCCGCCCGGCGCACTGGCTCGCCAGCGTCACCGCCGCCGTCGCGGCGGCCGCGACCGCCGTCACCCTGCCGGGGCGGGACCGGGCGACCGAGTACAGCGCGACGATGAGGACGGCGCCGAAGTGGGTGGGCAGCGCGACGGCCCGGGTGGCCGCCGCGTCGAGTGCCACCACGCCGGCGAGGGCCGCCACCGGGTGGCTCCGCCGGGCCAGCAGCGGCACGGCCGCGAGCGCGACCAGGAGGAAGCCGGTCACGCTCGCCGGCTGCCGGCCGTCCGGGTCGGTGAGGAGCACGTACCCGAGCAGGTCGAGCGCGCAGGCCCCGGCGGTCACCAGCGAGTCGCCGCGCGACCACTGCCGTACGGCGCCGCCACCGGGCACGACGTGCGGGCTGCCGGACGGGTCCGCTCCCCCGATGCCCGCGACGCCGGTGTCCGGCCCTCCGGTGTCCGGCCTTCCGATGTCCGGCCCTCCGGCCGCGGTCCGTCTGCCGGCCATGGTCCTGCCCCCCTCATCGCGTCGGCTCGTCGTGTCGAGTTGTCTTGTCGACTTGTCGTGTCGGCGGGCCCGTCCGGGTCCCGCCCCGGGACAGGGTTGCACATCGGCCGAGGTCGCAGCGGTGGTGGCCGCGGTCGGCAGCCGTTCGGCGGGGGTCCGGCAGGTGCCGGACCAGGAGCAGGGTCCTGGTCCGGCGCGGGGGGAGGACCCTGGGCCCCGGTCCGGATCATCCGCTGCCCCGACGCCCGCCGGCCACCCGCGGTGATGGTCTGGGAACCGGCCGGGAACCCCCGGCCGGCCCGCTCCCGACACCGTCCGCCGGAGGACACCCGTGATCCGCGCCCTGACCCGATACTCGACCGGCCACCCCTGGAAGGTCATCGCCCTCTGGGCGGTGCTGGGGTTCGCGCTGGCCGGCCTGGCCCCGACGCTGATCGCCCGCGTCACCGAACACCAGACCGGGAACTTCCTGCCCCGCGGCTACGACTCGGCGGCCGCGCTTCGGATCGCCGAGGAGCGGTTCGGGGTGGATCCCGATGCCACCACCGTGACGGTGCTGGTCGCCCGCTCCGACGGCCGGGCGCTCGGCGCGGCCGACCGGGCGGTGGTCGAGGCGGGGGCCGCGGAGCTGGCGCGGCGCCGGGTAGTGATGCCCCGTGAGGACGACATGCCGAGCTTCCTGGTCCCGGACCGCTCCCAGACGCCCCGGGTGGCGCCGGCGATGACGGCGCCCGACCGGAGCTTCGAACTGCTCTCGGTCCAGCTGGCCGGCAGCCCCGCCGACCCGGGCGTCCAGGGCGTCTACCGGACGTTCCGGGACGGCGCCCGGGCGTACTTCGCCGAGGCGGGGATGCGCACCGGGTTCACCGGCCCGCTCGCCGACACGGTCGACAGCACCGACGACAACCGGACCGCCGCCATCGTCGGCGGCGCCCTG
The DNA here is from genome assembly GCF_057220535.1 of Kitasatospora sp. NEAU-CNBT7. NCBI lineage: Bacteria > Bacillati > Actinomycetota > Actinomycetes > Kitasatosporales > Streptomycetaceae > Kitasatospora > Kitasatospora sp. NEAU-CNBT7. The sequence continues at coordinate 269,738 of NZ_JBXQQB010000002.1, read as the reverse complement.
GTGACCGGCTTGATCGTGCTGCTGAACGTGCTGGTGTTCCGCAGCGTCCTGGCCGCCGTGCTGCCGCTGCTCGCGGTCGCGATGATCGGCGGGGTCGCGGGCGGCGCCGTCGCGGGCGCCGCGATGCTGACCGGGCGCAAGCTCGACCCGGGCACCCCGGGGCTGATCAACGTGGTCCTGCTCGGCATCGGCATCGACTACCTGCTGTTCCTGCTGTTCCGCTTCCGCGAGCAGCTGCGCGCCCGGCCCGAGCAGCCCGCCCGGGAGGCCGCCGCGCAGGTCGCACGGCGGGTGGGCACCGCGATCACCTCCGCCGCGCTGACCATCGTGGCCGCGTTCGCCACCCTGGGCCTGGCGACCTTCGGGCAGTTCCGCTCGCTGGGGCCCGCCATCGCCGTCGCGGTGCTGGTGATGCTGCTCGGCAGCCTCACCCTGTTCCCCGCGCTGCTCGCGGCGGCCGGACGCAAGATGTTCTGGCCGTCCCGCTCGCTGCGCCGCGAGGTCCGCGACGGCCGGGCCGCCCGCCTCGGGGAGCTGGTCACCCGCCGGCCGGTGGCCGCGGTCGCCGCCTCGCTCGCCCTGCTCGGCGTGCTCACGGCCGGGCTGACCGGCATCCGGATGGACTACGGCCAGGGCGGCTCCGGCGGGCGGACCGCCGCGGCGGCGACCGCCGCCGAGATCTCCCGCTCGCTGCCCGCCGGGGTGTCGGACCCGACCGGTGTTCTGCTCACCGCCACCGACGGCGCCGAGCTGACCGCCGCCCGGCTCGAGGGCCTGTCCCGGGCGCTGCGGGAGGTCGAGGGGGTGGGCCAGGTCGCACCGGCCGTGCTGAGCGGGGACCACCGGGCCGCCCGGATCGACGTCTACCCGACCGCCGACCCGCAGAGCCCGCAGGCCCGGGACCTGGTCACCGGGCCGATCCGGGCCGCGGTCGCCCGGTCCACGCCCGCCGGGGTGGCCGGTCACGTGGGCGGGACGGCGGCGGTCCTCGCCGACGTGTCGACCGCCGTCGACCACGACCTGGCCGTCGTCCTCCCGGTCGCGGCCGCGCTGATCGGGCTGATCCTGCTGCTGCTCCTGCGCAGCCTGCTCGCGCCGGTGGTGCTGCTGCTGTCCGTCGGGCTCGGCTTCGCCGCCACCCTCGGGGCGGCCACCCTGCTGTTCCAGCACGCGCTGGGCCGGCCGGGGGTGAGTTTCACGCTGCCGCTGGTGCTGTTCCTGTTCGTGGTGGCGCTGGGCACGGACTACAACATCCTGATCACCGACCGGATCCGGGAGGAGATGCGGCGCCCGGGTCCGGCCCGCGTGGCGGTGGCCCGGGCGGTCCGCCACACCGCACCGGCGGTCGCGACGGCCGGGCTGGTACTGGCCGGGTCGTTCGCGACGCTGGCCACCAACCCCGGCAGTGAGCAGGTCGCGTTCGCGATGACGCTCGGCATCCTGCTCTCGGCGCTGGTCCTGTCGCTGGTGCTGGTCCCGGCGCTGGCCGCGCTGCTCGGCCGGGGCCTGTGGTGGCCGGTCCGCCCGCGGCCCGCGGTGGGCGACGCCGCGGCGGGGCGTACGGCCGCGTCCGGCGCGGAGCCCGGCCGGGTGACCGTGTCCTGAGGCCGGCCGGGCCGGGTGACCGCGCGCGCCGGACGGGTGGCTCCCGTCCGGCGCGCCTCGGCTACCTCGGCTACCTCGGCGGCCTCGGCGGCCTGGTGACGACGGGTCAGCAGACGATGGTGATCGAGAACGGCCGGTCGCTGTCGACGGCCGCACTGCCGGCGCTGGACGGTGTCGCGGTGCGGATGAAGAGCGTGTTGGAGCTCACCTTGCCGACCAGGATGGACGAGCTGCCCGGGCCGGGGTCGCTGCCGCCGTTGGTGTTGACGGTGCCCAGCAGGGCGCATTCGCCCAGGTTGGCCGTGGTGGTGATGTTGTAGCGGCCGTTGCCGAAGTGGCTGACGCCGGTGACGCCCGAGCCGCCGAGCAGTGTCCCGGTGGCGCTGACCTTGGCCCAGGCCGTGGTGGTGGCCGTGATGCCCGTCGGCGCCTGCGGGGCGGCGGACGCGGACGACACGGCGAGCGTGCCGCCGATCGCGAGCGCCACCGCGGCGGCCGCGAGGGCCGGCTTCCTGAATCCGTTCACGGTTGTCTCCCTGCCGAAGAAGGACTCGGTACGGGTGAACCCGCCCCGGGCAGGGGCTCACCGGGCAGAAGCCTCCCCTGTCGCGGCCGCTCGCGGGAGACCGTACGGCTCGGACACCGCAGGACAACGGACCGCCGGGCCGCGGCCCGTGGCCCGGTTGGGGGATTTCCCCTCCCACTTCTTGGCAGGTACGCATCATTTCCAGCCGCGTGGGGTAGCGCGGCCCGAACCCCGCAGCGGACACCGTGGCGCACAGGTGACGGCCGATCGGCCGTCCCGCCCCGGGGCCCGCGTGGCAGACTCCCCGGGTGACCAGTGCGATCCCCGTGACCCCTGTGACTCCGGCCGTTCGTCCCACCGTCCGCAGCCCGGCCGAGCGGATGCTCGGCTACGCACGGGTGAAGGAGGCCCGCGGTGCGGACGTTGCTCCGCGGCGGCTGCACGAGCTCGCCGTGGACGAGGTACGTCCGGTCCGGGTCTGGGCCGCGCGCAGCCGGGCGGCAACGCCGGAGGTGCTCGCCGTGCTCGCCGTGGACGAGGACTCGGCGGTGCGGTGGGGCGTTCTGCTGAACCTGCGCTGCGACGACACCGTCCTGCGGCTGCTCACGCAGCGGGAGCGGCTGGAGTGGGGCGGGCGGAGCATGACGGTCCGCCGGTACACCGTCCACCATCCCGGCGCGTCCACGGCGTTGCGGCGCGAACTGACCGCGGAGGGCGCGTGCGCATGCCCGGGCCAGTGCAGCGTCGAGGTGTGGCGGACCGTCCTCGACCGCGAGGCGTCCACGTCCTCCTGAGGCACGTCCGGGAGTTCGCGGCGGATCGGCGCGCCCGGGTGGGGGCACCTCGTGGCCGGAGGGCGGGGAGCCCGGCGCGCCCACCGGCCCTCGCACCCGGGGACCCGCCGTCGGCGGTGACGGCGGACCCGGGCGGCGGCCCGGCCCCCGCGGTGGGGGGCGGCGGGCCGCCGCGGGGGTGCGTCGGCGGGGCGTCAGCCGCGGCCGAGGAGGGCGCCGCCGTTGATCTGGAGGATCTGGCCGGTGACGAACCCGGCCTCGGGCGAGGCCAGGTAGCCGGTCATGGCGGCGATCTCGGCGGCCTGCCCGGCCTTGCCGACCAGGGTCTGGGAGATCCGGGCCGCGTGGCCGGCCGGGGTCATCCGGTCGCCGAAGAACTCGGTGGCCTCGATGTAGCCGGGCGCGATGATGTTGGCGGTGATGCCCGCGGCGCCCAGCGCGGTGGCCTGTTCGGCGTTCCACGGGTGGAGCGCCGCCTTCGCGCCGCCGTACGTCCCCGGTCCGCGCAGGGCGGCGATCGAGGACAGCGTGATGATCCGGGCGCCCGGCCGGGTGAGCTGCGGGAGCAGCGCCTCGGTGAGCAGGACCGTCGGCAGGACGTTGCCCTCGAAGTTGGCCCGCCACTGCTCGGCGTACCCCGCCAGGGTGTCGGGCTGGTCGAGGCCGTAGAAGCCGCCGGCGTTGTTGACCAGGACGTCCACGGTGCGGCCGCCTTCGGCCAGCTGGGCGGCGACCTGTTCGACCTGCTGCGGGTCGCTGAGGTCGGCGGCCCGGTGGGTGAGCCGTTTGGCGTCGAGTTCCGCGTTGATCGCGTCGGCCGCCGCCGCGAGGGTTTCCTCGCGGCGGCCGAGGATCAGGACGTCGTCGCCGGCCTGGGCGAAGTGTTCGGCGACCGCCCGGCCGATGCCGCTGCCGCCGCCGGATACCACTACGAGTCGGGACATCCCGGCTCTCCTTCCTAGCAGGGCCCGATCGAGGGGCACGGGTCCGAGGCCTGCTGCCGGTGCACGACCGGCTGCGAGGAGCCGGGCTGGGACACGATGGTGACGGTCGCCACCAGCGCGATGACCACCATCACGAGCCTGGTCGGGTTCATTCCGCTGATTCCCCTTGTATCCGCATCTGTTCACTGCTCCGGTCGAGTGTGGGTCGGACCGCCGCGCGAGCGGTCCTCGACCGGTCCTCAGTGTGCCCGCCGGTTACATCGGTTGTGCATCGGCGCTCCGCGGCGGCGGCCAGCACCAGTGCGATCATGGTCAGGCCGAACCCGAACAGGCCCATCAGGGCGATGATTCCGGCGTGCAGCGCGACGGCTCCGGGGACGGCGGCCCGGCGGGCGGCGGCGGGCAGCAGCATGCCGGCGGCGAGGGCGAGTTCGAGCGCGATGACCGACCAGCCCAGCAGCCGGACCGACCAGCCGTGGTCGACCAGCGGGTCGGTGAACGGGCGCAGGGCCGCCGGGGCGCCCCAGTAGTGGCTGTGCAGGGTGTAGTACATCGCGGCGCCCTGGCGCCACACGGGGTCGAGCAGTTTGGAGAGGCCGGCCTGTCCGTAGATGATCAGGATCTGGGCGCGGAGCAGGAGATGGGCCGCGTAGCCGGCGCCGCGCCACTGCGGCGGGAGGGTGCCGGGGGTGCGCCGCCAGTGCCAGCGGCGGGTGTCGCCGAGCAGGATCACGGCCAGCAGCAGGGTGGCGATCCGGGCGGCCATGTCGCCGCCGTCGGCGAGGCCGGTGGCGGTGGTGAGGCTGAACGTCAGGTACCAGTGCGGCAGGCAGGTCCAGCGGGGCCGGTAGCCGGAGGCGATGACGGCGAGCGCGAGGGCGGCGACGGCCCGACGGGCCGTCATGGTGCCGTCGGCCGGGCCGAGGCACCACAGGCCGAGTGCCCGGGAGCCGTCGCAGTACGGGGCGAGGGGGCCGTAGCCGCCGTGGGCGAAGAGCGCGGCGTCGGGGGTGCCGAGCAGGGTGAGCAGCTGGGTGAGGGCGAGCAGGCTGCGCCCGGCCGCGATGCCGGGGCCCGGTGCGAAGCCGGCCAGGCCGGCGGCGAGCCGTCGGCGCAGCACGGTGGTCACGGGCCTCACGGGTCTCACGGGTCTCACGGGTCTCACGGGCACTCCACCCGCAGGATCGCGGCGTCGTCGATCCGCCAGTGGCCGGCGTCGGGGGTGCCCCAGCGGGCGAGCGTCTCGCGGGTGAGGGCGATCGGCCCGCACAGGGTGGGGTGGGCGGCGGGGTTGCGGACGGTCGGGGTGGTGGGCGGTGTCGCCGTGGCGGGCGGCGGGGTGCAGTCGGTGAGGGTGGCGGCGTGGCAGGGCTGCCAGGCGTCGGCCGGCAGGAGGTCGGCGAGGGCTTCGATCTCGCGGGCCTGGGTGCGGGGCGAGCGGTCGGGGCCCCAGCGGGTGGTGAGCGGGGCCTGCGGGGTGGTCAGGGCGCCGGTCCAGCCGGCCGGGCCGGCCCGGTAGGCGGCGAGCTCGGGGGCGTACTGGCCGTTGTCGAAGAGGTTCCAGCCCTGGGGCCAGAGCAGCCAGGCCGCGTCGCGCGGGCGGGAGCCGGGGGCTGCGCCGCCGCTGCCGGGCGGGAGTTGGGCCAGCAGGGCGAGCAGCAGGACGGCCGTGAGCAGCGCGGCGGTCTGCCGGAACGCGCGTTCGGCGGTGGTCCGGGGGTCCTCCGGTCGGTCGTGCATGGGTGGCGCGGTGCCTTCCGTCGGCCGGGTTGCTGCGGTGCCGTTGCGGGGTGGTTGCGGGGTGGTTGCGGGGTGGTTGCCAACTGCGGCCGGGTTCACCGGAGTTCCGGATCAGTGTTATCGACTGCTGATATACATGCTTCCAGTTGTCCACCGCTACTCGAAGGACAGGGCCCCGTGAGCGACGAGGAGTGGGGAATCCAGCTGCTCGGCCCGCTCCGGGTCCAGGTCGGCGGACGGCAGCTGGACCTGAGCGGCCCGCGCCAGGAGAAGGTGCTGGCCGTCCTGGTCCTGGACGCCGACCGGGTCGTCCCGTTCGACACCCTGGTCGACGCGCTGTGGGACGACGCCCCGCCGGACACCGCCCGGCGCCAGGTGCACAACGCCATCGCGGCGCTGCGCCGCTGCCTCGGCCCGCTGCGCGACCTGATCGTCACCGACGGACGCGGCTACCGCGCCGACCTGGCCGGCGCCCCCGGCGGGCGCGAGCGGGTCGACGCCCACCGCTTCCTGCACCTGGTCCGCTCGGCCGAGACGGCGCTCGCGACCGGCCACCGGGCCGGGGCCGTCGGCGCGCTCGCCGACGGACTGGCCCGCTGGAACGGCCCGGCGCTGGCCGGACTCGACGGCCGCGCGGTACGGATCCTGGCGGGCCGCCTCGACGAGCAGCGCCTCACCGCCCTGGAGCGGCTGTTCGACCTGCGCCTGGACGAGGACGCGCCGGGATCGCTGGTCCCCGCGCTGGCCGAACTGGTCGCCACCCACCCGCTGCGCGACCCGTTCCGCCGCCAGCTGATGCTGGCGCTCCACCGGGCCGGCCGCCAGGCCGACGCCCTCGAGGTGTACGAGCAGGGCCGCGCCCTGCTCGCCGCCGACCTGGGCCTGGACACCCGTGCCGAACTGCGCCTGCTGCACGAGCGCATCCTGCGCTGCGATCCCGCCCTGGACCGGCCCGCCGCGGGACCCGGCGCACCGTCCACCGCCCCCACCGCTCCCGCGGCCGTCCCGGCCGCCGCTCCCCCGCCGGCACCGCCCGCGTCCGCCGCGGCCGTCCGGCCCGCCCCGGCGGGCGGCGTCTTCCGCGCCCACCAGCGCCGCTTCCTGCCGTACGACGTCACCGACTTCACCGGCCGCGGCGAGGAGTTCCACCGCCTGGTGGCCCTCGCCGAACAGGCCGCCCGGCCCGACGGCCCGGACGGCGCCGGGAGTTCGACCCTGGTGGTGACCGCCGTCGACGGGATGGCGGGCATCGGCAAGACCACCCTCGCCGTCCGGGCCGCCCACGCGCTGGCCGACCGCTACCCGGACGGCCAGCTCTTCGTCGACCTGCACGGCCACACCCCCGGGCAGGAGCCGATCACCCCGGCCGCCGCCCTCGACCGGCTGCTGCGCCACCTCGGGGTCAGCCCCGAACGGATCCCCGACGGGGTCGAGCAGCGGGCGGCCGCCTGGCGGGCCGCGCTCGCCGGGCAGCGGGTCCTGGTCGTGCTGGACAACGCCCGGGACGTCGGGCACGTCCGGCCGCTGCTGCCCGGTGCCGGCAGCGCGCTCGTCCTGATCACCAGCCGGCGAAGACTCACCGCGCTCGACGGCGCCGTCAACCTGTCGTTGGAGGTCCTCACCCCCCAGGACGCGGTGGAGCTGTTCGTGCGCATCGTCGGCGCGGACCGCGCCGAGGGGCGGCGCGCCGAGGTCGAGGACGTGGTCGCGCTCTGCGGCTGCCTGCCGCTGGCCATCCGGATCGCCGCCTCCCGGCTGCGGCACCGCCCCGCCTGGAGCGTCGCCCACCTCGCCGACCGGCTGCGCGACCGCCAGCGGCGCCTCGCCGAGCTGGTGGCGGGCGACCGCAGCGTCGCCGCCGCCTTCGAGGTCTCCTACCTCCAGCTCGGCGAGGCCCAGCAGCGGATGTTCCGGCTGCTCGGCCTGCACCCCGGGCACGACTTCGACGCGGCCGGCGCCGCCGTCCTCAGCGGCTGCACGGTGGCCGAGGCGGAGGTGATGCTGGAGGAGCTGTTCGACACCCACCTGCTCGGCCAGCACACCGTGGGCCGCTACTACTTCCACGACCTGATCCGGCAGTACGCCCTGACCAAGGCCGAACACGAGGAGCAGCGGACCGGCCGGGAACAGGCGCTCGGGCGGCTGCGCCGGCACTACCTCAACCTGGCGCGCTGCGTCGCCGAACTCTCCGATCCGGGCCGGCCGCCGGTCCGGACCCCGGAGGCGCCGCGCGCCGTCCCGGGGCTGCGGACGGTCGCGGACGCGGCGGACCTGCTGGCCGCCGAGCGGGCCAACATCGTCGCGGTGCTGGCCTGCCCCCCGGCCGGCGACGGCCTGGCGGAGCTCTGGCGGCTGGCGGTCGCGGTCGGCCCGTTACTGGTCCGCAACGGCTACGTCGAGGAGGCGCTGACCGGCTACCGGCACGCCCTGGACGCCGCCCGGGCCGCCGGCGACCCGCACGGCCAGGCCGAGGTGCACACCAACCTCGCGCTCGCCTACCGGGCGCTGGGCCGCTACGACGGCGCCGTACGGTCGCTCGGGACCGCACTGGAACTGCACCGCGCCACCGGCGACCGCTACGGCGAGGCCCGCACGCTGTGGACGCTCGGGCACGTCGGCCTGCTGCGCGGAGACTACCCGACGGTGCTGGAGCAGTACCGGGCGGCGCTGGAGATCTTCGAGCAGGTCGGCGCCGCCCGCGACCAGGCCGCCGTCCTCGGCAACATCGGCGTGGTGTACGGCTACCTGGCCGAGTACCGGCAGGCGCTGGCCCACCACCGGCGGGCGCTGGCACTCAGCCGGGAGCTGGACAACCCGTTCCGGGAGGCCGTCGACCTGCTGAACGTCGGCTGGGTGCTCTCCCGGCTCGGCGACACCGGGGAGGCCTGGAGCTGCCTGGAACAGGCCCTGGCCAGGACCCGGGAACTCGGCGCCCGCGAGGTGGAGGCGCAGGCCCGCTGGGCGTTCGGCGACCTGCTGCACCACTGCGGCGACCAGCCGGCGGCGCTGGAGCGGGCCCGGGAGGCCTTGGTGCTGGCCAGGGAGATCGGCAGCCGGGACCTGGAGAGCCAGACCCTCAACCTGATCGGCGCCGTGCACCGCGCCCTCGGCGCGCCCGAGGCGGCCCGGGACTGCCATGAACGGGCGCTGGCGCTGGCCTCCGAACTGGGCCTCAGGTTCGAGCAGGGCGTCGCCTGCGAGGGCCTGGCCCGGCTGGCGCTGGACGCCGGCGAGCGGCAGTCGGCCGAGGACCACTGCGACCGGGCGGTGGCCCTGTTCTCCCGGATGCACCCGCACCGCGCCGAGCTGCTGCGGGCCGACCTCGCCCGCGAGCGCCGCCCCGAGCCGAGCGGCGCGCTGTAGCGGGCGGCCGCAGCTGCCGGGCCGCCCGCCACCGGTCCCGGCCGGCCACGTCCGGGCCGGTCACGTCCCGGCAGCTCAGGGGCGGGCCGGGTCGCCGGCCGTCCGGGCCGCCTCGCGGGCGAGGCCGATCAGCACCCCCTCGCCGCCGGGCCGTCCGACCAGTTGGACCGCCAGCGGCGCCGAGCCGTCCGCGGTCCGGCCGACCGGGAAGGTGAGCGCGGGCAGTCCGGCGAAGCTCGCCACCGGGGTGTAGCCGATCTCCCGGTCGTAGTCCGGGTGGCCGGGGGTGACCAGGGAGGAGGCGGCGCGCTGCGCACCGACCGGGCGGGGCACGTCCGGGTCGAGCGGCAGCAGCCAGACGTCCACCCCGGCGTCGGCGAACAGCCGCGGCACCGCGGCCCGGGTCCGGACCAGCTGCTGCTCGATCTCGCGGTGGCGCAGGTCGCCGATCGCGGCGCCGGAGTCGACGGCCCGGCGGGTGGAGGGTGACAGTTCGTCGGTGATCCGCGGGTCCCAGCCGTGGCTGCCCTGCCAGGCCTGCCGGGCGCACAGCTCCCAGGCGGCGCCGCGCAGGTCCCACAGGCCGCCGAGCCGGGTGGTGGCCACCCGGTGCCCGTGCGCGGCCAGCAGCTCGCCGGCGGTCTTCAGCGCGTCCAGGATCTCGGGTTCGGCGCCGCCCTCGGCGACCTCGGCCACCACGCCGATCCGCAGTCCCCGGTGGTGTTCGGCACGCGGGACCGGCAGGCCGGACACCTCGGCCAGCAGCGCCAGGTCGTCGGCGGTGCGGGCGACCCAGCCGGGGGCGTCCATCGCGGGGCTGAGCGGCAGCATGCCGCGCAGCGCGGCCGGGTCGTGAGTCATCCGCAGGCCGACCACGCCGCACCGGCCGGCCGGCCAGCGGACCGAGCCGAGGACGTCGGTGCCGAGCGCGAGGTCGCAGATCCCGGCGGCGACGGCGACGCCGCAGCCGGTGCTGGAGCCGGCCGGGTCGATGGCCGGGAACCTGGGATTGCCGCAGCCCGAGCCGATGCCGATGTTGAGCTCGGTGGTGACCACCTTGGCCACGGTGGCCAGCCGGTGGCCCTCGGTCAGAACGGCGGCGCTGCGCTCGGGGTGGTGGCGGTAGCGGCGCAGCCCGAGCCGGGTCGCGAACCCGGCCACGTCGACGGTGTCCTTGACGCCGAGCCGCAGCGCCGGCGCGTGCGGGCCGCCGGGCCGCAGTTCGGCGCAGGCCCGGTAGCGGTGGTCGGCCTCGCGGGCCCAGCCGTCGGCGAGTGCGTTCCACTCGGGGAGGGTGAGGGCGCCGTCGTCGAGCAGGGCGAGGCGTTCGCGCAGCGGCAGGGCGAGCAGCGGCGGCAGGGGGTCGGGGGCGACGCCCGGGCCGGTGTCCTGGCCGGTGTCCTGGCCGGTGTTCTGGCCGGTGTCCTGGCCGGTGTCCTGGCCGGTGTCCTGGCCGGTGTCCGGGCCGGTGGGGCGGTCGGCGGCGAAGTAGGCGGCGACGGCGTGCGCGACGTCAGACATGGGTGTCCTCCGTGATCCTGGCGGGCGGGCCGTCCTGGGCTGCCGCCGCGGGTCCGGGTGCGGGTACGGGAGCGGGCGCGGCGGTTGCTGCGGCGGTGGCTGCGGCGCCCGAGGTGCGCAGTTCCTCGGCGAGGGCGGCGAGTTCGGTGTCCAGGCGGCGGTCGGCGGGCATGAACGCGAGGTGGCGGCGGACCTGCCGGTACACCGCTGCGGTGCCCGGGGCGAGCCGGTGGGCGCCGCGCAGGTCGGCGGCCTGGCACAGGGCCGCGAGCTGGATCGCGGCGGCTTCGTGCACCAGGGTGGTGACGGTCCGGGTGGCGCGGGCGCCGATGGTGGCCATGCTGACCTTGTCCTGGTTGTGGGCCTCGGTCGAGCGGGAGAACGCGGTGGCGGGCATGCCCAACGAGAGCGCCTCCGCGACCAGCGCGGAGCAGGCGATCTGGGCGCCCTTGAAGCCGTGGTGCAGTCCGGCCGCGGGGTCGCCGTCGGCGGTGGGGGCGGTCAGGCCGGCGGTCAGGCCGTTGCTGAACTTCTCGTCCACCACGCAGGCGAGCTGACGGTCCAGCAGGTCGCCGACGCTGGCGACGGCGACCCGCAGGCTGTCCATGGCCAGGCCGACGTGGCCGCCGTAGAAGTTGCCGCCGTTGTGCACGCGGTCGCCGTCCGGGTCGAACAGCGGGTTGTCGTTGGTGGAGTTGATCTCGGTGTCGAGCCACCGGTCCACCCAGTCGAGGGTGTCGTGCAGCACGCCGATCACGTGCGGGGCGCAGCGCACCGAGTACCGGTCCTGGATGGGGTGGTCGAGCCGGCGGTAGCCGTCCGGGCGGTCGCCGTCCCGGCCGTCGTCGGGCCGGTTGTCGCTCAGCACCCGGGCGTGGTCGCGGGCGAGCTGCGAGCCGTCCAGCAGGGTGCGGATCCGGGCGGCGGAGCGGACCTGGCCGGGGTGGGCCTTCTGCCGGTGGATCAGCGGGTGGTAGTGGTCGCGGTTGCCGAGCAGCACCTCGACGGCGAGCGCGGTGCAGGCCTCGGCGGTCCCGGCGAGGCGGCGGGCCTCGGCGGCGGCGTGGACGGCGAAGGCGGCCATGAAGGAGGTGCCGTTGATCAGGGCGAGCGCCTCCTTGGGCTGGAGGGCGAGCGGTCGCAGTCCGGCCGCGGCCAGTGCCTCGCGGGCGGGGCGGCGCCGGCCGCGGTGGACGGCGGTGCCCTCGCCGATCAGCAGCGCGGCCAGGTAGCAGAGCGGGACGAGGTCGCCGCTGGCGCCGACCGAGCCGCGTTCGGGGATCACCGGCAGCAGGTCGTGCCGCAGGCAATCCAGCAGCAGGTCGACCACCTCGGGGCGGACCCCGGAGTAGCCGCGGGCCAGGCAGTTGGCGCGGATCAGCAGGGTGGCGCGGACCACCGGGGCGGGTGCCTCGGGGCCGCTGCCGACCAGGTGGTAGCGGATCAGGTGGTGCTGGAGTTCGGTGGCGTGCTCGGCGGGGATGTGGCCGATGTTGCGGTCGCCGAAGCCGGTGGTGACGCCGTAGAGCGGCTCGCCGGAGGCGACCAGGCGTTCGCGCAGGGCGACCGAGCGGCGCATCCGCTCCGCGGTGGGCCGGTCGAGGCCGACGGCTTCGCGCAGCGGGCCGCCGGTCAGCCGGGCGACGGTGGCGGGGGTGAGTTCGCCGGTGCCGAGGCGGATCATCCGGCCTCCTCGGTGAAGGCGGTGACGGCGAGGCGGGCCTGTTCGGGGTTGAGCCGCGGGTCGCAGGCGGTCCAGTAGCGGGGCTGGACGGCGGGGTCGTGCCGGGCGCCGACGCATTCGGTGACGTCGTCGGGGGTGAGTTCGAGGTGCAGGCCGCCGGGGTGCTGGCCGAGGCGGCGCAGGACCCGGACGCAGGAGCGGATCTCGGCGAGGACGGCGGTCATCCGGCGGATCTTGCGGCCGGCGGGTGAGCGTTCGGTGTTGCCGTGCATCGGGTCGCAGATCCAGGCGGGCCGCAGGCCGGCCTCGGTGGCGGCGTGGACCAGCCGGGGCAGCACCGGTTCGACCAGGTCGGCGCCCAGCCGCAGGATGAAGGAGAGCCGGCCGGGGGTCCGGTCGGGGTCGAGGGCGGCGGCCAGCGCGGTGAGGTCGGCGGCGGTGGTGGTGGGGCCGAGTTTGACGGCGACCGGGTTGGCGGTGCCGGCGAGCGCGGCGACGTGCCGGCCGGCCGGGTCGCGGGTGCGTTCGCCGATCCACAGCAGGTGGGCGGAGCCGAGGTGGAGCTGTCCGCCGTCGGTGCGGGTGAGCGGGAGTTCGTAGTCGAGCAGCAGTGCCTCGTGGCTGGTGAACACCGGGCGGCCGCCGGCGGCGCGTTCGGCGTCGAGGTGGCGGTGGATCTCGGCGGACAGCCGGTGCGCGGTGAGCAGGCGTTCGGGGTCGGGGGTGCGGGCCTCGGCGGTGGGCCGGGTGTCGTTGACGGCGTCACCGCGGTAGACCGGCAGGCTCTCGCCGTAGGGGCCGGGCTCGAAGGGCTGGGAGCGGGGTTTGGCGAACTGGCCGGCGATCCGGCCGACGGCGGCCGTCTCGCGGCCGGTGCCGCCCTCCACCAGGTCGGCGAGTTCACCGAGTTGGGCGGCCTTGCGGCGGACGGTGTGGGCGGACACCTCGGCGAAGAGTTCGGCGCAGTCACCGCCCTGGATCAGGTGGGCGCGGCCGGCGGCGACCTCGGCGAGGCGCCGGCGCAGGTCGAGGCAGTCCGCCAGGGCGACCAGCGGGGGCTGTTCGCGCAGCCGGGCGGTGACCTGGTCGACGGCCGCCCGGTCGGGCCACCCGGCCTCGGGGGCGGGCGCCGTCTCGGCGGTGAACAGTGCTGACATAGCAGGGTGCCGTCCGTTCGGTGTCGGGTCAGTCTCGGGTCCGCAGGGCGATCGCCGCGAGGCAGTGCTCCTCGATCGCGTCCAGTTCGCCGGGGGTGGCGGCGTCGACCACGAACATCGCGGCCCGGTCGCCGGACTGGCGGATCGGGGCGAGCCGGGTGCCGGCCGGTTTGAGGGCGACGATGCAGCGCAGCGCGGCCGGGTCGCCGGGGGCGGCGCAGCCGGCGACCTGGGCGCGGACCTCGGCCGGGTCGAACCACTGGGGTTCGGTGGCGAGGCCGGGCCGCACGTCGAGGCCGGCCAGCTCGCCGGGCCCGTGCGGGAGGTAGACCTGCCGGGCGTAGCGCTGCGGGCGGGCGGGGCGGGGCCGTTCGCCGAGGGCGACGGCGACGACGGCGTCCTCGAGCGGGGCGAGGGTGGCGAGCCAGTGCAGGGCCATGATGCTGTCGCCGGGCGGGCGGGCGGCGATCTCGATCAGGGCGATCCGCCCGTCGGGGCCGATCCGGTACTCGGCGTGGGCCATGCCGGTGTCGAAGGCGAGCCGGTCCAGGACGGCGCGGTGGACGGCGTGCAGCCGTTCGCGGGTGGGGTCGTCGAGGCCGGGGGCGGGGGTGGTGTGGCCCATTTCGACGAAGTAGTCGCTGGTGACCTCGGTGGTGCGTTTCTCGGTGGTGCCGAGGTACTGGACCTCGCCGTGCAGGCTGAGCGATTCGACGGAGTACTCGGGTCCCTCGGCCCGCCGTTCGAACAGCAGGGTCTCCTCGGGTCCGTACGCGTCGAGGCTGTCCAGCAGCGCGGTGCGGTCGGCGACCAGCCGGACCCCGGAGCTGGCGAGCCGGCCGACCGGCTTGACGACCAGCGGGAAGCCGTCCCAGGCGGCGGCGGTGGCGGTGCGGCGGTCGGCGGGGACCAGGGTGGATCCGGGGCTCCAGTCGGCGAGGTAGCGGCGCTGGAGGTGCTTGTTGCGGCAGACCCGGGCGGCCCGCAGGCCGGGTGAGCGGACGCCGAGCAGGTCGGCGACGACGGCGGCGCCCTCGACGTACTCCTCGCGCAGGCAGCACAGGCCGCGGATGTCGTACTCCCGGGCCCAGGCGGCGGCCCGGTCGGCGAGGGCGGCGTGGTCGTCGGCGTCGGTCAGGGCGGCGTCGGCGATCCGGGCGAGCGGGTGGCCGGGGGTGTCGCGGCCGGCCAGCAGGGTGGCGGCGTGCGGGCCGGGTGCGTCCAGGACCAGCAGGTCGAGGCCGCGGGCGCGGGCGGCGTCCAGCCAGCGCTGGTTCCAGGCCACGGTGAGTCCGCCGAGCAGCAGCAGGGCGGGGCGTCGGTTCGGCACGGGTTACCTTCCGGTTCCGGCGGGGGCGAGTTCGGGTTCGTTCTCCGGGGGGCGGGACTCGACCCGCCGGACGATGGTGCTGGTGGTCATCACGATGCCGAGGACCAGCACGGCCAGGCCGCAGCACAGGTAGATCAGCCGGAGCGTCAGGGTGGAGACGAAGGCGGCGAGGACGATGTACACGCCCATCCGGCAGATCCCGACGGTGGTGATCAGCAGGGCCATCACCCGGCCCTGGATGTCGACCGGGACCTGTTCCTGGACCCGGGTGCGGAAGATGTAGAACGCCTGGAAGTTGATGCCGGCCAGGGCGTAGAAGACCATCGGCTGGGCGAGTCCGTCGGCCTGCCAGAGCAGGATCAGGGTCAGGCCCATGCCGATCAGGCCGTAGCAGGCGAGCCGGTCGCGGTTGAAGCGGGCGGTCAGCAGCGGCAGGGCGAGTCCGCCGAGGATGGCGCCGACGGCGAACATCGCGTCGATGAAGCCGAGGCCGTCGGCGCCGACCTCGAGCACGTTCTCGGCGTACGGCGCGACCAGGGTGTTCATCATGTACAGCACGGCGAACAGCACCAGCAGCATGGTGTACGAGGGCAGGGTCGCCGGGTGGGTGCGCAGGTAGGTGAAGCCGGCGGCGGCCCGGCGGACGGTCTCGCGCCAGCCGTCGCCGCCGTCCTGGGTGATGGTGCGGGTGCCCTTGACGCCGGAGACGAACAGCGCGGAGACGGTGAACGACACCAGGTTGATGCCGAGCACCCAGGTGACCGAGGAGGCGGAGATCAGGAAGCCGCCGACGGCGGTGCCGATGACGTTGCCGATCTGGACGGCGACGCCGGTGGTGGCGTTGGCGGCGAGCAGCTTCTGGACCGGGACGATCTCGCGGACCATGGTGGTGCCGGTGGGTACGGCGGTGGACTCGGTGAGGCCGAGCACGAAGACCATCACGAACACGTGCCAGGTCCTCAGGTGGCCGGTGGCCTGGAGGGTGACGGTGGTGGCGAGGGTGAGGACGGAGACCACGTCGGCGCAGACGAACACCCAGCGCCGTTCGAACTTGTCGATCGCCACGCCGATCAGCGGGCCGAAGAAGACGCCGGGGATGGCCGCGGTGAGCAGCACCAGGGCGACCGCCCGGGGGCTGTCGGTCATCTGGAGCACCAGCAGGCAGTTGGCGATGAACTGCATGCCGTTGCCGACGTTGGTGACCAGCATGGCGGCGGCGATCCGGCGGTAGCCGGGCGGGCGCAGCGGGTCGAGGCGTTCGCGGACCAGGCCGCGCAGGGTCTGGGCGCGGGAGTCAGCCACGGGGTTCGACCTCCACGGTCAGGGCGGCGTCGACGCGGGCCTGCAGGGCGTCGAGTTCGGCGGGGGTGGGGGCGTCGATGACGTACATCGCGGAGCGGTCGGAGGAGGCGCGGATGGCGGCGAGTTCGTCGCCGCGGGAGCGGCCGGCGACGATCATGTGGACGGTGCCGGGCTCGTCGTCGAGGGGTTTGACGGCAGGCCACATCCAGCGGTCGGCGAGCCAGCTGACCTCGGTGTCCAGGCCGGGGGCGGTGATGTCGCGCAGCACGCCGGGGGTGTGCTCGGGGTAGACCTGGCGGACGTAGCGGCGCGGTTCGGGGTAGCGGGTGGGCTCGCCGAGGGCGACGGTGAGCATCGCCTCCTCGAGGGGGGCGCCGGTGGCCAGGTGGTAGAGGGTGAGGATGTTGTCGCCGCCGGCCCGGGCGGCGATCTCCATCAGCCGGACGGTGCCGTCGGGGGCGATCCGGTACTCGGCGTGGGCGATGCCGTCGCGGAAGTCGAGGCGGCGCAGGACGGCGGCGTTGGCCTCGAGCAGGGCGGCGCGGGTGGCGTCGTCCAGGTCGGGGTCGGGGACGGTGTGGCCGAGTTCGACGAACCAGCGGGCGGCGCCGTCCTCGCCTTCGTTGGTGCGCTTGCCGGTGACGGCGGCGAAGACCGGTTCGCCGTGCTGGACCAGGGATTCGACGGAGACCTCGTGGCCGTGGGCGAGTTCCTCGACCAGCAGCGGTTCGGCGGTGTCGCGGTCGGCGAGGACGGCGGCGAGCGCGGCGGGGTCGTCGACCCGTTCGACGCCGGAGCTGGCCTGGCCGTCGAGCGGTTTGACGACGGCCGGGTAGTGGGTCCAGGCGGCGGCGCGTTGCTCGCGTTCGGCGGGCGGCAGCAGGACGGAGCGCGGGCTCCAGTCGGCGAGGTAGCGGCGCTGGAGCAGTTTGTTGCGGCAGACCCGGCCGGCCCGCAGGCCGGGGGCGGGCAGGCCGAGCAGGTCGGCGACGACGGCGGTGGCCTCGACGTAGTCCTCGCCGAACGGGACGACGGCGCGGATGGTGTGTCCGGCGGCCTGCCAGTCGAGGATCTGCTGGACGATCTCCTCGTGGCGCTCGCCGGGGAGCCAGGCCAGTTCGGCGAGGCCGGCCAGCGGGTGGTCGGGCTGCTCGCGGCGGGCCTGGTCGAAGCGGCGGGCGCGGGGGGTGTCGGCGTCGATGCCGAGCACGGTCAGGCCGCGGCGCCGGGCGGCGGGGACCAGTTCGGGGTAGCGGCCGCCCAGCATCGCGCCGAGCAGGACCACGGTGCCGGTCTCGGTCGGTGTTGTCGTCATGCGTGTGCCGTCCGTCTCATCGTGTGGGCGATCGCCCCGGCCAGGTCTTCGAGGGTTTCGGCGACGGTGACCAGCAGGTCGTCGTGGCCGGGGGCGGCCAGCACCTGGACGCCGAGCGGGGAGTCCTGCTCGCTGAGGGCGAGCGGGATGGCCAGGACCGGCAGCCGGGCGTAGTTGGCGATCAGGGTGAGTTCGCCGCCGCCGGGGGCGGTGCCGTCGAGGGTGCTGGCGGTGCGGGTGCCGGGCGCGGGCGGGCCGGCCAGGTCGGGCAGGCCGGCCTCCAGCGGCAGCACCAGGATGTCGAGTTGCTCGGTGAGCAGCTCGGTGAGCTGCTTCTCGGCCCGGTCCTGGCCGTCCTTGAGGGCGGCGTGGCGGGTGTCGTCGGTGGTGGCGCCGCGGCGGATGGCGGCCAGGGTGTCGGGGCCGACGGTGACGCCGGGGGCGTCGAGGACGGGGGCGTAGCTGTCGTGGGCCTCGCGGGCGAGGAGTTCGCCGGCGGGGGCGCGCAGCGCCCAGACGGTGTCCAGGTTGTCGGGGGCGACGGGCCGGTGGCCGTGGTCGGCGAGGACCCGGTGGACGGCGTCCAGCAGGGCGGCGACCTGCGGGTGCAGGGCTTCGCCGGGGGGTGCGGCGGCGGCGTACCGCAGCTGCCGGGGCGCGGTGGCGGGCGCCACGCCGAAGCAGTCGGCGAGGGCGTGGTGGCGCCAGAGCCAGCCGAGGTCGGCGGCGGTGCGGGTGACCAGGCCGACCGATTCCATGCTCGGCGAGACGGCGTGGACGCCGGCCAGCAGGGCGGGGTCGGGGGTGGCGCGCAGGGCGGTGACGCCGCAGTAGATCGCGGGCCAGCGCAGCGAGCCGCCGGAGTCGCTGCCCACCGAGACGTCGCAGAAGCCGGCGGCGACGGCGACGGCGGAGCCGCAGGAGGATCCGGCGGTGGACACGTGCGGGTGGCGCGGGTTGCTGCTGGGTTTGGTGGTGCCGAGCGCGCACTCGGTGGTGGTGACCTTGCCGACGCAGCTCAGGCCGCGGGCGGCGAGGCGGGTGGCGATCTCGGCGGAGTGGGCGGGGTACTCGCGGTAGCCGCTGCGGATGCCGAGCCGGGTGGGGCGGTCCGCGATGTGGATGGTGTCCTTGTAGCTGACCGAGGTGGTCCCGGGGAGGGGTGCGTCGGCGGGCCGCCAGTCGGTGAAGGCGCGCACCAGCGGGTCGGTGCGGCGGATGTGGTCGAGCAGGGTGGCGCGGTGGGCGGCGGGGTCGAGGGCGCCGGCGTCGAGGCGGCGGCGGCGTTCGGCGAGCGGCAGCAGCAGGTCGGGCGGGACGGTGAGCGGTCGGTCCTGGGTGGGCATCAGCCGGCCGCCGCCCAGAGCAGGTCCGGGGTCTTGCCGGTGCGCGGGTTGGCGCTCAGCTGGTCGGCGCGCCGGATCCGGAACTCCTCGTCGTCGCCGCGCAGGGCGAATCCGAGGTCGATCTGCGAGGCGAGCAGGTGGGCGCGGACGCTCTCGTCGGTGACGGCGGCGTCGGCGACGACCCTGACCTCCAGCTGCTCGGCGATCCCGGCGGCGCCGGTGAGGACGATCTGGGCGGCGTGCACGCCCGGCAGTTCCTTGGCGATCTGCACCAGCTGCTGCGGGCTGACCAGGGTGCCGGCGAACTTGACCAGGGAGCTCTCCCGTCCGGCGATCCGCAGGGTGTCGCCGGTGCGGCCGCAGCGGCAGGTGACGGGTTCGGCGCGGTCGCCGATCCGGTAGCGGATGACGGGGGCCACCGCGCCGGGGTGCAGGGTGGTCACCAGGACGGCGCCGTCGACCAGTTCGACGTGCTGGTAGGGCACCAGGTGGAAGGTGTCGGTCGGGCAGTCGGGTCCGTTGTGGCCGATCACCCAGGTCTCGGTGGAGCCGTAGTTGCCCCACAGGCCGAAGCCGGGGGCGACGCGGTCGCGCAGTTCGGGCAGGGCGGGGTCGCAGGGCTCGCCGAACCAGATGCCGGCCCGCAGCGTGCTCGCGAACCGGTGGCCGGTGCGCTCGCAGTACCGCAGGATCCGCAGCAGCTGGGAGGGGGTGCCGGCGACGGCGGTGGTGCCGTGCCGGGTGAGGAAGTCCAGCCACTGGCCGAGTTCCTCGTCGGCGATGTAGCCGAGGCCGATGACGTCGGCGCCGGCCAGTTCGGCGAGCCGGTTGTAGCAGTAGTGCGCGGACCAGAGCCGGCCGGGGCTGGCGAGGTTGGCGAGGACGTCGGTGGGGCCGAGCGGCTGCCAGTGCCGGGTGAGTTCGCCGAGGTGCATCTCGGTGGGGATCCAGGCGAGCTTGGGTTCGGCGGTGCTGCCGCCGCTGGTGAACAGGTACGCGGAGGCGGGGCGGGGGCGCTGGGCGGCGGCCTGTTCGGCGGCGGCGGTGACGTCCTCGCGGGTCATCTCGGGCAGCGCGGTGACGTCGAAGTCGCCGGTCAGGTCGAGCGCGCGGTACTTGTCGCGGAAGTGCGGGAACCTGGTGGCGGCGCGGGCCAGGGTGCGCAGGGCGGCGTCGGTGTCGTTCATCGGACCTCCCGGGTGGGTGGGGCGGGCGCGGGGAGCGGGTGCAGGGCGCGGGGCTGTTCGGCGGCGGGCAGCGCGCGGACGGCGGCGGCGAGGCGGGCCAGCAGGCCGGGGTCGTCGGTGGCGGCGTGCACCGAGAACCATTCGCCGCGCAGCGGGTCCGGTTCGGCCCGGCAGGCGAGGGCGACGCCGGGGACGGCTTCGGCGAGGCGGGCGGCGAGGTGGTCGAGGTCGACCCGGACGCCGTTGACCTTGACCAGGCGGCCGGCCCGGCCGTGCCAGTGGAAGGTCCGTTCGTCGGGGGTGGTCACCAGGTCGCCGGTGGCGGCGGCAGCCGGGGTCTCCTCGCCCGGGCGGCGGGCCAGCCGGGGGCTCGCCACCCGCAGCAGCCGGCTGCCGTCCGGGCGGCGGTCCGGCGCCTGCTCCGCGGCGAAGCGGGTGTCCTCGGCGAGGGTCCACTCCCCCGTGCCGCCGGTGCGGGTGGCGATCAGTCCGGTCTCGGTGGAGCCGAACAGCTCGACCAGCCGGGCCCGTTCGCCGAGCGCGGCGACCAGCTCGCGGGCGCCGGCCGGCAGTACGGCGCTGCTGTGCACCAGCACGATCCGCTCGGCGCGGGCCAGTTCGGGCAGGCAGCGGGCGAGCACGGCGAACGCGGCGGGCACCGCGGCGACCAGCGGGCGGCGCCAGCGGGTCGCGGTCCCGGCCAGCGGCGCGGTCAGGCCGGCCTGCAGGCAGGGCACGTCCAGCAGCCGGGGGACGGCCAGGCCCATCAGGTGCCCGTACAGGTGCCGGGGTGGTGCGTAGCTGAGGACGCCGTCGATGCCGCCGTCGGCGCACAGGGCGGTCAGCAGGCGTGCCTCGGCGTCGATCTGGGCGGGGTCGCGCAGCCACTGCTGCGGGGGTCCGGTGGAGCCGGAGGTGGCGAACGCGACCGGTGCGTCCGGCCGGCGGACGGTCACGGGAGCAGTCCGAGGACGGCCGCGTCCCGTTGCTTGCGTTCGATCAGGGCGGCGATGCTGGCGACGCTGAAGAAGGTGGAGCGCAGGTCGTCGACGACCAGGTCGACCGTGACGCCGAACTCCTTCTCCACCAGGCCGACGGCGTCCAGGACGCCGAGGCTGTCGTAGCGTTCGGGGACGATCTCGGCGAGCGAGACCTCGTCGTCGGCGGCGGCCAGCGGGTGGCCCAGCAGGGTGGCCAGGGCCTCCCGGAGGCGGTCGCGCAGGGTGTCGGCGGTGGCCGGGGTGGCGTTCACTGGGTCTCCTGGGTGGGCTCGGCCCAGGCGGTGCCCGGGGTGAAGTGGTCGGCCGGGTCGGTCGGTTCGAACGAGACGAAGATCCGGTCGACCGGGATCCGGGTGCTCAGCGCGGCCCGGACCGCGAGGGCGTAGCTGCGCCGGAAGGCGGCGTCGCGGTCCTGCGACACCACGCAGGTGACGAGGGCGAACAGGTTGGTGGCGAGGTCCTCGCCGGGGGCGCCGCCGAGCGGGAACGGGCCGCTGAAGACCCGGTGGCCGGGCAGGTCGGCGAAGCGGGTCAGCACGTGGTTGAGTTCGACGCCCTGCTGGCGCCACCAGAAGCTCAGCCTCTTGGCGACCTCCCGCTCGAACAGCGGATCGGACAGCGGGGTCTCGACCTTGGTGGTCGGCACGGTGGGACTCCCCTTCGGGTCGTCGGGGTCAGAGGTTGAGCCGCAGCAGGCGGGCGGGGGCGGCGTCGCTGGCGGCCAGCGCGGCGAGCTGCTCGCCGAGGCAGGCGGCGAGCAGGCCGGCCGGCTGGCGGCTGAGCGGGCTCCAGGCGAAGCCGGAGCCGACCCTGACCTTGGCCAGGAAGCGGCGCAGCCCGTCCAGGTCGACGGGCAGGCCCAGCACCCGCTGGGTGAGCACGGCCTGGTAGGTGGAGAGCAGGTCGGGCAGGCCGCGGGCGGTGGGGCCGAAGCCGCCGAGCGGTCCGGCCCGGTCGGCGAGGCCCGCGCCGAGGTCGCGGGCGGGCCCGTGCTCGCCGAGCAGGTCGAGCACCCGGGCGGCCTGCGCGGTGGCGGCCAGGGTGGGTTCGGCGCCGGGGACCTGGCCGTAGCCGTCCGGGTGGCGGCAGCTCGCCAGGAAGCGCAGCACCGCGGGGGCGTCGGTGCGGGCGGCGGGGTCGAGTCCGGCGGCGGCCAGCGCCTCGACGGCGCTGACGGTGGAGACCAGGTCGGAGCCGCGGCCGAGCCAGTACCCGAAGCCGCCGTCGGTGTTCTGCAGGCCGTGCACCCAGCGGCCGAGGCGGTCGGTGTCCAGGCTCTCGCCGACGGCGGCCAGCGCCTCCACCGCCCAGAGCGTGCAGCGCACCTCGGCGCCCCGGCCGGGCATGTACATCACGCCGTCCTCGTACGGCAGGTGGGCGCCGCGCAGCCAGCGCACCAGGCTGTCGGGGGTGCCGGGGCCGCCGGCGGGCCGCAGCGCGGTGAGGATGGTGACGGCGGCGGTGGCGAGGCTGTCGCCGGCCCGGCCGGGGTCGGTGTAGGTGAATCCGGAGCCGGGCAGCTGGCAGCCGCGGACCTGGTCGGCGATCTCGGCCCGGTGGTCCGGGTCGATCGGGTCGCCGAGCGTCTGGAGGGCGCCGACCACGCTGAACGCGGACCACACGTCGGCCCGTCCGTAGCCGGCCCAGCGTTCGTGGCCGCCGCCGGGCAGGCGGCGCTCCGCCAGCCAGCGGCGCAGCCCGTCCGGGTCGCGGGGGGCGGCCCCGAGCGCGTCCAGGGCGCGGACGGCCCGGAACGCCGCCCAGGCGCACGGCTGGGAGGTGGGCCCGAAGCGGAAGCCGCCGCCGCCGTCCTGCTGGTCCTGGAGCCAGCCGGTGAGCGCGGGGGTGTCCCAGGGGCCGGCTGCGTCGCCGGCCGCGGCCCGCCAGGCGAGGGCGCCGTAGTAGCCGGCCCGGACGTCGGGGGTGCGGCTGCCGGGGCTCCAGCCGAGGCCGCCGTCGGGGTGCTGGGTGGCGGCGAGCCAGCGGCCGAGCGCCTCGGTGGCGGGGACCGGCTGGCCGAGGACCTCGCGGTGCACCCGGGTGGCGTAGTAGACGGCCCAGATGTCGGCGCCCTGGCCGGGGGTCATGGCGAAGCCGCCGTCGGCGGTGCGGGTGCCGGCCAGCCAGTCGGCGAGCCGGGCGGGGTCGGGCAGCGGGTGGCCGAGGTCGCCGAGGGCCTGGGCGCAGTAGTAGGTGGCCCAGACGTCCGAGGGCAGGCCGCGCTGCCAGGCGAAGCCGCCGTCGGCGTTCTGCCGGGAGGTCAGGAAGGCGACGGTGTCCTCGGGCCGGGCGGGTTTCTCGCCGAGCCAGTGCAGGGTGCGGACGGCGGCGTAGCTGCACCACAGGTCGGCCTCGCCCTGCCGGGCGCCGCCGTCGGCGAGCAGCGGGGGCGGGGTGGCGGGGCTCACCGGGCGACCATCACATTGGTGCGCTTCCAGTTCTTCTGGCTGCCGCCGGCCTTGGTGACGGCGGGCAGCTGGCTGACCACCAGCACGTCGTCCCAGTGGATGCCGGTGCCGGCGAACCGTTCGCGCGCGTCGGCGGCCAGCGCGTCGTCCGGGTCCTCCACGTCGACGTCGCGTTCCAGGACCAGCCGGGCGGCGGGGGCCTGGACCTGGATCAGGTAGCCGGTGACCCGGTGGTCCTGGTAGACGATCGAGCCGATCAGGCGTTCGTCGACGGTGGTGCCGCCGATTTCGACCCGGTCGGAGCTGCGGCCGTGGATGTGCACGGTCGGCAGGGCCAGGCCGCAGGGGCAGGGTTCGGCCGCGATGTCGGCGACGTCGCCGGTGGCGAGGCGCAGCAGCGGGCGGGCGAAGTTGTTGAGCGGGGTGTCGACCAGTTCGCCGGTGGCGCCGGGCTCGGCCGGGACCAGCTTGTCGCCGTCCCGCAGTTCGAGGATGTGGCCGTGCGGGAGCAGGTGCAGCCGGTCGCGTTCGCAGGTCGCGGCGATGGTGCCGGTCTCGGTGGAGCCGTACGAGGCGTCGAACACCTCGGCCTGCCAGTCGGCGGCCAGTTTGGCGCGCTGGGCGGGCAGCGAGACCTCGCCGAGCAGCATCACGGTCCGTACCCGGGCGCGGACGTCGGCGAGCGCGCCGCGGCTCTTGAGCACCCGGGTCCACTGGGTGAGCACGCCGGGGGCGGCGAACAGCACCTCGGGCCGGTAGCCGGCGAACAGCCGCTCCAGCCGGTCGAAGTCGCACATCCCGGTGGTGAACGGGTAGCAGCGCAGCGCGGCGTGCCCGAGGTACTCGCAGACCCCGGCGACGAAGTCGGCGACCGGGACGATGTCCGAGGGCAGCAGGACGGCGACCCGGCGCGGGTCGGCGCCCAGCGCCCGCCGCCACAGCGGGGCGACGCCGACCACGTTGTGGATAATGTCCTCGGCGAGGCGCGGGGTGGGGGTCGGGGTGCCGGAGGAGCCGGAGCTCTCGTAGTACTTGACGACCCGTTCGAGGCCGGGGCGCTCGAAGTCGGCGGGGCCGGCCTTCAGCCGGTCCTTGGCGGTCGGCTCGACCGCGTCCAGGTCGCGGGCGGCGACGCCGGGGGCGTCCCGGTAGTAGGGCGCCTCGGCGGCGCGGTCCCACAGCAGCGCCAGCTTCTCCCGCTGCACCTCGCGGACCAGCTCGGGCGCGAAGGCGCCGGCCTCCAGTTCCTGGAGCCGGCCGTGTGCCGCGGTGAAGGCGGCTGCGGCGGCGGGGTCGTTGAACAGCATCATGAGCTGCGCTCCAATACCGAGAGGACGGGGTCGAACCGGCTGCGCCAGTGCTCCCGGCCGGACTCCGGGAGGCTGTGCATGGGGTCGTGGTACTCGTGGAGCCGTTCCAGCGCCTGCGGGTCGTCGGCGTCCAGCAGGGTCAGGAAGTGCTTGCGCCAGTACGAGATCCCCAGCTCGCGGTCGTAGCGTTCGACCTGGTGCACCCAGCGCTTGCCGGCGTACGGGACGTCGCAGACCAGCCGGGGGGTGGCGAAGCCCGGCAGGTAGCCCATGATGGCGTCCTGGAGGCGCTGCGCCTCGGCGAGCGAGGTCCGCCAGTGCTCGCTGTTGGGGATGATGTCGCAGAGGTAGAAGTAGTACGGGGTGATGCCGCCGCCGTCGAGGAGGGCGAAGCACAGGTCGAGCAGGGCGGGCGCGCTGTCGTTGACGCCGCGCAGCAGGACGCCCTGGTTGCGGACGTCGCGGACGCCCGCCTCCAGCATCGCCCGGGCGGCCTCCTGGACCGAGGCGGTGACCTGCTGGGCGGCGTTGGCGTGGGTGTGCACGGCGATGCTGACGCCGCGGCGGAAGGCGAGCGCGGCGACCCTGGCCATCCCGGCCCGGACGTCGTCGGCCAGCCAGTGCTGCGGCAGGCCGACCAGGGCCTTGGTGGCGATCCGGATGTCGCGGATGTTCTCGATGTCGAGCAGCCGCAGCAGGAAGGCCTCCAGCCGGGGCCAGGGCAGGTTGGCGGTGTCGCCGCCGGAGACCACCACGTCGCGGACGGCCGGGGTGGCCCGCAGGTACTCGACGATCCGGTCGAGGCGGTCGCCGGGCTTGAGCGCGAACCGGTACTTGGGGGTGGCGGGGGTGGCCGGGCCGACCAGGTCCATCCGGGTGCAGTGGCCGCAGTACTGCGGGCAGGTGGCGACCACTTCGGCCAGCACCTTGGTGGGGTAGCGGTGGGTCAGGCCCTCGGCCACCCACATGTCGGCCTCGTGCAGCGAGTCCCGGCTGGCGACCGGGTGGCTGGGCCACTCGGGGTCGCGGTCGGAGGCGGCCGGGAGCATGTAGCGCCGCACCGGGTCGGCGTACAGGGCGTCGGGGGTGGGCGGGCCCTGCGGGCTCATGGTGTTGATCACGTGCGGGGGCAGCAGCAGCGACATGGTCGCGAACTGCTCCTGGTCGCGGGCGACGTCCTGGTAGAACGTCTCGCCCGCGCCCGGGCCGAGCGCCTCCCGCAGCTGCCGCACGTTCTTGACGCAGTGCGCGCGCTGCCACTGCGGGTCGCGCCACTCCTCGGCGGTGACCTGGCTCCACAGCGGGAACCGCCGCCAGTCCGGCTCGATCAGCTCTCTGCGCCGGTACTCGTACAGCACGGTCGAGTTCCCGGCGGGGGTCGTCGTCGTCACGGCGCCCAGCCTCGAACGCTCGAACATCCGTCCTGCATCGCCGCCGCACCCGCGGTGCATCCCGGCTGCATTCCCGCTGCATCGGTGCTACATCGGTGCTGGAACGGCGCTGGATCGGGCCGCCTGCGGGCCACCGGCAGCGCCCGGGGTCAGGGCGCGGCCGGGCCGTCGTCCTCGGGCAGCGCCTCCAGCGCCCGGCCGCCCGCGGCGAGCATGCCGAGGAAGAACAGGCCGCCCAGCAGGAGCAGTCCGGCCACGATCACCACCGAGGTCAGCGCGTCCTCGGGGGTCACCAGCACGAAGAGCGCGATCAGCGTCCACATCAGGGCGCTGACGGCGACCGGCAGTTCGAGGCGCCCGAGGTCGAAGGCGCCCGCCCGGCGGTCCAGGCGTCCGCGCACGGCCAGGTAGAGCACGATCGTCGCACCGTAGATCAGCGCCGGCAGGATCGTCGACGAGGTGATCAGCTGCAGCAGCGCCGCGCCCGGCAGCGCGACCATCAGGACCACACCGAGCGCGAGGATCAGCAGGGTGGCCGGGACCGGGGTCCGGGTGCGGGGGTCGACCCGCCGCATCCAGCGGTGGGCGGGGAACCGCGCGTCGCGTGACATCGCGAAGATCAGCCGCGAGCAGGCGACCATCACCACGGTCCCGGCGCCGAAGAACGCGAACGAGACGGCGACCAGCAGCGTCTTCTCCGCCACCGGTCCGAGCCGGGCGTGCATGATCGCGGCCACCGGGGAGCCGTCGGTGCTGATCCGGGGCAGGTCGTCGATGGCGACGGTCAGCGTGATCAGGAACAGCAGGCCGAGGATCCCGGCCGCCACCACCGATCCGACGATCGCCCGCGGGACGCTGCGGAACGGGTCCTTCGCCTCCTCGGCCAGGTTGGCGGCGGAGTCGAACCCGACCAGGGTGGCCAGTCCCATGATCATCGACAGCATCAGCCCGCCGCCGACGGCGAAGTAGTCCGGGGAGCCGGCGGCCACACCGCGGGAGACCAGGTTGCCGGGCGAGCCGTCCCCGGTCACCAGCACGACGACCACCAGCGCGACCGCGACGACCACGACCAGCGTCAGTTCCAGCCCCACCGCGGCCGAGTTGATCCAGCTGACCAGCCGGGTCGAGGCGATCGCGACCACGGCCTGGACCAGCAGCACCGCCAGCGTGATCAGGCGCGCGGTGTCCTCGTCCGCCGCGAGGCCGGCCAGCGGCATCAGGGCCTGGCTCGCCAGCGCGTTGTCGATCGCCACCACGGCGATCGCCAGGTAGCAGAACGTCAGCCAGCCGAACCACCAGCCGACCCTGGGACTGCCGAGCCGCGACGCCCACTGGTAGGAGGAGCCGCTGAGCGGGATGCGGGCCGCGAACTGCGCCACCACCAGGGCCACCAGGGTCTGCCCCACCGCCGCGACGATCCACAGCCAGATCCCGACCGGCCCGGCCGTCTGCAGCACCTCGTCGTAGGTCGCGAAGATGCCGACCGCCACCGAGATGAACGCGAACGAGATCGCGAAGACCTGGAAGGAGCCGAGCGAGCGCCTCAACTCCTGCCGGTACGCCGACCCCTCGGCGCCGGCGGCCTGCGGCCCGCCCGTCGAAGCCTCCGCCACCCCGGACACCCCTTCCGCCGCCGCTCCGCCCCGCCCCGGCGCGGTGCAGGCCACCGCCAGTCTGCTCCCCGGGCCGCCGACACCCCGGCCGGCCGGGCCCGGCACGCGCGGCGATGACCCGGACGGCCGCGTCCGCCACCGCCGGACGGCCGCGAGACCGCACGAGGCAAGCAAACACAATCCAGCAGGACCGCACAGAATTCAGCGCGACCCCTATTGTCATGTCGCATGTGCAATTACACTCCACCCAGCAAGCCTCCGTCAGGAGCGTTGTCCCGCAAGCAATCCGACCGACACCGGAGCACGCAAGCGGCCAGGCGACCTCCTGTTGGTTTCTGTCGCCCCGCCCTCCCCCACCTCCCCGGAGTGCCCGCATGCCCTCTGCACCCCCGGTACGGCGCCGGACCAACGCCCTGAGAAGCGTCCTCCTGACGCTGGCGCTGGCCGCCCCCTGTCTCGCCGTCACCTCCGGCGCGTCCGCCCAGGCCGCACCGCCGGCCCCGGCCGCGTCCCCCGCCCTCGCCCCTGCCCTGGCCAACGGCACCGCCCTCACCCCGCCGATGGGCTGGAACTCCTGGAACGCCCTCGGCACCCAGGTCGACCAGCAGCAGGTCGAGCAGACCATCGACTTCATGGCCGCCAACGGCCTGGCCGCGGCCGGCTACGACACCGTCACCATCGACGACGGCTGGTCACTGATGCACCGCACCGGGCAGAGCACCGACCTGGTCCGCCACCCCGACGGCTCGATGCAGCTCTACGACGCCGCCGGCAACCCGGTCAGCGGCACCGACGGCGGCGGCCTCGACCCGACCACCGGCCACCTGATCCCCGACCCGCGCAACTTCCCGTCCCGCACCGTCGACGGACGGACCGTCAACGGCATCGAGTACCTGGCCCGGTACGCCCACGCCAAGGGCATGAAGTTCGGGCTCTACAGCACCGACACCTACACCACCTGCCAGGGCCACCCCGGCAGCCTCGGCCACGAGAGCACCGACGCCGCCGACTTCGTCGCCTGGGGCGTCGACTACGTCAAGTACGACGACTGCCCCTACGGCCCGCAGATCATCGGCCCCGACGGCCACAACTACTGGACCCAGGGCGAGGGCAAGGAGCTGACCCGCTCGATGTACGCCCGGGTGCAGACCTTCCAGCGCGAGCTCGACGCCGCGTCCGCCGCCCAGGGGCGCCCGCGGGTGACGCTGAGCGTCTCCGCGCAGCCCGTGCACTCCGGGGTGCCGTACCTGCTGGCCGCCGACGACCCGGCCCGCACCGACCCGGTGATCCTGGCCGCCGGCACCCCCGCCTTCCAGGCGCCGGGATACGCCCCGACCGGGGTGTGGTGCGGGCAGGTCGCCAACCTCTGCCGGATCGGCGGCGACCGCGACAGCGAGATCGACGGCGTCCTGTACAACGGCCAGCTGCGCACCGCGCTGGACTACCCGGCCAATGTGCGCCCGGGCAGCTGGAACGACATGGACATGATGTTCACCGGCTGGAAGTACGCCTACGCGCTGTGGGGCACGCCCGCCGACACCTGCGTCTGCCACAAGCCCTTCACCGACGACGAGTCCCGCACCGAGATGTCGGTGCTGTCGATGATGGCGTCACCGCTGATCTCCGGCGCCGACCTGCGCACCGCCGCCCAGACGGTGCAGAACCGGGACGGCTACACCTGGTCCACCGGCATCTCGGACTCCGCCCTCACGGTGTACAAGAACCGCGACGTCATCGCGGTCGACCAGGACCCGCTCGGCAGGCCCGCCACCCTGGTCGGCGCCCCGCCGAACCGCGCCACCGACCCGGTGGTGCTCAGGCGCCAGCTGGCCGGCGGCGACCTCGCAGTCCTGCTGCTCAACCAGGACGGCGGCGCCGCGCGGACGGTCTCCACCAGCCTGTCCGCGATCGGCGCGGGCGGCCCCGGCTACTCGGCGAAGGAGCTGTGGACCGGCGCGGGCGCCGACGTGACCACCGCGGGCGGCGGCACCCTGAGTGCGTACCTGCCGCCGCACGGCGCCGCGCTGTACCGGCTGTCCCCGCTGCCCGCCACCGTCCCGTCCGAGCTGGTCGGTGACGGCCGCTACCACGCGCTGTCCGCCGGCGGCACCGGCGGACAGGTCCTGGAGGTGGAGGGCACCTGCAGCTCCCCCGTGGGCTCGGCGGCGGACGTCAACACCTGGTGGCCGACCCACACCTCCGAGATGTGGACCTTCACCGCCAACCCGGACGGCACCGTGCGGATCAGCGACAACTGCTACACCGGCACCCATGTGCACACCGTGCTCGCCGCGGGCACCGCGCCGGGCAACAGCGCCTACCTGCTCGACTACTCGCCGGGCAACCCCTGGCAGGAGTGGCGGGTCGTCCGGTCCACCACCACCGGCGCACTGACCATCACCAACGTCGCGACCGGCCTGGTGCTCGACACCAGCGGCTCCGGCGCCGGGTCACGGGTGGTGACCAACACCGCCAACACGGCCGCCCCGGGCCAGTCCTGGACCGCGGTGTCCTGACAGCCGCAGCCGCAGCCGGGCCCGGCGGCCCGTCCCCCGGTGGTCCCGGGCGACGCGTCGCCGGGCCTCCTCACCTCCGGGCCTCCTCGATGACCTGGGGCAGCCAGTCGGGGACCGACGAGAACCGGAAGCCCAGGCGGGTCGCACGGCCGGTGTCCATCGGATAGCAGGTGTCGAAGGAGAACGGCGAGACCTCCTCCCCCGCCCCGACGGCCAGCACCGGCTCCGCACCGACCACCTGCCCCACCGCGGCGGCCAACGCGCGGGCGTCCAGCGTGCCGTGGGAGGCCGCGTTGACCGGTCCGGTGAAGTCCGCCGCGGCCGCCCAGGCCAGGAAGCGGGCGATCTCCGGCTCGTGGACGAAGGACGCGGGCTGCGGCTCGGCGTGCACCACCACCGGCAGGCCGCGCTCGATCCGCCCGACGTAGTGGGCCAGGCGCCCGGTGAAGTCGGCACCGCCGAGGACGTGCGCGGTGCGGACGGCGGCCACCTCGAACGGCGCCTGCCGGGCGAGCAGCGCCTCCGCCTGGCGCTTGCCCTCGGCATAGTGGGCCGCCCGGAACCGCTCGTCCGCCCAGGGCAGTTGCAGATCCACCGGCCAGGCGGCCGGATCCACGGCCGACTCGGGGAGCGGCGCCGCGGCAGGCCGGCCGGGCCCGGCGTAGACCTCGACCGTGGAGGTCAGCACATAGCGCCGGGTGCGGCCGGCGAAGACCCGGGCGGCGATGGCGGCCTGGTGCGGCGAGTAGCAGACCTGGTCGACGACCGCGTCGAAGGACCGGCCCGCGAGCGCCGCGCGCAGCGCCGCCTCGTCGTCGCGGTCGGCGATCAGCCGGGTCACACCGTGCGGCGCGGGCGACGAGCCCCGGTTGACGACGGTCACGGCCGCCCCCGAGTCCCGCAGGTCCCCGATCAGCCTCCGCCCGAAGTGGCGGCTCCCGCCGATCACGCACACATCCATCTCACAACCTCGTTCCCGTCCCGGCGCCGTCGGTGATCAGTCTGCGCCCGGCCGGTCCACAGCAGTAGTGTCGATCTCCGCGCCCCATCCCAAGGAGAACTGTTGATCGACGTCCAGCGGCTGGCCGTGCTGCGCGAGGTCGCCCGGCACGGCAGCTTCAACCGGGCGGCGCAGGAGCTGCACTGCACGCCGTCGGCCGTCTCGCAGCAGATCGCCGCGCTGGAGCGCAGCCTCGGCGTTCCTGCGGTCGAACGGTCCACCCGCGGCGTGACGCTCACCGACGCGGGCCGGCTGCTGGTCGAGGCCGCGGACGCGATCGCCGCCGAACTCGCCGACACCCAGCAGCGCCTGGACCGGCTGACCGCCGAGCGGACCTCGCTCACCGTCGCCACCTTCGCCAGCGCCGGCCGCCGCCTGCTGCCCGCCGCACTGGCCGGCTTCCTCGCCGACCACCCCGAGGTGGCGCTGACCGTCCTGGAGGCGGAGCCCGAGGAGAGCCTGCCCGCCGTCCGCCAGGGCCGGGCCGACCTCGCCCTCGCGTACCACTTCGACGGCCCGCCGCCCGCCCGGCCCGGCGACCGGTCCGGCCTGGACTGGACACCACTCGGCGCGGACCCGCTCCACGTGGTCCTGCCCCGCCGCCACCCGCTCGCGCTCGCCGCCGGGTCCCGACCGCCGACGCTGGCCGAACTCGCCGACCAGCGCTGGATCCTCGGCTGCCGGGCCTCGGCCGCCCAGGTCACCCGGTACGCCGAGCTGGCCGGCATCGACCTGCAGATCTGCTGCACCGCGACGGACTACGACTTCGCCCAGTCACTGGTCCGGGCCGGCGCCGGAATCGCCCTGATCCCCGAACTCGGCCTGACCCGCCACCCCGGACTCGTCGCCCTCCCCCTGGCCGGGCCGGGCCCGTGCCGCCGGCTGGGGCTGGCCCTCTCCCGCCGCCGACGCGGCCCGGCGGCCGGGCTCGCCGAGGACCTGGCCGCCCGGATCCTCGACCGCACCGCGACCTGATCCGGAGCCGCTTCCCCACCCCGGCCCCGGCCCCCGCGGTCCTGTGGCGCGCGTCACATCGGCCGGATGTCACGAACGGCACCGCATCTTCCATCCCGTGGTCATCAGCAGCAGCCGGAGGAAGGCGGAACGATGAACGAGCGACGCACCACGGGGACCGAGACCGTGCACCGGGTGGTGGTCCTCGGCGCGGGCTACGCGGGGATGTCCGCGGCGGTCCAGCTCGCGGCCAGGACCCGGGGCCGGGCGGACGTGCAGGTGACGGTGGTGAACGCGCAGGAACGGTTCACCGAGCGGATGCGGCTGCACCTGACCGGCACCGGGCAGCAGCTCGCCCGCCTGAGCATCCCGGAGCTGCTGGCCGGCACCGGCGCACGGTTCGAACGCGGCTGGGTGACGGCCGTCGACGCGGACGCCAGGACGGTCCGGATCGACGACGACCGCGTCCTGCCCTACGACACCCTGGTGTACGGACTGGGCGGGGTCGCCGACACCATCCCGGTACCGGGCGCCGACGAGTACGCCCACACGCTGAACAGCGCCCAGGACGCCGAGGTGCTGGCCGGGCGGCTGGCGCAGCTCGACGGCGGCAGCGGTGAGCACGGCGGGAACGGCGGCGGCACGGTGGTGGTGGTCGGCACCGGCCTCACCGGCATCGAGTCGGCCGCGGAGATCGCCGAACAGTACCCGGGCCTGCGGGTCGTGCTGCTGGGCCGGACCGAGCCGGGCGCGGCCATGAACCCGAAGGCCGGGGCGTACCTGCGGGCCGCGCTGGTCCGCCTCGGCGTGCGGGCGCGCAGCGGGGTCGAGGTGGTGAAGGTGCTGCCCGGCGCGGTCGGGCTGGCCGGCGGCGAGAGCGTGCCCGCCGACGCGGTCCTGTGGACCAGCGGTACCCGGGTGTCGCCGCTGGCGGCGGCCGCCGGGCTGAGCGTCGACGAGCGCGGCCGGATCGTCACCGACGAGGCGCTGCGGTCGGTGTCCCATCCGGAGGTGTACGCGGTGGGCGACGCGGCGGCCGTCCGCCAGCGGTACGGCGTCCTGCACGGCACCTGCCAGGGCGGCATGCCGACCGGGGTGCACGCGGCGGTGTCGGTCCTGCGCGAGCTGGCGGGCCGGCGGCCCCGGCCGTTCCGTTTCGGGTACTACCACACGCCGGTGAGCCTCGGGCGGCACGACGCCGTCGTCCAGTTCACCCGGCCCGACGACAGCCCGCGCCGGGTCCATCTGACTGGCCGTCGGGCGGCTTGGTACAAAGAGGTGGTGACTGCTGCACCGTGGCCGACGTACGGCCGGATGAGGAAGATGCCCGCCTCGGGCGCGCTCTGGCCGCGCGGCGGCCGCTTCACCCGGATCGGGCGGCAGCGGTGACCGGGCCGTCCGCCGACCCCGGCCAGCAGGTGTTCCTCCAGCACCGCGCACTGCTGTTCTCGGTGGCCTACCGCATCCTCGGCACCGCGGCCGATGCCGAGGACGCCGTCCAGGACGCCTGGATCAAGTGGTCGGCCGCCGACCGGTCGCAGGTGGCCGACCCCAAGGCGTACCTGGCCCGGATCGTGTCGAACCTGGCGCTGGAGCGGCTGCGCTCCACCCGCCACCAGCGGGAGACCTACGTGGGGCCGTGGCTGCCGGAGCCGGTGCTGACCGGCGGGGACGCGGCCGACGCGGCCGTGGACGCCGAGTCGGTGTCGATGGCGATGCTGGTGGTGCTGGAGACGCTGAGCCCGCTGGAGCGGGCGGTGTTCGTGCTCAACGAGGTCTTCGGCTTCCGGCACGCGGAGATCGCCGAGGCGGTGGAGCGGTCCGAGGCCTCGGTCCGGCAGGCGGCGCACCGCGCGCGTGCGCACGTCCGGGCGCGCCGACCGCGTTTCACCGCCGACCGGGGACGCCAACGCGCGGTCACCGAACGGTTCTTCGCCGCCTCGACCGGCGGGGACGTCAACGCCCTGCTGGAGGTGCTGTCCCCGGACGTCACGCTGTGGACCGACGGCGGCGGCAAGGTCCGCCAGGCGATGCGCCCGGTCGTGGGGGCGGCCACGGTGGCGGCCTGGTTCGCCGCCATCGGCACCGTCACCTACCAGGGCATCGAGCCCGCCGACATGGACGCCGTCCTGGTCGAGCTCAACGGCGGCCCCGGGATCCTGTTCAGCGGCGGCGGCCGGGTGGTCGCGACCGTGACCTTCGACTTCGACGCCGAGGGCCGCATCACCACCATCCACAACGTCGCCAACCCGGACAAGCTCCGGGCCGTCGCCGCGGGCACCGCCCACCGGCTCGGGACCCGCTAGGACAGGTCCCGGGCCGGCCGCGGCGGGTCGGCGAGGTCCCTCAGCCGCAGGCGAGGAGCCAGAGGAAGACGGAGGCCGCGCGGACCAGGTCCTCCGTCTCCTCGGTCTGGGTGAGCAGCGGGCCCGGTACGTGCAGCAGTTCCCAGCCGGCCGGGTCGGCCGGTTCCTGCGGCTCGGCGGCCCACAGGTGCTGGACCTCCTCGAGGGCGGTGGACAGCAGGGCGCACGCACCGGCCACGGCCCCGAGGACCTGGGCCGCCGGGCCGGGCTCGCCGTCGCCCTCACCCGGCAGGGCGTCGGCGGCGGCGGACAGCCGGGTGGCGAGGTCGACCAGGTACGCGGCCCGCGCCCGCCAGGTCGCGGTTCCGCGGGCCGGTGCGCGGTCCAGCCGGAGCCGTCCGCAGCAGTCCCGTTCGGCGGCGGTGGGGTGCCGGATGCCCCGGTCCCGCAGGTCCTCCGCCCGCTGCATGGCCCGGCGGGCCCGGGCGAGGGCGGCCGGCCAGTCGCCGCCGTCCCAGTCGGGTGTCGCCCGCAGTTCGCGGACCCGGTGGCCGAGCGTCAGCCGCGTCCCGGCGGGGCGCGGGTGTGGGAGGTCGGCCGTGAGGTGGGCCCGCAGGACCGGCCCGACCGCCGCGACCGACTCCGGGCTGCCGAAGCCCACACCGCCGCCGAGGCCGGCGTCGGGCAGCGGGCCGGCCGCCGGCGGGCCGGATCCGGGACCGCAGCGGCGGACGGCGTCGGCCAGCGGGACCTGGTCGACCAGGATCCCGGCCTCGCACGCGGTCTGCCACAGCACCAGGGCGACGGTGTGCGGGCCGCTCCCCCAGGGCCACTTCGGCCGGGATCCGCGCCCGGCGGACAGCCCCTGTCGGGTGGCGGCGCCGCCCAGCGGGTCCTGCTGCCCGTACCAGGCGGTCAGCACCGCGCCCTGGGCGCAGGCCCGTTCCCACGCCCCGCACCCGTACGCGGCCCGGTGCCGCGACTCCCACCCGCTTGCATCCGTCCCCGCTTCCTTCCCCGTAGCCGTCCCCGCATCAGCTCCCGTAGCCGTCCCGGCTTCCGTCCCCGCTCCGGTCTCCGCAGTCACGGCATGCACCGTACCGGGAGCGGCAGCGGCCCGCCCGGACACCGCCGTACGGAGGCCGGGGCCGCTCGGGCGGTCACGCGGTGGCCGGGACGGGCGCCAGTTCGCGGCTGAGCCTCAGTACGTCGTCGACCGTCCGGCGGTCCGTGCTGCCGCGGAAGGCGGGGACGGGCCGGACGTCGGGGCCGATGAGCAGGCCGGTCCGGCCGTCGAGGGACGGGTCGGTGGCGGCGAAGACCGACGGCCGGGCCGCGGCGGACGCGGGGCCGGCGGTGGACCGTTCGAAGGTCCGCCGGACCAGGGGCCACAGCAGGCGCAGCCCCGGGGAGACGATCCTGGGTGAGGTCATGGTGCCGTTGGTCATGTCGGTCGCGGCACCGCCGGGGTCGGCCGCGAAGACCGTGACCCCGGTGCCGCGCAGGCGCTCGGCCAGGTCGAGGGTGTACGCGAGGTTGGCGAGCTTGGCGCGGCCGTACCAGTGGAAGCCGTAGTAGCCGCCGGGCGGTTCGACGGCGTCGAAGGTGCGCTTGGCGACCCGGATCGCGCCGGAGCTGACGTTGACGATCCGGCTGGGTCCGCCGGCCCGGAGCCGGTCCAGCAGCAGTTCGGTCAGCAGGTACGGCGAGAGGTGGTTGACGGCGAAGGTCGCCTCGATGCCGTCGACGGTCCGCTGCCGATCGGCGAACATCGCGCCGACGTTGTTGATGAGGACCTTCAGCGGACCCTCGGCGGCGAGCCGGCTGGCGAGGGCCCGGACCTCGGCGAGCGAGGCGAGGTCGGCGGCCAGGAAGCGGGGTTCGGCGCCGGTGGCGGTGGCCGCGATCCGTTCGAGCGCGCGGGCGCCGCGCCCGGCGTCCCGGCCGACCACGGTGACGGCGAGGCCGCGCTCGGCCAGCGCGACGGCGGTCTCCAGTCCGATGCCGCCGGTTCCCGCCGTGATGACCGCTCGTTGTTCCATGGCCCCGCCCTTCTTCGCCGCATCCACAGAAAGCGGATACGAATCCGTTTCGATGGCAGCACGCTAGCACAATCGGATACCTATCCGTTTAACTGCCGCAGCCGCCCCCGGCGCCGCACACGGCGGACTTCGACGGGGAGGCGCTCGGCCAGGAGGGTTCGGCGAGGACGGGCCGGCGGGGGTTCAGCGAGGGGGGCGCAGGCCTTCGAGCAGGACGTCGAGGTAGACGTCGGCCCGGGCGGAGTCGTCGTCGCCGGAGCGGACCGCGTGCTCGATGCCGCACAGCAGCCGGCGTACGTCGCCCGCCCGCAGGCCGGGCCGGATCACACCGGTCAGCCGGGCCCGGTCGAGCAGGAGGGCCACCGCGTCGTCGAGTTCGGCCTTCATCGCCGAGGTGTGCGCCTCGGCGTCGTTGGCGGATTCGAGCACGGCGGCGAAGCCGGTGTCCGCCAGCGCACGGGACAGCGTGAACCGCAGGAGGCGGCCCAGCCCCGCGAACGCGTCCTCGTCGGCCGCGGCCGCCCGGGCCTCCAGGACCAGTTCCTGGAACCGCTCGGCGGACAGCGCCTCCAGCAGCGCGTGGCGGTTGGGGAAGTGCCGGTACACGGTGCCGACCCCGACGCCGGCGAGCCTGGCGATGGCGTTCAGCTGGAGCGAGTCGTCACCGGCGGCCAGCTGCTCGCGGGCGATGCGCAACACCAGCGCCCGGTTGCGGGCCGCGTCCGCGCGCAGCACTGGCCCCTGCTCGGATCTCGGTGTCACCCGCCCAGCATACGGGCCCGCCGGGCGGTCCCCCGAGCCGGGCACCCGCCGCCACGCCGTCCCGCGGGCCACCACGGAACCGTTAATCGGTTGACGGCGTGACGCCGCCTCGGCAGGCTCCAGCGAGCACCCGCGGGCGCTAGTCAGTACCTGCCCAACTGCCCCTGTGATCGGAGATGTCCGGGGATGACGTCGCACCTCCACGCACTCTGCTTCGACGCGAACGACCCGCTCCGCCTCGCCCGCTTCTGGTCCGACCTGCTGGGCCGCGAGCTGACCGGCGACTCCCCCGGCGGCCCCGCCGGCGGTCTCACGGTCCTGCCGGACGACGACACCGGGTTCCCGCTCCGCTTCCTCCCGTCCGAGGAGCCCAAGACCGTCCAGAACCACATGCACTTCGACCTGACCAGCACCTCCGCGGACGACCAGCAGGCGGTCGTGGACCGGGCGCTGCGGCTCGGCGCCCGGCACACCGACGTCGGCCAGCGCCCGGAGGAGGGACACGTGGTGCTCGCCGACCCCGAGGGCAACGAGTTCTGCGTCATCGCGCCGGGCAACAAGTTCCTCGCCGGGTGCGGATTCCTCGGCGCGCTCGCCTGCGACGGTTCGCAGGAGGTCGGGTACTTCTGGAACCGGGCGCTCGGCTGGCCGCTGGTCTGGGACCAGGACCAGGAGACCGCGATCCGCTCGCCGCTCGGCGGCCCGAAGCTCACCTGGGGCGGCCCGCCCCTGATGCCGAAGGCCGGGCGCAGCCGCCTGCACTTCGACCTCGCCGTCCCCGCCGACGCCGACCCGCAGGCGGAGGTCGCCCGCCTCACCGGCCTCGGCGCGACCCTGCTCGACGGCGGCCCGGGCGTCGGCGGCCCGGGCGTCGGCGGCCGGGCCCTGGCCGGCCGGGTGGCGATGGCCGATCCGGACGGCCGCGAGTTCTGCCTGCTGCTCCCCCGCTGACGCCTGCGGGCCGGGGCGGATCAGACGTTCTTGAGGTAACCGCTCTTGAAGCCGTAGGCGTTGGCGGTGACGTGGTGGCGCTTGTCGATCTCGATGCCGAAGCCCCGGTAGATGATCGACCCCTCCCAGATCACCTCGCCGTTGGCCTCGCCGCCGTACAGCGACGCCTTCGGGACGCTGTGGCTGATGGAGACGGCGGCGTTGAAGTTCCGCTTGGCACAGTCGGCGTGGTCGACCTTGGTGATCCGCGATCCGTTGGTGTAGTAGTCCACCCACAGGCTGAACTTGGTGACGGTGACACCGAAGATCTTCTGCTTCACCGTGTAGGTGGTCTCCCACCAGCCCTTGCTCAGCCTGCCGCCCGCCGCAACCGCGTCACCGTCGGCGGCGTCCGGGTCCGGCGTGAACTTGGCGTCGCCGTCGGTCTCGAGCTGGACGTCGCCGCCCTTGAGGTTCAGCAGCCGGTGGACGCCGGTGCCGGGCGCAGGGGCGTCGGCGACCTCCTCCAGCAGGGCCTTGAGGTTGTCGGGGTCCTCGGTGTGGTCGAGGTACTTGACCTGCTGCTCGCGGGAGAGCGCGTCGAACTGCTGGAGCGTCTCGGCCGCGCCGGGCTCGGTGCTGCTCCTGAGCGTGTTCTCGTAGCCCGCGATCCGCAGGGCGTCCCTCGAGATGATCGACGCGTTCGCGGTTCCGGTTCCCAGAAGTGCAGCGGCGGCCAGGCCGGCGACGACGGTGGTGGCGATGCGACGGGTCATGGGTGTGGACATGGTGTGAACGAATCCCCCTTGTGCGAATGCCTTGTGATGATCAGTCAAGTAGCATGCGAGGGTCGTGTGCCTCAAGGGAAGCTCAGACTTTTGATCGACCTTCGACAACGCCGGACCGGCTCAACGAGTGGCGTTCCCGGCCCCGACCGGCGCGCTGCGGCCGCCGCCCCGGGCGGCCCGGTATCTCTGGTACCTCACCTGACACGGCGGAGGGCCGGACACCATGGCTGCGACACCGAGGTTCCTTCCGGCGGGGGCGACGGCCGACGGCGGTGGCCCCGGCCGGCCGGGCACCGCGCCGCAGCCCGGCCCCGGAACGCCATGAGGACCGCTGCGGAGCGCCGGCCGCGCGGTCACCCGCCCGGGCGGCGGGCCGCCGTGACGCGCTGCCTGCTGGTGCTCGCCGCGGGAGCCGCGAACGCCTTCGGCTTCCTCGCCCTGGGCGGCGTGTTCACCAGCGTGGTCACCGCGAACTCCGCCCTGCTGGGCGTGTACGTGGGCACCGCGCACTTCGGCGCGGCCCGCTCGGTCGGCGCGACGCTGCTGGGTTACGTGTTCGGGGCCGCCGTCGGCACCCTGCTGGCGGCGGGCCGGGGCCGCCTCCCCGGTTCCGGCAGGCGGGGGCTGCTCCTCGAGGCCGTACTGCTCTGGCTCGTGGTCGCGGGCTGGCTGATCTCCGACGGCGACCCCGACGCCGCCCGCCGCACGACGCTGCTGGTCCTCACGGCGGCGGCGATGGGCTGCCAGAACGCCGGCGTCCGCGCCACCGCGGGCGGCGGCTCCCCGACCGCCTTCCTGACCGGCCTGCTCACCTCGACCATCGCCGAGTTCGTCGGCCGGGGGCGCCTCCTCGCGGGCAACCTCGCCGTGGTCGGCCAGTTCATCACCGGCGCGGCAGCCGCCGGCGCCGCCTTCCGCTGGCTCCACCCGGCCGCCCCCCTGCTGCCGGCCCTGCTCGTGTCGGCCGCCCTGACGGTGTTCGACCCCACCGACGGCCCGCCTCCCCGTACGACGCCCGCCACTCCGCCGACGTCCTAGCGCTGTGACCGCACAGGTTCACCGGGTTTGCGGTTTCGCGGGCCGTCCGAACCGGCTGGCTGCGATCTACAAGCGCTCCCACGATGCGGCGTACTTCCACAGCCGCGCGCCGGAACAGCGCCTTGGTCCACGTGACAACGCCAACGCCCGCCGCCCCGACCTCCTGCCCGCCCGACGCACCGAGCGCGCCCGCAGCCGCAGCCGCAGCCGCAGCCGCAGCGAGAAGACACCTCCCGATGCCAACGTGTCGAGCCGCAGCGTCACATGGCAGGCCTTGCCGAACAGGTTGTGTGATGGGTTCGTCCGTTCCCTGGCCTGACGGCGGTTCGGTCGGGCCTGCGGAAGGGGCCGCCGACTTGGAGAGAAGGGTCTTCTGCTTGAATCGGCGGATCGCCAACTCGCACCACCCGGGAGCCGATTGTGACCTCCGCCGGACCTGCGCCCCGGTCGGCGCGGATTGAGGAGTTCCTCGTTGCCGGCCGGGAGGAGGCCGACGCGGGACGGTGGCTGGCTGCCGGGCTCGCCTGGCTCGAGGCGGCGAAGCTGGGAAGCCTGGACGGTGCGAACGCGGTCAGCCGGGTGGCGGCGCCGCGCATCAGACCGCTCGCGGATGCGGGAGACCCTGATGCTCAGGCGCTGATGGCGGGCATCCTGATGGACTACTTCACCGAGGCCGCCCTTCCCATGGCGGTCGGTTATGCCGAAGCCTCGGCCGCGGCCGGCCACGCCGCCGGCCTTCGGACGTACGGCTTCATGCTGATCAACGGTCAGGGCGTGGAGAAGGACCAGAGCCGTGCCTTGGAGCTGTTCCGGGCGGCGGCCGACAAGGGAGACGGCTACGGGGCGTTCAACGCCGCAGCCGTCCTGCGTGAGGGCGCCCGAGGCGCCAATCGCGGTGAATACATCCGTTTGCTCACCCAGGCCGCCGACAGCGACATCCTCCCGGCAGCCGCGCTGCTGGGCGACGAACTGGCCGCCGACAACCGCACCGAAGAAGCCCTGAGCTGGTACGTCCGGGCGGCCGAGCGTGAGCACGACGGTGCGGCCGATGTCGCGGCCGACTGGTACCGGGACGGCATCGGGACCGCTCCCGATCTTGTGCAGGCCATGCGGTGGCTCCTGGTGCTGGCCGCAAAGTTGAACGTCGATGCAGTCCACCGAGCGCACCAGATCGGCGAACGGATGACGGCTGAGGCGATCCTTGAGGCGGGCCGACTCGCGAACCGGCCCACCGAGGCGAAGGCCGTGATCGCGACGCTCGCCAGAAGCCGCTCACGCGAATGACAAGGTCGAGACGCCGCCCGCGCTGTGCCGCCACCACGTCTGGCACGTCTGGCAGCAGCAATGAGCCGGGCGCGGAAGGCCAGGGCTTCGCCAAACGGGATGTGCTTCTGCAGGCAGTGGTGGAGCCGGCCGAGCGTTCGGCGGCAGCGTGCCGGTCTCCGGCCTCAGGGCGGCGGTCGTGGTGGGCCTCGGCGCCCGGTGGACGTCGCAGGGCGGAAGAGCCCACGGGTAGTCGGCGTGGTCGAGCCGGTCGGTCTTGACGCAATGGCAGCGAGCCGATCGGTTCAGCCGTCACGGCGCCGTTCGTAGCGCGACACCGCATCGAGCAGCCAGGTGTCCTGCCACTCCGTACGATCGACCGGGCCGATCAGGCGGGCACCCTCCAGACAGCGGGGGTCGTCGGCGTTGGCGAGGCCGCTGGCGGCCTTGATCCGGACCAGCTGGTCGTCCTCGTGGATGAATCCGGCAAGGATGTCGGCAATGGCAGGGCCGCCGCCCGTGAATTCGTAGAGTTGCTCGCACACGGCCTCGCGGACGCCGGCGTCGGGGTCACGGGCCAGTGCGGCGAGCACATTCAATGCCTCGGGATGTGTGTAGGCGTACCGCGTCCTGCACAGAAACCTCGGCACCTGGATGCGCACCCGCGGGTCGGAGTGCGCGCGGTAGGCCAGGCCCACCTCCTCGGTCCTCGGATCGTCGAGCTCGGCCAACCCGCGGAGCACCGCCACGAGCACCGCTGCGTGCGTCTCCTCCACGGCCCACGGGAGGAGGACGTCCAGCGCCCGCCCCTCGAAGGGGTACGTCCCTGAGAGGATCGGACGTTCGGCGATGGCGAAGAGCCAGACGAGATCCGCAGCGAACAGCCGGTGCAGGGGATCAGGGTCGAAACGCAACGCCAGGGCGGCCTCCCAGGTCTCCTCGTCGAGTCGGCCGGCGAGCACGGCCGTCGCCGACCACCAGTCGGCGTGTCTCGCGTCGGCGCGGACGAGTGCCCGGGCGAGCAAGTCGTCGAAGGACCGATGCACCCCGAACTCCGCCTCCAGGCGCATGAGAACAGCGGCGTGACCGTCATACACGCTCACCCCTGCGAGCGTTGTCACGTCGTACTCACTCATGCTGTACCGGTCCGCGATCCTGCGGGTTTCGGCCGGGCCGGTGGCGCCGGTCGCGTGGCGGAGTCCGGCTTCGACGCCGGAGCCGCACCAGTGTCGGGCACAGGCCAGGAGGTCTGCCTGCTCCTCCTCGGTGAGCCGGTTCGCAGTATGTCTGAGCATGCTGGTGGTGAGGCCGGCATAGCCGGACGCAACGGCCCGCCGCAGTGGTGTGCTCCCGTCGGGCAGCGGACGGAGCGGGTCGGCGCCCGCGTCGAGCAGGGTTTCCGCCATGTAGCCGTCGAACGCGCCGACGGCGAGGCACAGCGCCGGAACCCCGTCAGCGTCCACTGTCTCCGGGTCAGCCCCCGCCCACAGGAGTTCCCGAACGATGTGCGCCCGGCCGGCGCGCACTTCCTCGATCAGCGAACCTTCCGCCACCTGCTGCTCCCCCGGCTCCGGCGCCCGACCGGGCCCCTGCGGAGAGGATAGTCGGCAGAGATGATCAGATGCGCGGCCGGGTTCCCACACCTGCCATCGCCACCCCTGCGAACCAACACGGCCACAGCACTCACCACCCGCCGGCCGTTCCCGGCCGACCAGGGCTTCGGGGGGGAACGGCGCCAGGTTCTGTCCGGCGGATCTTGGCACGTGACACCGCAGTACGCTGGGGCGGTGTTGCTCCCTACCGTCCCGCGCATCCGCCTGTCGTCCGCCGTTCAGCCGACTATCGACACGCCATTCGGCTCAATGGCCTTCGCCACGACGATCGGGAACACTGGCCTCCCGCTGCTGCCCGATGAGCTGTTCCAGCTGCCGGGTGACCGTACGCTTGCACGCTGGCTGACTCCCGGGGCCCGCGTCGAGCTGCTGCTGACCCCGTACGATCCCGAGCTCGACTCCGAGAACTGGGGGCCGCTGACCGGCTGCCGCGCGGCAGTGTGGCGGATCGACGCCACTGCGCCGCTCGGGCACGTTCGGTTCTCGGCAGAGCTTCCGGCGCGGCTTCCGGAGGGAGCCGACGCGGGGTGGGACGGAGGGCAGGCGCTGGCTGCTGTCACGGTCGAGGACGAGACGACCCGGCTCACCGTCGGAGGCAACGACGAGGAGGCGATCTGCGGGGCCGCCCA
Source organism: Kitasatospora sp. NEAU-CNBT7 (assembly GCF_057220535.1). NCBI lineage: Bacteria > Bacillati > Actinomycetota > Actinomycetes > Kitasatosporales > Streptomycetaceae > Kitasatospora > Kitasatospora sp. NEAU-CNBT7. The sequence continues at coordinate 226,360 of NZ_JBXQQB010000002.1, read as the reverse complement.
CGCGGGAGAGGCGCCCCGGCGGTGGGCGGCGCTGAGCAACGAGGTGTACGACCGCTCGTTCAGCACCTGGGGTGTGGACTTCGGCCGGTACCACGGCATGACCTGGACGCTGCCTCCGCTGGCGGCCGGCGACCATTGTGAACTCCCGTGGTGGCAGCGTGGGCCCCGGCCGCCGACGAGAGCGCGAACACCTGGTACGCCGTCATGCCGTCGCCAACGGTGCTGCTGAGTCAGATCACCGCCGAACTGGCGAAGCGGGCCGACGCTCCGGACGAGGGCTGATCACGGTCCGAGGCAGAGGCGTATCGACGCGACGGTGACGGTGCCGTGGAAGACGTAGGCACGCTTGTCATACCGTGTCGGCAGATGTGGTGCCAGTTGCACCCCCTGGTCGTTCGTCAGATCGCCCCGCCCCACGACCAACACGATGGTCCACGCGAGGCGATCACACGATCCGCCGGACAGAACCTAGCCGACCAGGCGGCGGCGCCACTCCAGCGGGGCGACGGAAATCGCCCGGTCCGGGTCCTGGTCCCATGCGGTGGGTAGTCCGACTGCCTCGAGCGCGGCGACGATCTCGTGGCCGATGGCGCCGGTGGTCGCGGCCGAACCGTCGAAGCCGCCGTAGAGGAGCATCAGGCCGTGGCCGGCCGCGGCGGAGTCCGTGCACCGGGAGTGGAAGTAGACGAAGCCGCGATCGTGGGGACCGGCCTCGGCGGCGATCTCCGCCTGGCCGCAGCTGCGGCAACAGGTGAAGTCCTCGCGGGCGGTGATCCCGGCGTCCCGCAGGGCGGAGAACGCGCGGGTGAGCCGCTCCGGATCGGTCTCGCCCTGCCACCCGGCCTGCTCCGCCACCCGCTCCAGCCACATCAGGTCGGCCAGCGCCTCGGCCTGGTCACGCGAGACGGGCCTGCGGTCCCCCGTGACCAGGTACTCCTCGGCGAGTTCGGCCAGTTCGGCGCGGGTGACGTACCCGCCGACCAGCGCCGTCCGGAGCCGCTGCACCAGTGCCTCGTGCTCCTCCGCCTCGAGCGCCGGCGGTGCCACCCAGCCGACCGGCCCCGGCCCCGGCCCCAGGTCCAGCAGCGACCAGGCGAGGCCGGCATCCCAGCCGGGCTCCCGGCATGCCCACCCGGTCAGCGCCGCGGTCACGGCCTCGGGGTCGGCGGCCACCGCCTCGAAGTGCCGGTCGGCGGCGCCGGCCCGGTACTCCAGCGTGTACTCGCCACCGGCCCGGTACAGGACCTGGGCGAAATCGTGCGGCAGGTCCGGTATCCGCTGGACCACCAGGAACCTGTCCCCGTCGCCGCCGAGGCGCCGTACCAGCCCGGCCGGCTCCGCCACGGACACGCGCACGTGCCGCTCCTGGCTCTCCGTCCGCACCACGATCTCCAGCATGCGCAGATCATGGCAGGCGGCACCGACAGCCGCGGGCCCGGGCCCGCGGCGGGACGGGCGGTCCGGTCAGGCCGAGGTCTGCGCGGGCTCCGGCCCGGTCGCGGCGGCCGTCGCGGCGGGCTCCTTGAGGCGCTTGCCGAGCAGGACGAACAGCAGGATCAGCCCGACCGTGAGCAGGATGTGCCCCAGGCCCGCGATCAGCGGCACGGCTTCGGGGACCCGGTCGGCGAGCACGGTCTCGGTGCCGTGCACGAACATCATCGCGACGCTGACCGAGATACCAGCGTTGTAGAACCAGAAGAAGGAGGTGAACAGCTTGGTGCCGGACAGCTGGAACTGCTTGTCCAGCGCCAGGACGATCAGGAAGCCCAGCATCCCGAGCGCGAGCAGGTGGGTGTGCATGAGGGCCAGTTGGGTGTCGCCGGTGAAGTCGTGGGCCTTGGTGAACTCCCGGTAGTACAGCCCCGACACGACTCCCAGGATCATGTAGACGTGCGCTGCGTAGTACGACTTTCTCATCCCCGTTGCCTGCTTCCATCTGATCAACTGTCAATCCGATGGGGGACATTGAAGCACCCTCCGCCGCCCGCCGCCGAGGCCTGCGACGGAGGCCGCCGACGGACCCGGCCGGCGGCGGACCCGGTCGGCCGCCGGTCAACCGGTCAGCCAGTCAGCCGGTCGTGAAGACGAAGGCGTCGTCGTTGTAGTAGTTGGGCTGCTGGACGATGGGCGATCCGATCGGCGGGGGCGCACTCCCCGACCAGTCCTTCGGGCCGAGCAGGTGCGAGCCGTAGTCGCTCCCGGCGACCTGCGGGGCGAACCACAGCCGGAAGGTGGTCGGCGTCCTGTCCACGGCGAACCGCCACAGCTGCTCCGGGTACTGCCCGGCCGGACGGCAGGGCCGCAGAGCCACCGCCACCACGTTGCCCGTACCGCTGGTGCCGTCGAGGCACAGCCCGTTCTCGGCGTTGCGGAGTTGGTAGAGGTCGTTCCCCACGGCGAATCGCTGCCAGGCCTGTGACCGGTCAGCGGTGCAGGGCAGCAGGGCGAGCGCCGTCGCGGTGTCGCCCACGCTGCCCACGCAGAGCCCGCCCGCGACGTCGATGAGGCGGAAGGCCCCCGGCAGCGGCCCCGGCGACGGTGCGCCCCCACCGGACGTTCCGGCGGACGTACCGGCCGACGTACCCGCTGAGGTGGCCGCCGACGCGCTGCGCGAAGCGGCCGACGAGCCGGGGCCGGACGCCCCGGGCGAGGCACCGTCCGATGCGGAGGCCTCGGCCGACGGCAGGGTGCTCGCGGACGGGGACTCGGACGGGGTCACCGACACCGGCGGGCTCACCGGCGCGACGGGCGAGGCGGGCCCGGCCGGAGCGGGAGCGGCGGCTCCCCGGTCCGGTGCGTGGTCCGTTGCCGTGGTGGCGGCGGCGATCCCTGCCAGCGCGGCCACCAGGAGGACCACGCCGACCGCCGTACGGGGCGGCACGGGCACGCGGCGACCGGCGGCGGCCGCCGGAGGAACCTCGGGGTCCGCGACCCGGGGAAGGACGACGGTCGCTGCCGCATCCGCCCCCGGCGCAGGCTCCGCCGCCGTGTCCCCCGCGTCCGGGCCGGCCGACGGGCCGTCGGTCCACAGCAGCAGCCCCCGCCGGAGCGGCCCGCGGTCCCAGTCGCGGATGGCGGCGAGCTCGGCCCTGGCCGCGCTGCAGGCGGCGCACCCGTGCAGGTGGCGCGCGAGGCCGTCGTCCGCGGCGATGACGTCGCGCCGCACGGCGTCGCCCAGCCTGGCGACCAGTTGGCGGCAGGTCCGCGAGGACGTCCGCGACACGTATACCTGCTGGTACGTGTCGAAGAGCGCGTCACGCGCGGGCGCCGGGGCGGGGGCCGGGGCCGGGAACAGGGCCGGGGCGGTCTCCTCCCCCTCCGGCCCCTCCGGGCCCGCCGGCGAACCGCCGCCCGGACGCTCGGCGGCCGGTTCCAGAGACCGCCACAGCTCGGCCTGCCACGGCTCCCACAGCTCCCGGAACGCCCGCAGCAGCGTCGACGCCTCCTCGGCCGCGGCCAGCGCGTCCGCCGCCGAGCTCCCCGGTTCCACCCGCGGCAGCGACCGCAGCCGGGCCGCGAAACCGGCCGACAGGGCGGCCTCCCGCCCGGTGTCGGCCCAGTGTGCCGCGTGCCGTCGGGCCGTCTCCACCAGCCGGGGCCGCCAGGCGTGGGACGGACCGCCCCCGGCGCCGACCGCCGCGAACACCTCGGCGAAGGCCTCGTCCGCGAGTTCCTTGGCGCTGCGGCCGCCACGGCACCACGGCCGGGTCCGGGCGAGGACCGCGTCCGCGTGACGGCGGAGGATCTCCTCGGCCGCCGGCAGGTACTGCTCCCCGCCCGCCCGGATGCGACCGGCGAGGTCGGCATCCGTGGGCGTGGCCGTGGCTGGCTGTGACACCGGTGTCCCTCCGAGGAACTCGTCCGAACTGCTGGGATCACGCCCCTCGCGGCCGCGCGGTGATCCCCTGCCACCCCAGGAGATCCCTCGGGCCGGCCGGGATAACGGAAAGCCCGGCCCTGTCCGGATGATGGACGGACACCCACCGGGCACCGGGAGCGGCAGCGGGCGTCCCGGCCGGGAGGGCGCCTTCCAACGACCCGCCGCCCCGCCGCCCTCCGCCCAGCCGCCCCGGCGCCCGAGGCGCGGCACCGGCCCGCGGGGCAGCGTCCCTGCCTAGGATGCGCGCATGCCCGCCTACGCTCTGGCCGTCGCGTTCCTCGTGGTCTTCGCCGTCGGCGTGCGCCGCGACCGGCGGCGGTTCGGCAACGCCGTCCTGCTCGGGCTGTCCGTGCTCTTCCTCGCCGCGGGGGTCCTGGGCGAACTGGCCCGGCTCCCGGCCGTCGTGGTGGACACCGCCTCGGCGGCGATCCCCGCGGCCGCGGGGGTCGGCCTGCTCGCGGTCGCGCTCTTCCTGCTCGCCAACGGCGTCACCATGCTCCGGACCGAGGGCGGCCGACTCGCCAACCTGCTTCCGCTGCTGCTCGGCCTCACCCTGCTCGCGCTGCTCGCCCTGCTGCTCGCCGCCGTGCACATCGACTCCCCGGCGCTGCGCGCCGTGGCGGGCGGCACCCTGCTGGTCGCCGGGTACTTCGGGTTCCTGTTCGTCTGCTTCCTCGGCTACGCCTTCCTGTACGGGCGCCTGACCACCCGCCGGGACGTCGACTTCGTGGTCGTGCTGGGTGCCGGGCTGACCGACGGCGACCAGGTGCCGCCGCTGCTGGCGGGCCGACTCGAGCGGGCCTGGGGGCTGTACCGGGTGCAGGCGGCCCGGGGCCGGCCGCCGGTCGTGCTGGTCTCCGGTGGCAAGGGCGACGACGAGCGGGTGCCGGAGTCGCAGGCGATGGCCGACCACCTGATCGCGCTGGGCTGCCCGGCGGACCGGGTCGTCCAGGAGGACCGGTCGGTCAGCACCGAGGAGAACGTGCGGTTCAGCCGGGTGGTGATGGAGGACCGGCACGGGCCCGGCTACCGCTGCGTGGTGGTCACCAGCACGTTCCACGTGCTGCGCTCCGCCGTGCTGGCACGGCGGGCCGGTCTGCCCGGCCAGGTGCTCGGGGCGCACACGGCGCCGTACTACTGGCCGAGCGCCATCATCCGCGAGTTTGTCGCCGTCCTCGCCCTCTACCCGACCGCCAACGCGGCGGCGGTGGCCGTGCTCGGCGTGGTCGGCGCCGTGGTCGGCCGGATCGCCTGAGGACGGGGCCCGGCCGCCAGGCGCCGGGCACCGGGCACCCGGCGGGCGAGCGGTTCGTTCAAGACCGCCGGGCGGTGCGCGGCCGAGACTGCGGGCATGACGGAACGAGCCTTCACTCCCGCGCTGGGCCGCCTCGCGCCCAACCGCCTCTACGACCCCGTGGCCGCCCTGCTGCGCGAACGCCTGTGGCGCGGCCTGCTGACGATGCATGCGGCTCCCAGGCCCGGGGACGTGATCGTCGACGTGGGCTGCGGCACGGGTTCGCAAGCGCTGCTCCTCCACCGGGTCGAGCCGCGGGCGCGGGTGATCGGCATCGATCCGGATCCGGGCATCCTGGCGCTGGCCCGCCGCAAGGCGGCCGGGGCGGGGGCGGCGGTGGAGTGGCTCGAGGGGATGGGCGACGGCCTGGCCGGGGCGCTGGGTGCGGGCTCGGCGAGCACGGTGGTCTCCAGCCTCGTCCTGCACCAGTGCCCGGTGCCGATGAAGCGGGCGGTGCTCGCCTCCATGTACGAAGTGCTGCGCCCCGGCGGGCGGTTGGTGGTGGCCGACTACGGGTGGCAGCGCACCCGGTCGATGCAGCTGGCGTTCCGGATCGTGCAGCTCGCCGACGGTGTGGCCGACACCCGGCCCAACGCCGAGGGCCGGCTGCCCGAGCTGATCGCCGAGGCGGGCTTCCGGGACGTGCGCGAGGCTGAGGTGGTGACGACGGTCACCGGTTCCATCTCGGTCTACGTGGGCCGCCGGGACTGACCGCGACCCCTCAGCCCGCCCAAGCCCGCAGCCACAGCCGGACCCGCAGCCGCAGCGGGTCCCGGAGCCGGTGCCACAGCCGGAGCCGCAGCCGCTCCCGGAGCCGGAACCGGAGCCGGTCCCGGAGCCGGTGCCGGAAACAGAACCGGGCCCGGGCCCGAGGCCTCCGGGCGCAGCAGCGGGATGACCGCGGCGGGTGTGAGGCCGGTCATCTCGCGCAGTTGCCGGGTGAGGTGGGCCTGATCGGCGAAGCCGGCCGCCATGGCCGCCTCGGCCGGTGAGCGGCCTTCGCGCATCGCTTCGGCGGCCCGGCGCAGCCGCAGCCAGATCCGGTGGCGGGTGAGCGGCATGCCCAACTGCCGGCGGGCCAGGGTGCGCAGGCGTTGGGGTGACAGGCCGACCGTGGCGGCCAGGGTCGCGAGCGGGAGGTCCGGGCGGTCGTCGAGCAGGGCCATCGCGGTCAGCAGACGGGGGTCGAGTGCGCCGGGGTGGCGGACCCCGTCCCCACGGATCTCTCGGTCATCGCGATGACCGAGACGATCGCGTTCGTCGAAGGCGTCGAAGGCGTCAAGGGCGTCGAGGCCGTCGAGGTCGTCGAGGCCGACCAGGGCGGCCAGGTCGTCGGCTTCGGTGAGACCGGGGTCGGGGCCGCAGCGGCGGCGCAGCCGGTCGGCGAAGGCGCAGTGCGGTTCGACGTAGACGGTGAGCAGGTGGGCGGTGGCGAGCAGGCGGTGCCGGACCAGTGGGGGCACGATCAGGGCCCGCGCGCGGTGCCGGGTGCCGGCGCCGTCGAGCATGGTGACGTGGCCGGCGGCGGGTGCGACGGCGATCTGGAAGGCGGCGTGGCTGTGGGCGGTGCCGTCGCCCGAGGGGCCGCGGTAGACCGCGTGGCCCTCGTGGACGGCGAAGTGGGGTGTACCGCGTGCGGCGTCGCCCGTCATCCGGTTCATCCGGTCGATCATGCCGTCGTCGGGCGGCCCGGTCCACCCCTTCGGATCAGGTCGAGAAGTGCACCGATTGGGTTCGGTGTGCGGTCATTTGACGAAGAGTCATTACGGATACCGAACCATTGACATGGCTCACCGGCGTTGCGAGAGTTCTCCTCGTCCGGAGCGTGCCGGTGCGTCACTGCCGGTCAGCGGTCCGGCGCCGCACCCGAGCCCTGCTGGAGTACCGAACCCGGATGAGCCCCGACACCGCTGTGACGCGCCGGCCCTGTGCCGGGTCGCCGCGCGCCCGTGGTCTCACCCGGCGGGTCGGTCCGTAGGGCCGGTGTTGTCGCGCGACCGACCGGGGGGTGGTCGTCGCGGAGTTCCGTGGACCGGGCGTCGGGTTCGCCGACCGGCCGTCGACCGCTTCTCTGTGAGGATCGCAATGAGCCTACCCACGATGCGTGAACCCGCCGGTCCGGCGCAGCGGCCCGGTCCGCTGCGCCGGATGTGCTGGATCTTCCCCGACCGGGAGTCGACCCGGGCGACGGCGATGTGGCAGGACTTCTTCTGGGACCTGTACGCGGAGGTCGCCGAGGAGTCGGGGATGTCCTGGACCCGGCATGCGCCCGACGCGGTCGCGGTGGACGCCACAGATCCCGCACGCCCGCGGGTCTACGTGGACGGTGAAGAGGTCTCGCCGGGCGACACCCTGTTCGTCACGGCGCTGTACTCGCTGCCGTACCAGGCGATGGACATCTTCAACCAGTACGAGCTGTACGCGGTGCTCGAACAGGCCGGTTTCTACCTGCCGTTCCCCCCGCAGGTCTCGCTGGTCGGCAACGACAAGCTGGCGACCATGCTGGCCCTGGCCGGCTCTCCGGTGCCGCCGATCCCCACGGTCCGGATCGGCACCGGCCGCGATGTCGGCAAGCACCTGTACGAGGTGGCGCTGGCGAACATGACGTACCCGGCGATCGTGAAGCCGTCGGGGTGGTGCGGTGGCGGCGGCATCAATCTGGCGCGCAGCCGGGAGGACATCCGGGGGCTGGCCAGTCTGGCGCAGGGCGGCGACACCACGCTGGTCGTCCAGCCGTACCTGGGGGACGGCACGGTCGACTACCGGGTGTACGTGGTGGACGGCGAGCCGTACGCGGTGATGAAGCGGATCCCGCTGCCGGGCTCGCCGGTGGCCAACGCCAGCCGTGGCGGGATCATGGAGTTCCCGCCGGTGCCGCCGGAACTGGCCGCGGCGACGGCGTACTTCGCGGAGCGGCTGCCGATCCCGTTCTTCTGCGTGGACTTCCTCTTCGACGGCGAGCGGTACTGGTTCTCGGAGCTGGAGCCGGACGGGGTGATCGCCCCCGACTATGACGACCCCGGCCGCACCCTGCAGCGCGACATCACCCGGGCGCGGTTCGCCGCCTACCGGGACGCGCACGCGAAGTGGCTGGCCAACGGCGCGGCCGGCACGGCGGTCACCCTCACCCCAGGAACGGAGTCGAGATGACGGACGAGATCACGGGCCGGTTCTCGCTGCCGCCGCAGGCGGCCGGCCCGCACCTGGGCGTCGCGCGGCGCAACCTCGAACTGCTGCGTACCGTGCCGGAGTTGGCCCAGCGCTACGCCGCCCTGGACGGGCCGCTGACGCTCGACGGGCTCGCCGCGCTGCCGCCGCTGGCCAAGGACGACCTCAATGTCGCGCTCGCCCACCTGGAGCCCCGGGCCGCGACCGGTGCCACCTGGCTGTTCCAGAGCGGCGGCAGCACCGGCGCGCCGAAGGTCGGCCACGCGCCGACCGGGTTCTACATGGCCGGGGTGTACGCGCACTGGCAGCCGCTGGACCGTTCGGACGTGTTCGTCAACGCCTGGGGCGCGGGCCGGATGTGGGGTGCGCACTTCCTGGCGGCGGGGCTGGCCGACCTGTCGGGGTGCCAGGTCATCGCCCTGGGCTCGGTCACCGCCGACGAGTACGAGGACTGGCTCGGGTTCTTCGCCGCCCGTTCGGTGACCGCGATCGGCGGGACGCCCAGCGTGCTGCGGCTGTGGTTCGCCCGGGCGCGGGCCGCCGGGCTGGAACTGCCTTCGCTGCGCAAGGTGCTGTGGCTCGGCGAGGCGTGGCAGCCGCAGCTCGAGCAGGACATGGCGGTGGTCGCGCCGCACGCGCGGCGCTGGGGCATGTTCGGCTCCACCGAGACCTGGGTGGTCGGCACCAACACGCCCGACTGCCCGGCCGACACCTTCCACCCGCTGCCCGAGCAGCTGGTGCACGTCGGCGAGGGCGACCTGCTGGACTTCACCACGCTCAACCCCGACATGCTCAACCCCGTTCTGCGCTACCGGACCGGTGACGCGGGTGAGTTGACGGTCTGTCCGTGCGGCCGGGCGGGTGCCGCGATGCGGGTGCTCGGGCGGCGCGACAGTGTGGTGCAGGTCCGCGGTCTGGGTCTGCACGTGAACGAGATCATCGACCGGGTGGAGCGGGAGCCGGGGGTGTCCCGGGCCCAGGTCCTGATCACCGAGACCGGGGGGCGGGCGAGCGGCGTGGACGTCCTCCTGCTCGCCGGCCAGGATGCGGCGGTGGACCTCGACGGTCTGCGCCGGGAGCTGCTGTCGGCGACGTTCACCCTCAGCACCGCGTTCCTGCACGACCCGGAGTCCTTCCGGGTGCTCGCGGTGGACGCGCTGGTCAGCAACGACCGGACCGGGAAGACGGCCGACTTCGTGGTCCGGGAGGGGTCGTGAAGCTGCGCCGGCCGGCCTCGCTGGGCCGCGGGTTCAACCTGTTCTGGGCGGGCCAGACGGTGAGTACGGTCGGCGACCGGGTCACCGTGTTCGTGGTGCCGACCCTGATGATCTTCGCCCTGCACGCCAGTGCCCTCCAGGTCGGCGTGGTGGCGATGGCGCAGTACCTGGGCATTCCGCTGCTCGGCCCGGTCGCCGGGGTGCTGGTCGACCGCTGGGACAAGCGGCGCACGATGCTGACCTGCGACCTGGTACGGCTGGCGGCGGTGGCGCTGATCCCGCTGGCGTACTGGCAGGACGCGCTCTCCACCCCGCTGCTGTTCGGCTGCGTGGCGGTGATCAGCGGCGCCACCATCTTCTTCAACGTCGGGTACCTGGTCGCCGTCCCCGCCGTGGTGGAGGAGGACCAGCTCGTCGGTGCCTACTCGCGGCTGGAGGGCAGCGGTTCGGTGTCCGAGGTGGCCGGCCCGTCGATCGCGGCCGCCCTGTACAGCGCGCTCGGCGCGGCGGCGCTGCTGGTGGACGCGGCCAGCTACCTGGTCTCGGCGGTGTGCTTCCGCTACATGCGGCCGTGGGGCGAGCGGACGGTCGTCGAGGGCACGGTGTGGGAGCGGCTGACCGCGGGTTTCCGGCTGAACTGGGCCGATCCGGTGCTGCGGCGGGTGGTGGTGGCCGCGGTGACGCTCAACTCCGGCGGTCCGGTCTTCGTCACGGTGCTGCCGATCCTCGCCTACCGGGGCCTGGGCGTCTCGGCGGGGGTGTTCGGGGCGGCCATGTCGGTCGCCGCGGCGGGCGCCCTGGTCGGCGCGCTGGTCGCGCCGCGGATCAGCGGGCACCTGGGCACCGGGCGGACCATGGCCTGGGCGCTGCTGCTGCACTGCCTGGTCGGGCTCGGCGTGCTGGCGGCGCCCGCGCTGCCCGCCGGGCCGGTGATCGCGGTGACGATGGGCTGCTACGGCTTCTTCATGTCCTGCATCAACGTGTGCAGCGCGCCGATCCGGCAGTCCCGGATGTCGGCCCGTCACCAGGGGGTGATGCACGCGGCGTTCCGCACCGTGACCTGGGGGGTGATCCCGCTGGCGGCGCTGGTCGGCGGTGTCGCGGTGACCTTGCTGACCGGCCCGCTGGGGGTCCTGGACGCGGCGCGGGTGGTGATGGCCGGCGGCACCCTGCTGGCGGCGTTCTCCTTCCTTCCGGCGGCGGGCCTCCAGCCGCTGCTGGACGCGGCCGAACGGGAGCGCGCCGCTGCGGCGGAGGCCACCGCCGCCGGGCCCGGCAGCGAGCCGACGCTGACGGAGACGGCGTCATGACGGCGGACCCGGGCAGGACGGTCCTGGTGACCGGGACCTCCTCCGGCATCGGGCTGGCCACCGCCGTCCGCGCGGCACGGGCCGGGTTCACCACGGTGGCGACCGTGCGGGAACCGGGCCGGGCGGACGCGCTGCTCGCCGCCGCCGACCGGGCGGGCGTCACGCTGGACGTGCGCCGGCTGGACGTCACGGACGCCGACTCGGTGGCGGAGTGCGTGACGGGCGTCGAGCGGGCGTACGGGCGGCTGGACGCGGTGGTCAACAACGCCGGTGTCTCCAACTCCGAACCCACCCTGGAGATGTCGACGATGGCGGCGCTGCGCGCCAACCTGGAGGTGAACTTCTTCGGTGTCATCGCGGTCAGCCGGGCCGCGATGCCGCTGCTGCGGGCCGCCCGGGGACGGCTGGTGACCATCGGCAGTGTGCACGGGGTCGTCGGCCAGCCGTTCAACGAGGCGTACTGTGCGGCGAAGTTCGCCGTCGAGGGGTTCATGGAGAGCCTGGCCCCGGTCGCCGGGGCGCACGGGGTGACGGTGTCGCTGGTGGTGCCGGGCTTCGTGCCGGACACCGAGTTCGGGGTGTTCCCCGACATCAACCGGGGGACCATCCAGGCCGCCTCGGGCCCGTACGCAGACACCTTCGCCGACTACCTCGCCTGGGTGGGCGGCCAGGGCTGGGAGGCGGCGGGGCAGCCGGCGGCGGAGGTCGCCGAGGTCGTGGTGCGCACGCTGCTCGCGGAGCGGCCCGGTTTCCGGGTCCCCGCCAACGGCTGGGCGGCCGAGTACCTGGACCACAAGCTGGCCGACCGCGACGGCTCGGCCGTGCAGACGCTCGCCCGTACCTGGATCGGACGACCCGACGCCGACGGGCCGGACTCCCCCGGCACCGACGGCAGCTAGGCCGGCGGACCGGCGGACCGGCAGACCGGCAGACCGGCAGACAGACCGACGGCAGACAAGGAGAGGCAGTGCCCGCGAAACCGCTTCAGGAACTGGTCGACCATGCCCGCACCCACTCGCCGTTCTACGCCCGGGTGTACCGCGACGTACCCCGGACCGTCTCGCACATCACCGAGCTGCCCATCATCGACCAGGCCGAGTTCTGGGCCGCCAACCGGTGGCCGGACAACCAGGTCCTGACCGCGCCGCTGACCGACGCGGGTGTGTACAAGACCGGCGGGACCACCGGCGCGCCGAAGCTCTCGCCCTGGTCGCGCACCGAACACGCCGACTCGGTGACCGCGTTCGGCGCGGGTCTGGTCCAGGCCGGGCTGAAGCCGGGCCACCGGGTGGCCAACCTGTTCTGCGCCGGTGAGCTGTACGGCGGGTTCCTGTACGTCGAGAACGCGCTGCACCACGCGCCGGTCGACAACGTCCGGCTGCCGGTCGGCGGCGCCGCCTCCGACGACTACATCGCCGACCTGATCGCGAGCTTCGGCGTCCACGTGCTGGCGGGCGAGCCGATGAAGCTCAGCTCGGTGGCGGAGTGCCTGGTGCGGCGCGGTGAGAGCGCCGACTCGGTGGAGCTGCTGCTGTTCGGCGGCGACCTGCTCTTCGCCGACCTGCGGCCGATCCTGTCCCGGGCCTTCCCCAAGGCGGCGGTCTCGTCGCTGGGTTACGCCTCGGTGGACGCGGGACTGGTCGCCGCGCCCGTCCCGGGCGACGACGTCCGGGTGCACGAGGCGTTCCCCCACCGGACCCTGGTGGAGATCGTCGACGATGTGACCGGTGAGCCCGTCACCACCCCGGGCGTGCCCGGCCGGGTCCTGGTCACCAACCTGTTCCGCACCCTGATGCCGATCATCCGCTACCCCGCCGGGGACCGCGCGGAGTGGCTGGACGCCGAGTGCCGCCGCTTCCGGCTGCTCGGCCGCTCGGTCGAGGGCGCCCGGGTCGGTACCGTCGCGATGCCGACCGAGGACATCCGCGCGGTCCTCATCGAGGCCGACCCGGACCGGTTCATCGCCGGGATGCAGATGGTGCAGCGGCGCTGGGACGGCCGCGACGGCCTGATCCTGCGCCTCGGCTACACCGACCAGCCGCCCGCCGACCTGAGCGGCAGCCTGATCGACGCGGTGTACACGGCCCGGCCGCTCTACCCGGCCGAGGTGGCGTCGGGCGCCATCCACCACCTCCAGGTGGAGTGGGTCCCCCGGTCCGAGCTGGTCACCAACCCCCGCACCGGCAAACTCCAGCAGGTCCTGGACGAACGCCCCCCGGCCTGACCCCGACCCGGATCAGCCGGCCGGCGGACCACCCGGCGGCCGGCTCCGGTGGACACCGGCCGGCGGTGCGCTGCCCGGGTCCCACTCGAATCGGTCCGATCGTCCTCCCGTCGGCGAGTCGGTGGAGGTCGGGGTCGTGGACGCTGCGCGGGGTACGGTGGCCGGATGATCCGGACACCCGAGGCGTTCGCCCGCAGCACCATCGGCCGCGAAGGGCCGCGCGGGGCCGCCTGGATCGCCGAACTCCCCTCCATTGTGGCGGAGTTGCTGGAGCGATGGGACTGCACCCCGGACGGCGCGGTGATGCACGGCGGGGTCGGGGTGGTCGTGCCGGCCCGGCGGCGGGGCGTGGGGGTCGTGGTGCTCAAGGTGTCCTTCCCGCACCCGGGCAATGTGCACGAGCCGGACGCGTTCGCGGCCTGGGGCGGGCGCGGGGCGGTGCTGCTGCACGAGCGGGACGACGCGCGCTTCGGGATGCTGCTGGAACGGGTGTGGCCGTCGACCCTGGCGGAGCACGGGGACGGCGACGAGGTGGTGCGGGTCGCCGGGCGGATCGGTCACCGGCTCGCCGTCCCGGCGCCTCCCGGCCTGCCGCGACTGAGCGAGGAGGCCGGCGCCTGGGAGGAAGAACTACGGCTGGACTCGTCGGAGTTGCCGCACAACATGACCCGGTACGCGGTGGACGCGGCGCTGGCGACCGTCCGTGAGCTCGGCCGTGTCCAGCCGGACACCCTGCTGCACGGCGACCTCCATGCCGGGAACATCCTGCGCGCCGACCGCGAGCCCTGGCTGGCCGTCGACCCCAAGGGGCACGTCGGGGATCCCGGGTACGACGGCGGCACGCTGCTCAAGACCCGGGCGCTGACGCTCTTCGGCGCCCACGACCCGGCCAGGGCTGTACGCCGTGCCGTCGACGTCTTCGCCGAGGCCGCGGAGCTCGACCGTGAACGCGTGCGCCGCTGGGCCCAGTTCCACGCCGTCCGGGCCGCGTTCTGGGGCCACCGGCACGGCTTCCGCGTCGCCCGCGGCGGAGCGGGCCGGGACCGGCTCACCGCACTCATGGATCAGCTGGCGGAGCTGCTCGGCTGATCCGGGTTCGGCGGGTGGTCGGAGGCGACCAGGGCGGCGGCGCGGGTGGGGTCGTCGGCGGCCCGGCGCAGGAGGGCTTCGAGGTCGTAGGGCGGGGTTTCGGGGGCGGCTCCGAGGGCGAGGTCCAGGCCGGGGTCGAAGCGTGGTGCCCGGAGCGCGGCGCGCAGGTCGGGGCGGAGCCGGTCGAGCGTGCGCAGCAGGTCCCAGCCGGCGGCGTCCAGGCGGGCGCGGCGCACCGGGTCGCAGGCGTTCAGGGCGTCGTCGACCCCGGGGTCGGCGGGGTCGTACGTCTGCAGCGCGGGCAGCAGTTCGGGGGCGCCCAGGACGGCGGCCGCGTGGAAGGTCAGGGTGTGGGCGCCGTCGGGGTGGCCGAGCAGGTCCAGGAGCAGCGGAACGGCGCGCGGGTCGTGTCGCCGGGCGAGGCCGTGGATGCCCTCCTCGCGGGCGTCCGGGTCCTCGTCGCCGGTGCGTTCCCACAGGGCGGCGCGGATCGCGGGGCTGTCGGTCCCGAGCTGGACGCCGAGGCCGAAGGTCGCCCAGTTGCGCACCTGCGGGTCCGGGTCGCGGCTCAGTGTGATGAGCGCGGCGGTGTCGGGGCCGTCCGGCAGGTCGGTGGCGACCCCGGGGAAGGCGGCGGCGACCTGTTCCCGTACCCCGGCGTCGGGATGGCCGGCCAGGGTGACCAGGACGGGGACGGCGCGCCGGTCCGCGGTCCCGCCGAGGGCGCGGGCCAGCGCGGCGAGGACCCCGCTCCCGGTCTCCCGCTGCGCCAGGCCGATCAGGGCGGTGGCCGTCTCGGCGCGGAGCTCCTCGTGCCGGTCGCCGGCGTGGCCGAGCAGGGTGCAGCCTGCCTCCCGGTCGACCGGGTCGGGCGAGCGGATCAGTTCCCGGCCGAGCGCCAGGGATCCGGGCCCGTCGGCGGCGGCCTGCCGGAGCAGGGACCGGTACTCGCCCTGGTCCGGGTCCGAGGGGTCGGCGGCGTGTGCGAGCGCCAGGGCGCGGGCGACCGGTTCCGCGGCCGGGGTGGTGTCCACCGGTGCAGTCTCCCGTACGGCCGCGACGCTGCGCACCGGGGTTTTCGCCGGTCAGCCCTACGCCTCGTCAGCCGTTCGCCTCGTCCGGTCGGCCGTAGCGGCCGGCCGCGACCTTCAGCGGGATCAGGGCGAGCCAGGGCCACTTGGTCGCGGAGGTGAAGGTGTAGGAGATGACGACGACGGCGGTCAGCACCAGGCTCGTGCCCACGAGTTCGATGACGAGCGCGCGGACGACGTGGCGGGGCAGCCCGGTGCGCAGGATGCCCGGGTGGGCCTTCAGGTGCAGCACGATGGCGAGTTGGACGACGTCCACGGCGGCGACGCCGGCGGAGTAGATGGCGACCGACTGCCACTGGTCGCCGTACTCGGACAGCAGGGCGGTCGGGAAGGGCAGCAGGGCGACCAGGCCGAGTTCCAGCAGGGCGAGCCTGGTCAGGGTGGTGTCGGGGCGTCCGACGTACTCGAAGATCTCGCGGTGGCCGCGCCAGAACTCGACGATCACCAGGAAGCTCAGCCCGTACGCCGCCAGGGGCGGGAGGATGTCGTGCAGCGCCTGGCGGTAGTCGTCCGGGGTGAGGCCGGCCGGGATCGCGACGTCGAGCACCAGCAGGGTGGCGGCGATGGCGAAGACGCCGTCGGACAGGGCCAGCAGGCGGTCGAGGGCGGGACCGCCGGCCTCGGTGGGCGCTCGCTCCTCGGGTCCGCTCATCCCGTCGAGCGTAGGGGGGCCGGGCGGCCCGGCGGGCGGACACGCCGGGCCGCCGGACCGGCGCCGCCCATTCGGGCCAGCCCCTCGAGGGGCGTTCAGTCCGAGGGTTCGGCGATCTCCGCCCGGTCGCTCCCGCCGTCGGACAGGAACGACGCCAAGGCTTGGCCCTGTTCGGCGACGGCGGTGCGCTCCGTCCGGGTGAGGGGGCGCAGCGGGGTGACGGTGACGGTGCCTGCCCGGGTGGTCCAGGTGGCGCCGACCCGGCCGTCGACCAGGACCACGCGCTCCCCGGCGACGGACAGGCCGCGGTGGGCGTCGTCGATGATCCGGCGGCGGTCGTGGTAGCCGAGGATCGCGTTGTCGAAGGCCGGGAGGAACCGTACGGGGGCGGGGGTGTCGGGGTCGGGGCGCGGTGCGTCGGGGAGGTCGAGCAGTTCCCGGCCGCGCTCGTCGCGGAAGGCGACCAGGTCGCCGCGGATCGCGGCGACCGCGGCCGGCAGTCCCGCCAGGCCGCACCAGGCGCGCAGGTCGGCCGTGGCGGCGGGTCCGAAGGCGGCCAGGTAGCGGCGGACCAGGGCCTGGCCGACGGGGTCGGCGGGGTCCGGGGACGGCGGGTCGATCGGGCGGCCGAGCCAGGCGGCGAGCGGGAGGTTGCGTACTCCGCCCTTGGTCCGCCACAGGCCGCGGGGCGGCAGCTGGGCCATCGGGACGAGGGCGGCGACCAGCATCTCGCCGAGTGGGCGCGGTCCGGGGGCGGGCCAGCGGTCGGCGACGGCGCGGGCGAGTTCGGTCATCGTGCGGGGCCGGCCGTCGGAGAGGACGGCCCGTCCGGCGGCGGCGAGTTCGTCGAGGTCGACGCCGGCGAGTTCGCGGCGGTAGGTGCCGAGCACCCGCTGGCGCAGCATGGCGTCGTGGCGGGCGCGCCAGGCGAGGGCGTCGGCGGCGGTGAGCAGGTGGACGGTGCGGCGCATCAGGTGGGTGCGGACCACGTGGCGGTCGGTGAGCAGCTCGGAGAGGGCGGCCGGGTCGAAGGTGCGCAGCCGTGACCAGAGTCCGGTGAACGGTTCCTGCGGTTCCTGGGCCTGCAGGCCGCCGAGGTGCGCGATTGCGTCGTGGACGGGCAGGTCGCCGGGTTCGAGCAGCAGCTGCCGGGCGAGTGTCGCGCGGTTGAGGGCCCGGGTGCCGAGGACGGTCATCGGATCCCCCGCCCGTTGTCGGGCCGGCTCGCCCGGTGTGCCCGCCTCGGTGCTGTCAGGGTCATGGTGCTCGGGCCTCTCCGGTCGTGGTCGTACGGGGAACGGGACCACGGTCGCACGGGTAGCGGTCAGGTTCTGGCCGCTACCGGGGGCAGGATGGGGTCCATGCCGACGACTTCAGCGCGACTGCTCGCCCTGCTCTCCCTGCTCCAGGCGCGCCGGGACTGGCCGGGGGCGCTGCTGGCGGAGCGGCTGGAGGTGAGTGCGCGGACCGTGCGGCGCGATGTGGACCGGTTGCGCGGGCTCGGCTATCCGATCGCGGCCACCAAGGGGCCCGAGGGCGGGTACCGGCTCGACGCGGGTGCCGAGCTGCCGCCGCTGCTGTTCGACGACGAGCAGGCGGTCGCCCTGGCGGTGGCGCTGCAGCTCGCCGCCTCCTCCGGCGCGGGGATCGGGGAGGCCGCGGCCCGTGCGCTGAACACCGTCCGGCAGGTGATGCCCGCGCGGTTGCGCCACCGCATCGACACGCTCCGGGTGACGGCAGTAGAGCGGCCCGGGGACCGGTCGGGGCCGGAGGTGGACGGTGGTGTGCTGGCCGCGGTGGGCGCCGCCGTCCACGCCCGCGAGGTGCTGCGGTTCGGTTACGCGGGACCGGCGGGCGGGTCCGGCGGGCCGCCGCGCCGGGTGGAGCCGCACCACCTGGTCACCTGGGGAGGGCGCTGGTACCTGGTGGCCTGGGACCTGGACCGCGAGGACTGGCGGACCTTCCGGGCGGACCGGATGGCACCGCGCACGCCGACCGGTCCGCGCTTCACCCCGCGCGAGGTGCCGGGGGGTGAGGTGGCCGCCTTCGTGGCCGGCCGGTTCCGGGGCGCCGACGGCTCCGGTGCGCTGCCGTGCCGCGGCGAGGTGGTGCTCGGCCTGCCGGCGGCCACCGTGTCCCGGTACGCGGGTGACGGGCTGGTGGAGGAGCTCGGCCCGGACCGCTGCCGGCTGACCCTGGGTTCGTGGTCGTGGGCGGGCCTGGCGGCAGCCGTCGGCGCCTTCGACGCGGAGATCGAGGTGGTCGGGCCGCCCGAGCTGCGCCGGGCGTTCGCGCTGCTGGCCCGCCGCTACGCCGAGGCGGCGGCGGGGCCGGCCGCTCCCCCGGCCCCGGCGCCCGGCCGCCACCGGTCGGGGTGAGGGCTCGGGGCAGGGCCGAGGGCCGGGGCGCAGGGCGCAGCGAGCCGGGCGAGGTCCAGGTCGACGAACTCCCGTGGCGCCGTCCGGACCGGA
Source organism: Kitasatospora sp. NEAU-CNBT7 (assembly GCF_057220535.1). Lineage (NCBI taxonomy): Bacteria > Bacillati > Actinomycetota > Actinomycetes > Kitasatosporales > Streptomycetaceae > Kitasatospora > Kitasatospora sp. NEAU-CNBT7. The sequence goes on along the minus strand of NZ_JBXQQB010000002.1, from coordinate 207,964 downwards.
GTCCCGTGCCGGGTCCCGGTCCGGGGCGCGCGGTCAGTGGAAGTCGTCGCGGCGGGGCGGGGGGTTGAGCGCGTCGGCACGCTGCTGCCGCTGCCGGTGGGCCTGGTCGGCGGTGATCTCCCGCAGGTGTGCCTGGCTCTGCAGGGTCATCAGGGTGGCGAGTGCGTGGCGCGGTGTCAGGGGGTTGTCCAGGCAGGCGCGGTACAGGGCGGCGGCGCGCCCGGTGTCGCCGTACAGGGTGCGGTGGAGCTCGGCCGCCCGGTACTGGGCGTACGGGTGTCCGCGGTCGGCGGCCGTCTGCAGGAGTTCCAGGGCGTGCTCCGCGGGTGTGCGGGTGACGCGCAGCTGGCGTTCCAGGTAGAGGTCGGCGAGGGCGAGCATGGCTTCGGGTTCGCCGAGGTCGGCGGCGGCGCGGTACCAGTGGGCGGCGTCGTCGAGCGAGGGGGCGATGCCGGCCGGCGGGCAGCCGTGGTGGGCGAGGGTCGCCAGGTAGTAGGCGGCGCGGGGGGATCCGGGGCTCTGCCGCAGCCAGGGCACGGCCTCCGCGTACCGCCCCTGGACGTAGTGGACGTGGCCGAGGAGTTCGACGGCGGCCGGGTGGCCGGTGGCCGCGGCGGTCTCGAGGAAGAAGGTGGTCGCGGGGCGGTGCGGCTCGCTGTTCCAGCAGTGCAGCGCGATCCGGTAGTACTCCTCGGCGGTGGTGGGTTCGCGGCCGTCCGCGGTGAAGTTGATCCCCTGCCAGAGCACCACTGCCGTTCCTCCCCCGGGCCGGGCGCCGCTCGCCGCCGCCACGCGATCCTGGCACGCCCGGCCCCGGTTGCCCAGGGCGGGGCCGGGGGCCGGGCGGTCAGGCTCCGGCGGTCGCCCGGGAGACGTCGCGCAGCAGCGGGAGCAGCTGGTTCTCGCCGGCGGTCAGCGGGCGGGCCAGCGTCCAGTTGGCCATCACGGTGCGGCGTTCGGGGGCCGGGCTGATGTCGAGTTCGGCCAGCACGCCGTGCTGGAGCTCGAAGCGGACCGACCGGCGCGGCACCAGGCCGACGCCGAGGCCGATCCGGACGGCCTCCTTGACGCCCTCGGTGCCCCACAGGTCGAGGGTCGGGGCGCCGGACAGTTCCCAGCAGTGCAGCAGGTCCTTCAGCTGACGGCGGGTCTGGGAGCCGCACTCGCGCAGCAGGAAGGTCTCGCCCGTCAGGTCGGCGGGGGCGATCCGGTGTCCCGCGAGCGGGTGGTCGGCGGGGCAGACCAGCAGCATGTCGTCGCCGGCGAGGCGTTCGGAGCGGTACCGGCCGGGGGGCAGCGGGCTGCCGCTGAGGCCGACGCCGGTGCGGCCCTCCTCCAGCGCCTCGGCGAGCTGGTCGGCGGTGCTGACGGCGAGGCTGAGCTGGGCGTCGGGTTCCCGGCGGCGCAGTTCCTGGAGGAGGGCGGGCAGCAGGTGGTGGCCGATGGTGCTGGTGCTGCCGATGACCAGGGGTTCGCGGCGCAGCAGTGCCGCCGCGTGGACGGCCTCGACGGCCTGGTCGGCGAGGGCGAGGACCTCCTTGCTCTGGGCCAGCAGGACCTCGCCGGCCAGGGTGGGGCGGATCTTCGGGCCGGATCGGTCGACCAGCTGGGTGCGCAGGGCTATTTCGAGGTTCTGAACCTGTTTCGACACGGAGGACTGGCTCAGGAACAGGACTTGACCCGCCGCCGAGAATCCCTCGCATTCGATGACCTGTGCGAAAATCGCCAGTTGATTGAGGTTGAGTCGCATCGTGGCCTCGCTCGCGTCCGGACGGTGTGGGACACAGGGGTCCGGCGCGGTGCCGCACTGAACCGGCCGGTAGGGCAATGTACCCTGCGCCCGGCTCCGGGTCACAGTGCTGGTCTACCTGCGGTGTTGCCGGTCCGGGCGGTGGGTCGGGTGCGGGGCCGTCCACCCCCGCTGCTACGTGCGCCGACGGTCGGGCGACTGCGGGCCGGACCCCGCCCGCGGGGTGGTGCCGGCACCCGGCGAATGGCAAAGGATTCGCAAAGCCGCGGGACGAAACCTCGGATCGGCCCTCTTTCTCTGGTGACCGGCCCGCCAGCGGCCGGCAGTTCCCAGGGAGGTATTCCGGTGCACCCTTGCCCCGGCGGTCAACCGTCCGCGCAATCCCCGTCCGCCGTCCCCTCCCGGCCCGCCCCGGGCCGGCCCACCCCTTCCCGGCCCGCCCCCGGCCGCCTCGAGCCCAACCGGCCCGGCGCCCCCGCCGGCCGCCCGGTGCCGGGCCCCCGGACCCGGCACCGCCATCCGGGCACCCCCTGGAAGGGGGCGCTGTGGATGCGCTGACCCTGCCGGTCGGCGACCGCGGGGAACTGGTGCTGCGCCGCTCCCCCGGCCCCGCCGCCGACGCCGCGCCGCGGCAACGCCCCGGCACGGTCCAGGCGGTGGCGCTCGCCACGGCGCCGGGGCCGCCCCCGCCGGGCCTGTCCCCCACGAAGGTGATCGCCTACCTGCACGGGCCCGAGCCGTACCTGCTGATCCCCGACCCGGCACCCGGCATGCACCGCGCCCTGGTCCGCTGGCTGCGGGGCGGCTCGGCGGTGGTGGGCCCGGTGGTGGCCCGCGCCGACGCCGGCGCCTCGCTGCGCTGGGCGCGGACGCTGCTGGCCCTGGCCCCGCAAGGGCCGGGCGCCGCCGGCGAACTCCTCTTCGTCGAGGACCACCTGGCCCAGGTGGTGCTCTTCCAGGACCCGCTGCTGGCCGGCCACCTGTCGGCCAAGTGGCTCGCCCGGCTCAACGACCTGACCCCGCGCCGGCGCGAGATGCTGGAGCAGACCCTGCTCGCCTGGCTGGAGGGCGGCGGCGCGACCAGAGCCGCGCTGCTGCTGCGTCTGCACCCGCAGACCGTCCGCTACCGGCTGCGCCAGCTGGAGCGGCTGTTCGGCGCCAGCCTGCGCACCTCGCAGGCGCGGTTCGAGATCCTGCTGGCACTGAAGATCCACGGCATGGCCGCCGAGTTCGCCCGGCTGCGCCGCCGCGCCGACCAACTGCCCGCCTCCCGGGCGTCCGAGCCCCACCAGGACGGCCCACCCGGCACCCGCTGAGGGCCGTGGCCGCTCCTTGACCCTCCCAGCTCCCGTGACCTTCGACCGGGACCTGCGAACACCCAGATCCGTCCGTCGCCGTGCGTTCCACGGCGGAACCGTGCTGCGGTTCCGCGGCAGGTCCGCACGGCCGCCCGGGCCCGCCGCGGCGGTCCGGCGGCGGGCCGGCGTGCTCGCACATCCCGGCGTGATGAGGAAACCGATGTCATCTTCGAGGAAGAAGCGCGGATCCGGAACCGCTCCCTACGGAATCCCCAAGGTGAGCCGACTTCCGCGATCGTTCGCCACTCTTCTCGTGATCGTGGCCATGATCTCCACGGTCGCCGCCCTGGTGGTCCCCATCGTGCGCTCGGCGGGCTCGTACCGAAGTCCCCAGGCGGCCGATGTACCGGGGACGGTGCAGACACCGACCGGGCCGCTGACACCGCTGGACCGGGACTTCGTCAAACGGGTCAGGCTGGCCGGGCTGTGGGAGATCCCCGCCGGCCGGATGGCCCTCGACAAGGGCGGGACCCCCGAGGTCAAGACGGCCGGCCAGCATCTGATCGACGGGCACACCGACCTCGACCGCGCCGACCTGGAGACGGCCAGGACCCTCAACATGGACGTGCCCGCGGAGCCGAACGCCCAGCAGAAGGCCTGGCTCAAGCAGCTGGACGACGCCCAGGGCCCCGAGTTCGACCGGCTGTTCGCCAACATCGTGCGCAACGCCCACGGCCAGGTGTTCGCCGTCGTCGCGCAGGTCCGCGCCAGCACCCAGAACTCCACCGTCCGCGACCTGGCCACCATGGCCAACTCCACGGTGCTGGACCACATGTCGGTCCTGGAGGACACCGGACTGGTCAAGTTCGGCGACCTCACCGCTCCGCCCGGCGGGTCGTCCTCCCCGTCCGCGAGCCCGGTCCCGGCGCCCGCGGGGACACAGCGTTAGAAGCGCGCAGCACGAAGGCCGGCAACGGCCTGTCCGAGACACCCGATCCATCTCCGAAGGTGCGACTATGCGGATTCACAAACGCGGCAAATCCCGCCGCCGAGGCCTTGCCCTGCTGCTGGCCGGGGTGCTGGCGGTCACCGGGGCGTCGGTCCTCGCGGCGGCGGCGTTCGCCGGGCAGGGCCCGTGGCGGTCCCAGGCCGCCACCCAGCTCGGTACGGTCGCCTGCGCCGACGTCGGCTCCGGCCTGGCCTCGGTGCCGGAGGCCGCCCAGGCCGACGTCGACCAGGGCCTCGCCGACCTCGACGCCCAGGTCGCCGACGCCTACCAGGACCTCTCGAAGGCCGGCTCCAAGGGCGGCGAGAACAAGGTGATGGGCACCCTCGCCGCGAAACGCAGCACCACCCTGAAGAAGCTCTCCTCCAGCGCCGGCCCGGACTCGGGCCTCCCCGCGGACCTGTCCGCACTGGCGAACTGCTCGATCCGGCGCGACCTGGAGGTCGACGCCTCCGCCAAGGACTTCGCCCCCGAGTCCGCCAAGGCCGCCTCCGACCGCAGCAAGTCCTCGGGCGGCGCGTCCAAGCTGGGCCGCGGCTTCGTCGACATCAAGTCCGTCGCCCCGAACGCCAAGCCCGCCCGCACCGGGCCCGCCTCCGGCACCTTCACCTCGCAGTGCGGACGCAACGAGAACCGCCACCTCAACCCGGACAACGTGATCGTGGCCCCCGGCGTCAACAACGGCGCCCACCACATGCACGACTACGTCGGCAACAAGGCCACCAGCGCGTTCTCCCCCAACGGGCGGCTCGCCGCCTCCGGCACCACCTGCTCCAACGGCGACCAGTCCGCCTACTACTGGCCGGTGCTGCGCCTGCTCGACGGCAGCAACGACAGCGACCTCAAGGCACCGGGCGGCGGCAAGGACCGCAACGTCGGCAAGATCCTCCAGCCGGCCGAGGTCAACATCACCTACAGCTCCGCCACCGGGAACAAGGTCCAGTCGATGACCCGCTTCCTGCGCATCATCACCGGCGACGCCAAGGCCCTCACCAACGGACCGGCCAACGCCCACGCGTCCTGGAGCTGCACCGGCTTCGAGGACCGGCAGCTCGTCGACAAGTACCCCGCCTGCCCGAGCGGCAGCCGGGTGGTGCGGACCCTGAAGTTCCCGGACTGCTGGGACGGCAAGAACATCGACAGCGCCAACCACCGCACCCACACCGCCTTCTCCGACAAGAAGGGGGTCTGCCCGAAGAACTTCAAGGCGATCCCCCAGCTGACCGAGCGGGTCGCCTACGACGTCCCGTCCGGGGTCAAGTTCGCCGTCGACAGCTTCCCCGAGCAGCTGCACAACCCGATCACCGACCACGGCGACTTCATCAACGTGATGAACAAGGGCCTGCTGGACCAGATGGTGAGCTGCATCAACGAGGGCCGGCGCTGCGGATGACCCCCACCCCCGCCCGCCGGGACCTGCCCGGCGCACCCGGCCGCCCCACCCCGCGCGGCCCACCCGGGCGGCGGCCCGGCCCCCAGCACCACCCGCATTCGACCGGTGAACCGAACCGGACCAGCCACAACGCCGGAGGACTCAGCAGATGTTGACAGGGCAAGGACGCCGGTCGCGGCGCTCGGCCGAGGGGCCGGACCGTACCGGCCGCACCGGCCAGGACGGGCAGACCCCGGCCGGCACCACCGGGGACCAGGCCGAGGCCGGCGCCGCCGGCCCCCGCACGGTGTGGTCCCTGCTCCCGCTGCTCGCGGCGGGGCTCGGCCTGACGGCGGTCGCCGTCAACGGCGCGCTGCAGGCGTTCCTCGGCGTGGCGGCCGGGGTCCTCGCCCTGGTGTCGTTCTCCTCCGCCGTCCTGTGGGGGCTGGCGGCGACCGACCGGCTGCTGCTGCACCCGGTGCACCGGCTGGCCGCCCAGGCGATCCACCGGGCGATGGGCATCGGCGGCGTGGTGTTCCTGGTCCTGCACGTGTGGATGAACCTGATCCAGGACCAGATCGGCGCGGTGTCGGCCTTCATCCCCTTCGCCGACCCGCACCGGCCGGTGGTGCTCGGCCTCGGCGTCCTGGCCGGCTACATCCTGCTGGCCGTGGCCCTGGCAGGCGCGGCCCGCGGGGTGCTGGCCAGGACCGGCGAGGCCGGCCGCTGGCGGATCGTCCACATCTGCGCCTATCCGGCCTGGGGCGCCAGCCTCATCCACGGGCTCAACGCCGGCCGGCTGCCCGCCGGCTGGGTGTCCATCCTGTACAGCCTCGCGGTGGCGGGCGTCGTGGTGGCGCTCGCGCTGCGGCTCGCCTTCCAGGACCGCGGCTCGCTGCGCCGGCCCGCCGTCCCGGTCCGGCCCGAGCCGGAGATCCGGCCCACCGTCGGTGCCGGCCCGGAGCGACGGCGGCAGGACGGATGAGCGGCGCACCCATCGCCTGGCTGGGCCGCCCGGTGCTGTTCGCGGGCCTGGAACGCGAGGAGCGGCTGGACTACCGCTCGCACCTGGTCGTCCACGGCGGGCTGCCGTCGATGCCCGCCGAGGAGCTGGCCGACCTGGCCGAGGACGTCAACCTGCGCGGGCGGGGCGGGGCCGGCTTCCCGTTCGCCCGCAAGATCCGGGCCGTCGTCAAGGCGGCCGCCCGGCGCAAGGGCCGCCCGGTCGTGGTGGTCAACGGAACGGAAGGAGAACCCAGTTGTCTCAAAGACGCGGCGCTGCTGCTGCGCGCCCCGCACCTGGTGGTGGACGGCGCACTGCTGGCCGCCGAAGCCCTGGACGCCGAGCAGGTGGTGCTCGGGGTCACCCGGACCGACACCGAGCAGTCGCTGCGCCGGGCGGTCGCCGAACGCAGGTCCACCCGGATCCCGGTCACCGTCACCCGGCTGCCGGAGCGGTTCGTCTCGGGCGAGGGCAGCGCCCTGGCCCGCGGCATCACCAGCGGGATCGCCCTCCCGCGCGGCGGCGGCGTGCGGACCAGCGACAGTGGGGTCGGCGGTGTGCCGACGCTGCTGTCCAACGCCGAGACGTACGCCCAACTCGCGGCAGCGGCCCGGCTGGGGGCGCTGGTGTACCGAGAAGTAGGCCTCCCTACGGAGCCCGGGACGGTCCTGCTCACCTTGGCCGGCAAACAGGTCGTGGAGGCACCGACCGGTGTCCCGCTCGCCGAACTGCTGACCATGTTCAACATGGAGATCGGCCAGGGCGTCCTGGTCGGCGGCTACCACGGCAAGTGGCTCTCCCCCGAGTCCGCCGCCCAGGCCGTGCTCTCCCGCCAGTCCTTCCAGAGCCTCGGCGGCGCCCTGGGCGCCGGCGCGATCCTGCCCCTCCCCGAGGACACCTGCCCGCTGGGCGAGGCCCTGCGGGTGGCCCGCTGGATGGCCGACGAGACCGCGGGCCAGTGCGGCCCGTGCTACCTCGGCCTTCCCGCGCTGGTCAAAGCGCTGGAGGAGGTGGTGCGAGGCGGCGGCCGGGCCGCCCTTGACGCCGTCGAGACCCGGATGCGCGCCGTCACCGGCCGCGGCGCGTGCAGCCACCCGGACGCCGCCTCCCGGTTCGTCGCCTCCGCGCTGGAGGTCTTCGACGACGACCTGCAGCTCCACTCGTACCAGTACGGCTGCGGCCGGTCCGTGCAGAACGTGCTCCCGATGCCGGTCATGGAGAGCGCCGGGACCATCGTCGTGGACTGGACCCTGTGCGAGGCCCACGGGCTGTGCACCAGCGTCCTGCCCGAGGTGATCAGCCTGGGCGCGGACGGCTTCCCCGCCGCCGGCACCATGCCGGTCCCCCCGCAGCTGCTGCAGCAGGCGGCCCGGGCCGTCGACCGCTGCCCCGCGCTGGCCCTGCGGATGCAGTGAGCCGCCCGCGCGGCTCCCCCGGCGCCCGGCGCCCGTACCACTCACCCAACCCGTCCGACCGGCCCGGCCCCACCCGGGCCGGTCCCGACCCGACCGATTCCGCATTCCCTCGAAAGCCCCCGGCTCCACCGATGGAAAGGCAAGGAACACCTTGACGACGACGACCAAACGCTACGGACTCGTGGCGGTCTGCCTCCTGCTGGCCGGCCTCGTGCTCATGGCGGCCTTCGGAAGTTCCAGCAGCAGCGCCAGCCCGAACAACCGGTCGGCCGACCCCGGGCAGCTGGTCGGCGCGACGCCCGCCCCCGCCGGGGCCGGCGGCTACGGCTCGTACGGCTCCTACGGCGACGCCGGTGCCTCCGGTTCCCCGTCGGCGGCCGGTGCCGGACAGGCCGGCGGGCAGCTCACCGTCCGGATGGACGCCCAGCTCGGCGCGGTCATGACGGACTCCCAGGGCTTCACCCTGTACCGCTTCGACAAGGACACCACGAAGCCGCCGATGTCCAACTGCTCCGGTGCCTGCGCCACCACCTGGCCGCCGGTCCTCAAGGACGGCACCACCGCCGGCAGCGGCGTCGACGCGAGCAAGCTCGGCGAGGTCACCCGGGCCGACGGCAGCCGCCAGCTGACCGTGGGCGGCTGGCCGGCCTACCGCTACGCGCAGGACACCGCGCCCGGTGACACCAAGGGCCAGGGCGTCGGCGGCACCTGGAACGCACTGGCCCCCGACGGTTCCAAGGCCAAGGCCGGCGGCGCCCCGGCGACCCCCGCGCCGGCCACCCCGGCGCCGGCCACTCCCGCCCCCGCCACCACCATGGCGCAGCCGACCCAGTCCAAGGTCCAGCTCTCCGTCATGACCCACCCCCAGCTCGGCCAGATCATCGTGGACGCCAACGGCCGCACCCTGTACCACTTCGCCAAGGACACCGCCTGGCCGATGCGCTCCAACTGCGAGGGCGACTGCCTGAAGACCTGGCCGGCCGCCCCGCCGGTGGACGCCGACAAGATCAAGGGGATCGACCCGAAGCTGGTCGGCAAGATGCAGCGGCCGGACGGCACCTGGCAGCTGAGCATCAACTGCACGCCCGTGTACCTCTACTCGGGCGACCAGGGCCCCGGTGACGCCCTCGGCAACGGCATCGGCGGCGTGTGGTCGGCCATCAACCCGGCCGGCAAGGCGGCCTCCGGCAAGTGACGGCCCCGGACAGCACGCTCGCGGCAACCACCCGCCTCCCGTCCGTCCGCACGGTTCTCCAGTGGGTCGCCCTGGTCTTCCTCCTGGTCCTGGGGATCGTCGAACTCCTCAGCGGCCCGGGCGGGTTGGCCGGAACGTCCCGGGCGGCCGCCGCCGGCCGGAGCTCGGTCGAGGACCTGGCGCGGCGGATCGGCTGCACCGCCGACATCACCACCGACGCCGCCGACCTCCGCCAGGGCGTCTGCACCTCGGACGGGGAGGAGATCTGGATCGCCACCTTCCCGACCACGGGCGCCCAGGACGCCTGGACCTCGGAGGCGAAGGCCTACGGGGGGTCGTACCTGGTGGGCGACCGGTGGGTGGTCGTCCTGTCCGACACCACCACCGACCTGCTGCACGGACTGCTCGGCGGGACCGTCGTCGGCGGGGTCGACCACACCGGCGCCCACTCCCACACCGGTAGCGGGTGACCGCGGCACACAGAGAGGAGGAGAGCGGGACCACGGGGTGAGGGTTCCCACCGGCCGGCGCCGGTGGGAACCCTCACCCGTTCTGTGGTCCCCTGGTCGTCCCCACAGCTGCACCTCGGCGCGGATGGTGGCGGGGATCACGGCGGGGACCGGGGCGGGACGCGGCGGGATCGCGGCCGGACACCACCCGCCGAAACTGGTGGCACGTCAGGAAACCCGCGCCGAAACGCCTGCCGACCATGCAAATGCTGTATGAGTTTTTCCGTTATCCCCGGGCCGACCCACTTGACGGAGCCTCGCCACGGTGCCGACGGGCCCGGCGACTTGCCTCACGGTGCGTCAAGTGCGCTCCGTACGCGGCTCCGCCACCCCGCATGCGGATTCCCCACATTCGGATCCGGAATCACCGGATGCGGGAGCGGTCCGACGGCTGTTGCCCGGAAACCCGTGGGACTGGTGTGCTGTGGCCCTTCCTGCCACACCGTCCCGACGGTCCCGCAGCAGACCGTCGTCGATGCCCTCAACCGGGCAGCTCCCCGTCCCGGCCCGTGCGCCGTAGCGCCGGCCAGGCCCCGCGAACTCCCCCACGCGAGATGGCCAGACCTGAGGAGGAACAAGTTGACCGTTCGTACCAGTACCCGCGAATCGGGCTTGAGCACGCTGAGCGACGCCGAGCTCGCGGCGGTGCTCCCCACCGCGACCGCGACCGGCGGCTCCCGCATCCGCGAGGTGATGGCCGAGGTGTTCAAGCGCCACCACAGCGCCGTACTCGCCTACGCCCGCAGCTACTGCCGCGACCCCCAGACCGCCCAGGACCTCGCCTCCGAGGCCTACGCCAGTACCTACCTGTCCGTCGCCCGCGGTCGTGGCCCCCGCCACGCCTGGCGCCCGTACCTGATGGCCTGTGTGCGCCGCACCGCGATGGAGTGGAGCGCCCAGACCAGGGACCGGGTGGTGCTGCCGGAGGACTTCAACACCTGGGCCGAGCGGCTGGCCGGGGACGCGGAGACCGAGGGCGCGCTGCTGGCCGCCGAGGAGACCGCGCTGATCGCCAGGGCCTACCGCTCGCTCCCGGAGCGGTGGCAGGTGCTGCTCTGGTTCTTCGTGGTGGAGGGCGAGTCCGCAGCCGCGGTCGCCCAGCGGATGAGCATGACGCCGAGCGGGGTGCGCTCGCTGGCCGCCCGCGCCCGCGAGGGCCTGCGCGAGGCGTACCTGCGCGCCCACGTCGACGAGGGCACCGACCTCGAGTGCCGCTACTTCACGGCGCTGCTGGCCGGCGCCGTCCGGCGGCCGGGTCGGCGGCGCGGCCGCGAGCTGGCCCAGCACCTGGAGGAGTGCCGCGGCTGCGTCCGGGTGGCGGCGGAGTTCCGCCGGGCCAACCGCCGCATCGTAACCACCTCGCTGGTTCCGGCCCGCACCGAGGCGGTGCATCCCTGCTGAGCCGCACCGCGCCGCGCCGGCCCGCGGTCGCGGGCCGGCGCGGCCTGATCCTCCACCGGTCAGGGGAACGGCACCACCCGGACCTTGTCGCAGCCGAAGAAGCGGTACGTCCGCCCGTCGGCCCGGTCGGTGTACGAGCCCTTCACGCACGCCTCACCGTCCCCCGGGCGCAGGCCCGAGTGTTCGGTGTCGAAGTGCAGCACCAGGTCGAGGTCGCCGTCCTTCACGGCCTGCGCCGGGTGCTCGGTGTGCTCGACCACGTCCATCGGGTGGCCCTGCCGGTGCGGTTCGGTGCTGCCGCCCGTCCCCGCGTACACCGCGTCGCGCGCCCCGAAGCGGGCGGTCAGCGGCTGGACGGTGGTGGCGTCGAACGCCAGCGGCAGTCCGTACTCGCCCGCCGTGGTGGTGAGCACCGCCACCGGGACGGTGTCGTTGGGCACCAGGAGCAGGTTCTCGGCGCGTTCCGGTTCGACGCTGATGGCGACCGGGACGATGCAGTCCAGGGTGAACTCCGCGGAGCGCCGGTTGTTGTCGGCGACCGGGTCGGTGTCGTCGGGCCGCGCCGGGGCGATCGAGCTGGTGAACCGGTAGGTGTGCGAGCCGGGCCGGTCGCAGCCGAGGGAGAAGACGGCGTCGGACGGCTGCGGGGTGCCGACCGCGAGCGTGGCGACGGTCCGGGTGGCGGTGGCGGGGGTCGCCGTGGCGCCGGGGTCGGGTACGGCGTCGGTGCGCACGGCGGCGTCCATCGGGCTGGACGGGCCGAGGTTGGCGACCGTGCTGTGCAGGGTGACGTCGAGGTGTTCGCCGATCACCAGCTGGGTGGGCGGTGCCTGGGCGGCCAGCCCGGTGACGGCCAGGTCGGCGACCGCGACCACCTTGGTGTCGGAGCTGGCGGTGTTGTCGGCGGGCTTCGCGTCGGGCCCGGCGAGGTTGTCGACGGTCGAGGTGGCGGTGAGGGTCTTCGGGCCGCCGTTGCGGTGGACCAGGTCCGCCGGGACGTCCGCCGTGATGGTGTACTGCCGGGTGGCCCCGAGGCCCACCTCGGACAGGTTGCAGGTGACGGTGGCGCCGGTGACCGTGCAGGGCACGCTGCCGGTCGGGTTGGTCACGTCGGCGGGCAGGGTCGTGGTGACCCGGGTGGAGGTGGCGGGGTTGGGGCCGTGGTTGGCCACGGTGACCGTCCAGGTCAGGCTCGTGCCGGCGATGACCGGGTCGGGTGCGTCGGTGAGCGAGACGGAGAGGTCGGTGGTGTTGTTGGCGGCCCGGATCCGGTCGGCCTCGGCCTTGGTCGGGAAGTTCTGCGACTCGGGCACCGGCGGGGCGCTGCCCGGCTTCGGGAAGCGGCCGGGCAGGTAGCGCTGCACGAGCTTCCAGTCGTCGTGGCCGGTGAGCAGGCTGTCCTTGGTGCTGTTGGTGCAGTCGGCGGGGCCGGCGGCGTCGATGTTGACCGACATCTGCTGGGCGCCGTCGTCGCCGTAGCCGGCCGGGTTGTCGCCGTTCCAGTCCGGGTTCCGGTTGAGCGGGGTGGTGCGTTTGACGCCGGTGTCGTCCATGAAGACGAAGTTGTTGACGGCGTCGTTCGGGTCGAGGACCCGGTCCTCGTGGAGGTCGTCCTCCTTGAGGTTGTCGAGCGGCGCCTTGCCGCGTGAGGTGCCGTCCAGGGCGATCCGGGCGGGTGAGAAGTCGACCAGCAGGCCGCCGCCGGCCCGCGGGATGCCGGAGTTGATGTCGTAGTTCATCACGCTGACGTAGTCGGGTTTGCAGTTGTGGGTCTCGTTGCCGCCGTGGCCGAGGCCGAGGTTGTGGCCGAGTTCGTGCATGAGCGCGCCGGGGTCGTTGCGGTACAGCACGATGTCGGTGCCGCCGCCGTAGCCGCCGATCGCGCAGTCGGTGTCGGGGCCGGCGCCGTCGGAGTCGGTGTGGCTGGAGGTGTAGATGACGTAGTTGAAGGCGCGCTGGCGGACGGCGGCGAAGTTGGTGGCCTTGCTCCGGTAGAAGGCCGGGTCGAAGCCGCAGTTGTCGACGGCCGGGATCACCCCGCCGCCGCCGAGGTTCTCGCCGGCCAGGCAGTCCGGGTCGACCGCGTCGGTCCTGCCGTCGCCGTCGTCGTCGATGCCCTTGCCGCAGGTGGCCTTGAAGTCCTCGACGCCTGTGTCGCGGAACGTGCAGTCGGGGTCGGCCCCGTCGGCGCCGTCCTTGCCGTCGTTGTCGATGCCGTCGGTACAGGTGCCCTGTGGTGGGCCCTCCATCGCGGTGGCGTCGTAGCGGCCGCCGGAGTCGACGTGCAGCCGGATGCCGTTGCCGCCGGCCGGGTTCGGCAGCGGGGCGAGTTCGAAGGCGCGCCTGACCACCTCGAGGGACTCGTGGGAGGGAGCGGTGTTCCCGCTGTGGTCGAGTTCGAGGAAGAGGTCCTTGTGCAGCGGGTCGGCGCCGAAGGCGGGCAGGTCGACGGCGGTGGAGTTGTCGGCGTTGCGGATGCCGTAGCTCTCGTCGCGGTCGGCGATGCCGTCCTGGTCGGCGTCGCTGTGGGCGCTGCTGGTGATGGTGAGCCCGAGGGCGGCGCGCTTGCCGTCGCCGGCCTCGGGGAAGTTGGGGTCGCCGTCGCCGACCGCGCAGGCCTGGCCCTGCGGGTGGCCGTCGCGGTCGGTGCAGGGTGAGTCCGGTCCGGGTCCGTGCCCGATGCCGTCGCCGAACCAGGTGTCGGTGAGCACGTTGTAGGTGAGGTTGAGCTCGACGTCCTGGTTGGCGGGGCTGATGTCCATCCGGTCGTCGTCGAAGCCGAGGCCGTCGTCGTCGTCCTTGATGCCGACGGTGATGCTGAGCGAGGTCTGGCCGGCGGGCAGGGTGAGGGCCTGGTCGAACACCCAGTGCTCGCGCACGGTGTTCGGGTGGAAGGCGTCGTCGGAGACGATCGGCCCGGTCTGCAGGGCGCCGTCGCCGATGGTGACCTCGGGGAAGAACTCGCCCTCCTCGTCGATCCCGGAGTCCGGGACCTCGAAGCGCTCGAACCAGTCCATGCTGACCGTGACGGTCAGTCCGAGCGGGACCGGCGGGGGCGCGGCGGCCGCCGGAGCCGGTGTGAGCAGCAGGCCGGACACCAGGCCGGCCGCCGCTGCCGCGGCCAGCCGTTGTCGCATCCTGTTCAGCATCCTGCCTGCCTCCTCCTGTGGCTGTTTCGGTAACGCAGAGTGACATGGCGGCCACCTCTTGACCCGCGCATGACCGGCCGTGGACACGACAGGTCCCTCGAAGGAGCGAACCGGTGTACGCCGGACGGCGCCACCGGCCGGACCGGACGCGCCGTCAACAGTCCACCGCCGTACGGGAGGGCGCTCACCCCTCCGGCCACACCGGCAACTCCGCAGGTCACCGACCCCATGGCGGTCCGGACCGCCCATGCCGGAGGTCCTGCACGGGTGGTTGCGGCTTCAATTAGGTATGGCTAACCTAAGCCCCTGCTTCCCCCACTTTTCAGCAAGGAAGGCCACCCCCGTGCCCTCGCCTCTGGTTCCCCCCGCCCTGACGTCGTTGGCGGCGGCCGCGCCCTCGACGCCGCTCGGTCCGTTCCTCGACAGCGCCGTGGCCTGGACCACCTGGGTCACCCTGATGGGATCGGTCGGGCTCACCGCCCTCGCCCTGCTGTCCGCCGGCCCCGCCGCCGCCCGTACCGCACCCGCCGCGCTCCCCGCGGTCACCGCCAGGCTCTCGCTGGCCGCCGCGGTGCTCGGCGTCCTCGCCGTCCCGGCCGTCCTCACCGACCTGGCCCACGGCGCCTCGAAGACCCACGGCTACGACTACGCCGCCGCCTGGGACACCCTCTTCGACGGCAGCAACGCCGGCCGCCTGTCCGGTCTGGAGGTCACCCTCTCCCTGGTCGGCGCCGCCCTGGTCGCCCCGCTGGTGGTCCGTTCGGTCGCGGCCGGAGCGGCGCGCCGGTGGCTGCTGTCCGCCGGCCTCGCGGCCTCCTGCATCGCGCTCGGCACCACCAAGTTCCCCACCAAGACGCCCGAGGACTGGGGCCGCACCAGCTTCGACACCCTGGTCTGGATGCTGCACCTGCTGGGCGGCGGCGTCTGGCTCGGCGGCCTGGCCGGTCTGCTGCTGCTCGCCCTCCCCGGCGCGGTGCCCGCCGCCGGCCGCCGCCCGTTCTGGTCGGCCGCCATCCGCCGCTTCTCGGTCGCCGCGATGGCGAGCGTCGCCGGCATCACGCTGTCCGGCCTGTTCCTGTACTGGGCGCACGTGGACGGCCCGACCCAGCTGGTCACCACCATGTACGGCCGGGTGCTCGGCGTGAAGATCCTGATCTTCGGCGGGCTGCTGCTGCTCGGCATGGTCAACCAGTTCTGGCTGCACCCCAGGATCGACGCGCTGCGCGAGGAGGGCGACGAGCGCCCGCTGGCCACCCTGCTGCTGCGCCGGTTCCCGCTGGTCGTCGCGGTCGAGGTGGTACTCGGGATGACGCTGCTGTTCGTGGCGCCCTTCCTGCACGGCTCCGCCCGCAACCAGGCCTTCCAGGCGCAGGCGGCCGAGCAGTCCGCCACCCCGATCCCGGCCAAGAAGCTGCCGAAGCTCCCGGCCAAGGAGGTCAGCGCCTCCACCTGGGTCTACGGGACGGCGGAGACCGCCGCCGTGGTCGTCCTCATGGTCGGCGCCTACCGGGTCTCCGGCCGGCTGGCCCGCCGCCGCACCGACGGCGCCGCGGCCCCGGCACCCGCCGCCGGCTGACCCTCGCCATCACCTGCCACCACCCCCGCCGACCTGGGACTTCTCCCGGGTCGGCGGCGGCGTACCGGGCCGGCCGCCGGTCCCACCCGGTGCCCGGGCGGCCACCCGAGTAGCGTTCGAGACGTGTCCAGTTCTCCGGCGCCACGGCGCCCGGACCGTCGGACGGCCGCACCGGGGCCCCGATGACCGGGCTGCTGGCGGCCGTCGACCCGACCAGCGGGTCCTCCCTGCTCGCCGCCTTCGGCGCGCTGGCCGTCCTGGTGGTGACCTTCGCCGAGTCGGGCCTGCTGGTGGTGGGGTTCTTCCTGCCCGGCGACACCCTGCTGCTGCCCGCCGGGGTGCTCTGCGCCGCCGGCGCCGACCACGGACCCCGCCTGTCGCTCTGGCAGGTGATGCTCTGCGCCGCCGTGGGGGCGGTGGCCGGGGCCCAGGTCGGCTTCCTGATCGGACGGCACGGCGGCCGGACGGCACTCGCCCGCACCCGCAGCGCCCGGCTGAGATCGGCGGCGGCCCGGGGGGAGTCGCTGCTGCGCCGCTACGGCTACCGCAAGGCGATCGTCTTCGGCCGGTTCGTGCCGCTGGTACGCACGGTCCTCAGCCCGCTCGCCGGTGTGCTGGACGTGCCCACCAGGACCTTCACCGTCTGGCAGATCGTGGGCGGGGTGCTCTGGTCGCAGACCCTGGTGCTGGCCGGGTACTGGCTCGGCGCGGCCGTCCCGGGGATCGACCACTACCTGTGGCTGCTGGTCGGGGCGGTCGTCCTGATCTCGCTCCTGCCGCTCCTGTTCCGCCCCCGCCGCGACTCGCGCTCCCGCTGAGGACCCCGGCCGGAAGCCGGGGCCCAAAAGGCTGTCGTCCTTCCAGGGGCGCGGGGAACTGCGCGAGGCCGGAAGGAACGGCGCCGCACCTCCCACCGGACCGTGCGCCGGACGGTCCGCTCAGCCGGTGGTGGCCGCCAGGATGTGGTCGCGGGAGGCCCGGACCTGCTGCCGCAGCGCGGGCAGGTCGACGTCGAGGACCCGGCCGTTCCACTTGCGGGGTTCGCCGTCGACCAGGACGGCGGTGATGTTGCGGGCGTCGCAGCCCAGCACCACGGTCCCGACCGGGTCGTTCAGGGGCATGGTGTTGAGGTCCTCGGCCTCGATGACCAGCAGGTCGGCCTTCTTGCCGGAGGTGAGCGAACCGGTCACGTCCTGGAGGCCGTTGGTGCGGGCGCCCTGGAGGGTGGCGAAGTCCAGCACGTCGTGGGTGGTGATCCTCGCGGGCTGCCGGCCGGTGCCGTAGGCGTCGTTCACCGCGCGCATCCGCTGGATGGCGTGCAGTGTCCGCATCTGGGTGAACATGTCCCCGGCCAGGGCGACCTCGACGTCGATGCTGAGGCCGGGGCGGACGCCCGCGGCCAGTGCCTCGTCGACGGCGGGGATCGCGGTCTCCAGGCCGATCTGGGCGTCCGAGGTGGGGGCGAGTGCGACGGTGGCGCCGCAGCCGCCGATCGCCTTCCACGCCTCGGGGGTGAGCCCGGTGGCGTGGATCAGGGTGACCTCGGGGGTGAGCAGGCCGGCCTCGGCCCAGTCCAGCACCGCCGCCGAGGAGGCGGCGCCGAAGACCGCGTCCACGCTCACACCGATGCCCAGCTCCGCGGCGACGCGTGCGAGTTCGGGCCCGTAGGCGAGGTCCGGCCCGGCGATCTCGTCGGTGGCGAGGGCCGCCAGGCGCAGGGTCAGCAGCTGGTCGCCGCTGCTGAAGTACCGGTCCGCGAGCCGGGTGAGGTCGCCGGGCCACTGGCGGTCCCAGTCGCCGAAGTGCGGGCCCATGGCGGCGTGGACACCGCGGATGCCGGTGTCCAGCAGCGCCTCGATCGCGGCGTCGGAGTGCTCGCGGGTGCGGGAGTTGTGCGAGAAGTCGAGCAGGCAGGTGATCCCGGCGTCGATCGCGGAGAGGGCTGCGAGCCGGGTGCCGGTGTACATGTCCTCGGGCCGGTACACCGGGGCGTAGCCGGCGAGGGTGGTGGTCACGTACCCGCCGAGGTCGTCCACGTCCGGCATGATCCGGCGCAGCTGGCTCTGCCAGGCGTGGCGGTGGGTGTCGACGAAGCCGGGTGCGAGGACGGTGCCGGTGGCGTCGACGACGATGGCGTCACCGGCGTCGAGGGCGGTGCCGACGGCGGCGATGGTGTCCCCCTCGACGAGCAGGTCCGCCCGGGGCAGGGTGCCCAGCTCGGGGTCCATGGTGACGACGGTCGCGCCGGTGAACAGGATGCGGCGCCGGGGGTCGCCGGCCGCCCGGCGGATCCGGTCGAGGACGGCGGCACCGGCGGGGTGGCCGACGGCCGGGATGGGGTCGGTGGTGGGGTCGGCGTGCACGGGAGGCCTTTCGGTGCGGTACGCCGGGCGGGGCCCGGCCGGGGCGGTCGCCCTCGTGACCAGCCTCGGGGTGCGCGGCCCGGGCAACCAGGCCGCCGTGTACCTGGGTGTCCGGCACCCAGGCTGCCCACCCGCCCCGCCCACCGGGGCCCGCTCCGGCCCGTCCGGCCCGACGTACTCGCGCGCCGGGCCCGGCGGCTCGGAGCACGCCACGACGGACGCAGTACGCCGCGCGCGGCCTTGTGCCCGTCCCGCCGGACGAAGGCTCCTCCCCTGCCCGCGCGGGAGCCGCCCCCGGCGCGGGGAGCCTGCGCGACCCGGGGTACTAGAGTTGGCGGGATGAGCAACGGGACGCCGCTGGGTGACTTTCTCCGGGCCCGGCGGCAGGCGCTGAAGCCGCACGAGGTCGGCCTGCCCGAGCACGGCAGGCGCCGGGTCCCGGGGTTGCGCCGGGAGGAGGTCGCGCTGCTGGCCGGGGTGAGCGCCGACTACTACGTGCGGCTGGAGCAGGGGCGGGAGCGCAGCCCGTCGCCGCAGGTCGTGGCGGCCGTCGCGGCGGCGCTGCGGCTGGGGCCGGAGTCCGCGGACCATCTGCACCGGCTCTGCCTGGTTGCCTCCCAGCGGCCGCGCGGCCGTACCCGGCCGACCGTCGACCCGCACCTCGTCCGGTTGATGGACGGCTGGGCGCACACCCCGGCGTTCGTGATCGGGCCGGCGCTCGACGTCCTCGCGGCCAATGCCGTGGCCGTCGCGCTGCACAGCGGCTTCGAGCGGTTCGACAACCTGGCGCGGCTGGTGTTCACCGACCCCGCGGGCCGCGGGTTCTACCGGGACTGGGAGCAGGCCGCGCGGTCCTGCGCCGCCGAGCTGCGGGCGGCCTTCGGCCACGATCCGGACTCGGCCGTGATCGCCGGACTGGTCGGCGAACTCTCGTCCGGGAGCGAGGAGTTCGCGGAGCTCTGGGAACGGCACGAGGTCGGCGGCAAGGCCCAGGACGTCAAGCGCCTGAGGCACCCCGCCGTGGGGAATCTGGAGATCCGCTTCTCGGCCTTCACGGTGAACGGCGCCCCGCACCAGCAGCTGGTGGTGTACCAGGCGGAGCCGGCCGGGGCGACCGCCGCCGCCTTCGAGCGGTTGCACGCGACGGCCGCCGGTACGCGGTGGGTGGGTGCCGCGCTCCCAGGACCCGCGCTGCCAGGACCCGCGCTGCCATGAACACCGCGGCCTGGCTGTCCGCCCGCCGGCGGACGAGAGTCGGGGCATGGACAACTACGACACCCCGCACCCGTTCGTCGGCATGTGGGTGACCGCCAACGGCCACATCCGTCAGGAACTGCTCGCCGACGGGCGCTACGACGAGGCCCGCGGCGACCGGCCGAGTGCCTACACCGGGCGGTACACCGTCACCGGTGACCACCTCGACTACGTCGACGACACCGGCTTCACGGCCACCGGCGACGTCCGGGACGGCGTGCTGTACCACGAGCACCTCGTCCTGTACCGGGAGCACTCCCCCGGGCCGGGCCGCCCCCGGACGGCCGGGTAGCGGCCGGGCCGGGGAACATGCGCCCGGCCCGGCGGCCCGGCCGTTACGCGGCGGCCGTGGGCCGGCCCCCAGTGCCGGTACGGGGGTTCGCGGTGCCCGTACGCGGGTTCGCGGAGCCGCGGCCGGGGCGGCCGCGGCCACCGCGGTTGCGGCCGGCGGAGGCGCTGCGCCGGGGGCGTTCGACGACCGGGTTGGCGATCACGGTGGGGATGCCGGTGGGGACGCGGGCGCCGGTGATGCGCGCGAGCTCCTCGTCCGTGGGGTGGACGGTGAGCGCGTTGGGGGTGAGGTCGGCGGCGGCCATCAGGCGGCTCATCTCGCGCCGCTGGTTGGGCAGTACGAGGGTGACGACGGTGCCGGACTCGCCGGCCCGGGCGGTGCGGCCGCCGCGGTGCAGGTAGTCCTTGTGGTCGGCCGGCGGGTCGATGTTGACGACCAGGTCGAGGCCGTCGATGTGGATGCCGCGGGCGGCGACGTTGGTGGCGATCAGCGCGGTGACCTGGCCCTGGCGGAACTGCTCCAGGGTGCGGGTGCGCTGCGGCTGCGACTTGCCGCCGTGCAGCGCCGCGGCCTTGACGCCGTCGGCGAGCAGGTCCCGGACCAGGCGGTCGGCGCCGTGCTTGGTGTCGGTGAACATGATCACCCCGCCCTCGCGGGCGGCGATGTGGGCGACCACCGCGTTCTTGTCGTGGCTCTGCACGTGCAGCAGGTGGTGCTCCATGGTGCTGACCGTCGCGGCGGTCGGGTCCACCGAGTGCACCACCGGGTCGTGCAGGAAGCGGCGCACCAGCTTGTCGACGTTGCGGTCCAGGGTGGCGGAGAACAGCATGGTCTGCCCGCCCTCGGCGACCTGCTCCAGCAGTTCGGTGACCTGCGGCATGAACCCCATGTCGGCCATCTGGTCGGCCTCGTCCAGCACGGTCACGCCGACCCCGTCGAGCCGGCAGTCGCCGCGCTGGATCAGGTCCTTCAGCCGGCCGGGGGTGGCCACCACGACCTCGGCGCCGCGGTGCAGCGCCATCGCCTGACGGCCGATCGACATGCCGCCGACCACCGTCGCCAGGCGCAGCCGCACCGCGTGGGCGTACGGGGTGAGCGCCTCGGTGACCTGCTGGGCCAGTTCCCGGGTCGGCACCAGGACCAGCGCGAGCGGGCGGCGGGACTCGGCGCGCCGGCCGGCGGTGCGGGCCAGCAGGGCGAGCCCGAACGCGAGGGTCTTGCCGGAGCCGGTCCGGCCGCGGCCGAGGACGTCACGGCCGGCCAGGGTGTTGGGCAGGGTGGCGGCCTGGATCGGGAACGGCGCGCTGACGCCCTGCCGGGTCAGCGTCGCCAGCAGGGCGTTCGGCAGCTCCAGCTCGCCGAAGGACGCGACGGCGGGCAGCGCCGGGGTGATCGTGACGGGCAGCGCGAACTCCCCCTGCACGGCGGAGCGCTGACGCGCGTTCCCGCCGGACGGGCGCCGTCCGCCACCGGATCGGGACCCGGAGCCGGGCCGGCCGCCGGAGCGGGCGGCGGCACCGCGGTACGCGGGACGGTCGGGGCGGTCGGTCCGGTTGCTGCGGTCGGAGCGGTTCATGCGAAGGGCCTTCCTCGGGGCGGCACGTCACGAGGAGGTCACCGCGGCGCAGGGCAGCGCGGGATCGCACGAACGGGCCGGAGATGGAACGGGCGGGGCGTGGACGGTGGGGCCGTGCGGCACGTCGCCTGCGGTGGGCGCTCGCCGTGGGACGGCGGCGGCCTGGATCCGCGGATGGTCACGGGCGACCCCGGACTGCGGCGCGGTGCGTCTCGCGTGGGGCGGTCGCCGGTGACGGAGCCGGGCCGGTGGGGCCTCGGCGGTGGTCGGCGGAAATGCCCAGGGACCCGCACCGTGCGTCGACGCGGTGCGGGTCCCTGCTGCGTGGCAGGTGCCTGCGCAGTGAAAACTACAGCGGGCGAATGTTCTCCGCCTGCGGGCCCTTCTGGCCCTGCGTGACGTCGAACTCGACCTTCTGGCCCTCGAGCAGCTCACGGAAACCGCTGGCGTTGATGTTCGAGTAGTGGGCGAACACGTCCGGACCGCCGCCGTCCTGCTCGATGAAGCCGAAGCCCTTTTCCGAGTTGAACCACTTCACAGTGCCATTAGCCATTAAAGCTCTCCTTCGAGGGGCCGTCCGAGGTCAGCACCGTGCAGACCTCGAGTCGCCGCGATGATGACCCACCGGGAAAAACCCGGACAACAAAAATGCGCCCGCGATCACATCAGCAGGCGCACACAGACGTTCATGGGGACCACAACTGCAACTGGGCATGACTGTAGCAGGCGCCGGCCGATTCGCGGGGGAATTACCCCCGCGCGTCCTGCGGGCATTCCCGCGCACCGCCGCCCGGCCGCCCGGACCGTCGCCGACGGGCCGTCAGGAGGCCCCGGGGGAACGGGGACCGGGCCCGTTGATCACACCGCTCCGGGGCCCGGCTAGAGTGCCGGGCATGGCGGTGGGCGCGGACGTGGACGTGGCGGTGGTGGGCGCGGGGCCGGTCGGCCTCGGCGCCGCACTGCTGCTCGCCCGGGCGGGGCTCGACGTGGTGGTGCTGGAGCGCCGCCCCGGTCCGGTCACCGAGTCCCGGGCCACGGACCTGCACGCGCGGACCCTGGAGGCGCTCGCGCCGAGCGGGCTGGCCGGGTCGCTGCACCCGCTGGGCCGCCGGGTGGACACCGTGGAGATGTGGTCGCACGGGCGCCGGCTCGGCGGCTTCGACCTGGGCGGGGTGCGCTCGCCGTACCCGTACATCCTGACCGTCCCGCAGTGTGCGACCGAGGGCCTGCTCGCCGAACGGGCCGAGCAGGCGGGGGTGCGGGTGCACCGCTCGACGGCGGTCCGGTCGGTCGCAGAGGACGCCGACGGCGTCACCGTACGGGCGGACGCCCTGGACCCGCTGCGCGCCCGCTGGGTGGTGGCGGCCGACGGTGCGTCGAGCACCCTGCGGACGCTGGCCGGCACGGCGTTCCGGGGCCGGACCTACGCCGGCACCTGGCAGCTGGCCGACCTGCGGGTCGAGGACTCCTCGCTGGACCTGACCCGGGTGCACATGGTGGGCGGGCCGCGCGGCCTGCTGGTGGTGCTGCCGATGCACCTGGACGGCTGGGCCCGGGTCGTGCTGCACCTGCCGTCCGGCCGCACGCCGGACGGCGCCCCCGCGCCCGCACCCTCCGCCGACGGCACGTCCGCGAGCGCCGACCCGGCCGCCATCGCCGCCGAGGCGGCGGCCCGCGGGTGGACGGCGAGCGTCCGCGACTGCCGCTGGGCCAGTACCTTCCGCACCCACCGCCGGTTCGCCGCCGGGCACGGAAGCCGGCGGGTGCTGCTGATCGGCGACGCCGCCCATGTCTGCAGCCCGGTCGGCGGGCAGGGGCTCAACCTCGGCCTGCGCGACGCCGTCTCGCTCGCCGCGGCGCTGCCGGACGCCACCGCCCGCGGCGGTGCGGCGGCGGACGCGCTCACGGCCTGGCGCCGCTCCCGCCGCGCCGACGCCCTGGGGGTGCTGGCCCGCACCGACCTCGCCACCCGCGCCTGGACGCTGCGCTCCGCGCCCGCCCGCGCCGTCCGGGACGCCGCCCTGCGCGGCGTCCTCACCACCCGGGCCGGGCGCCGTCTGCTCGCCGAGTCCGTCGCCGGACCCCACCCCGGCCGGTCCTGAGCCCGGGGCCCGGGCCGGGTCCAGGCCCCAGCGGTCCGCCGCCTGCGCCGGACCGGGTTCCCGGCCCGGCGGCCGCGTTCAGTAGAGTTCGGGGGTGGCCATTACACGGGAGCAGATCCTCGCCGAGCTCGGCGTCCAGTCGTCCATCGTGCCCGCCGCCGAGATCCGGCGCCGGGTCGACTTCCTCAAGGACTACCTGAGGTCGACCCCGGCCACGGGCTACGTCCTCGGGATCAGCGGCGGCCAGGACAGCACCCTGGCCGGCCGGCTGTGCCAGCTCGCCGCCGAGGAGCTGCGCGCCGAGGGCCACGAGGCGACCTTCGTCGCGGTCCGGCTGCCGTACGGCGTGCAGGCCGACGAGCACGACGCGCAGATCGCGCTGGGCTTCATCCGGCCCGACCGTTCGATCGCGGTCAACGTCAAGCCGAGCGCGGACGCCGTCGCCGCCGAGGCGGCGCTCGGCCTGGAGGAGCTGCTGGGCGACGAGCCCAAGCTGCGGGACTTCGTCCGCGGCAACATCAAGGCCCGCGAGCGGATGGTGATCCAGTACGCCATCGCCGGACAGCTGGGCATGCTCGTGGTCGGCACCGACCACGCGGCGGAGGCGGTCACCGGCTTCTTCACCAAGTACGGCGACGGCGGTGTCGACCTCACCCCGCTGACCGGCCTGACCAAGCGTCAGGGCGCGGCGCTGCTGGCCGAGCTGGGCGCGCCGTCCAGCGTCTGGGAGAAGGTCCCGACCGCGGACCTGGAGGACGACCGGCCCGCGCTGCCCGACGAGGTGGCGCTCGGCCTCACCTACGCCGAGCTCGACGACTACCTGGAGGGCGCCGAGGTCACCCCGGCCGTCGCGGCGAAGGTGGAGTCGATCTTCTTCGCGACCCGGCACAAGCGGACCGTGCCCGCCACCCCGCTCGACGACTGGTGGCGTTGATCCGGCGGGACCCGTCCAACGTCCTGCGGATCCCGGGCCGGTGGCCCGGGCCGTAGGGCGCGCCGTCCGGGCCGTTGGCTACTGTGCGGGCATGCCCGAAACCCACCTGCGGTCCGACGCCGGCGCGCCCGGTGTCGCCGGCGTGCCTGACGTACCCGGCGTGCCCGGTCTGCGCTACCGGGCCGACTGGCTCACCCCCGGGAGCGCCCGCGCACTGCTCGCCGAGGTCGACGCCGAGGCGTGGTCGACGCAGCTCAGACGCCGGGTGCAGCACTACGGCCACCGGTACGACTACGGGCGGCGCAGCGTGTCCGCCACCCGGTCGGCCGAGGTGCCGCCGGTGCCGGGCTGGGCCCGGGAGGTGGCCGGGCGGCTGCTCGGCGAGGGGCTGATGGACCGCGAGGCGGAGCAGGTGATCGCCAACGAGTACCTGCCCGGGCAGGGCATCAGCGCCCATGTGGACTGCCTGCCGTGTTTCGGGCCGGTGATCGCCGCGGTCTCGCTGGGCTCGGGCTGTTCGATGGACTTCACGGAGCCGGAGACCGGCACCAAGCTCGCACTGCCACTCGCGCCGGGCAGCCTGCTGGTCATGACCGGCCCGGCCCGGTCCGCCTGGCGCCACGCCATCGCCGCCCGCCGGAGCGACCCCGGCCCTATGGGGCGCGTCCCCCGGGCCCGCCGGGTGTCGGTGACCTTCCGCACCCTGCTCCAGCCCGCCGCATGAACCGCTTCAGCTACCCCGAGGTCGGCGCGACGGCTTCGAGCGGCCCGCTCCCGGCCGGCTACCACCACCTGCGCCACCGCGCCCGGCTCGGCGAAGGCCGGGAGGTCTTCACGGCGGCGGGTGAGGCGGTCCTGACCTGGCGGATGCACCACGCCATCGGGGTGGGGGTGTCGGCGTCCGCCCGGCGGGCCGCACCGGGGGTGCTGGTGACGGTGGTGCTCGGCCGCGGCAGGTTGGCGATCACTGCCCCGTGCGCGGTGGTCAGGGCCGTGGAGGAGCCGGACCGGATCGGCTTCGCCTACGGCACGCTGCCCGGCCACCCCGAGCGCGGCGAGGAGTCCTTCGAGGTGGAGCTGGACCCGGACGGACAGGTCTGGTTCACCGTCACCGCCTTCAGCCGCCCGGCCCGTTGGTACACCCGGGCCGTGTCGCCGCTGGTGCCGGTCTTCCAGAGGCTCTACGCCCGCCGCTGCGCCCGTGTCCTGCGCCGCCTGCCCGCGCGCGGGCGGCCCGGCCCCGGAGTCGGTCCGGAAACCGGGACGCGCTGACGCCCGCGACCAGGCGCCCGGGTCAGCGGGTGGCGGCCGCCAGCGCCTCGCGGACCGCGGCGGCGACGGCCGAGTGGCCCGGGTCCTCCGACAACGGGGACCCCGGGTCCTTCAGGTACGGCAGGCCGTAGGCAGGGGTGCCGGGCTGGAAGCGCCACCCCTCGGCGAGCGGTCCGGCGTCGACGGTGTCGTAGCCGAGGGCGTCGAGCAGGGCCGCGGCCCCGGCCTTGGCCCCGGGGTCGTCGCCGGCGATCGGCAGGGCGGTGCGGTCGGGCGCACCGGCCGGGCGGGCCAGGGCGGCGAGGTGGCCGAAGTAGATGTTGTTGAAGGCCTTCACCACGTGGGCGTCCGCGAGGTGTTCCTGGAGCAGGCCGCTGCTGGTGGTGTCGCCCGAGTCCAGCCGGTCGAAGTGTCCGTCGCGCTCGGGGTAGTAGTTGTTGGTGTCCAGCACGGTGCGTCCGGCGAGCGGTGCCGCGGGGACCTGGAGGTAGTTCTTCAGCGGGACCGTCACCACCACCCAGTCGCCCGCCGCTGCCGCCTCGGCGGGCGTCGCCGCGCGGGCGTGCGGGCCGAGTTCCGCGACCAGCCCGGCGAGGGTCTGCGGGCCGCGCGAGTTGCTGAGCACCACGTCCAGCCCGGCGTCCACCGCGAGGCGGGCGAGGGTGCTGCCGATGTTTCCGCTGCCGATGAGTCCGAGGGTAGCCATACCGGTCACAGTGCTCCGGCACCGGCGGGGTATTCCCGTCCCGGGTTCCGTGCCCACCGTTCGGGTCAGGCGAGCCCCCCGGACGGCCGTACCGGTGTCGCGGGCCGGCTCTCCCGGTTGGCCCGGTCGACGGCGGTGACGGTGTACCAGGAGCCTTCCGTGGTGGGGACGGTGAAGCGGCGGGTGCTGCCCGGCAGCAGCGCGGTGAGCCGGTCCGGGTCGGTCCGCCGCCCCGGACCGGGGTGGGTGTCGTAGCGGTAGACCGCGTGCTGGAACGGCTCCGGGCCGGGGCCGCCGGGGTGGATGACCAGCTGCGGGCGGCCCCGGCCGTCGAGGCCGGGGGCGACGAGCGGCGGCCGGGGCGGTGGCTGGGCGGCGAGCCGGGGCAGCAGTGGTCCGAGCGCCGGGCGGGGCCAGTGGTCGGCGGCCAGCCGGCTGACCCCGCCGAGCCGGTCGGCCCACACGCTGGTGGCGTTCCACAGCAGGTTGCCGCCGATCTGCGGGAGACCGGCGTTCAGGGTGAGGTGGCGGGAGAGTTCGGCGGGGTCCTGCCAGGCGCCGGGGCGGCCGGGTTCGCCGACCCGGGAGACGGCCTGGCCGATCCACAGCTGGGTGCCGGAGCCGGCCGTCCGGGTGGCCCACCAGGGTGCGAGCTCGGCGTAGTCCGAGCCCTCGGTGCCGATCGTCCAGTACAGCTGCGGGGCGAGGTAATCGACCAGCCCGTCCCTGGCCCAGCCGAGCGAGTCCGCGGACAGGTCGTCGTACGACTGGGTGCCGTGGGTGCGCGAGCCGGCCGGGTCGGTGGCGGCGTTGCGCCAGATGCCGAACGGGCTGACGCCGAAGGCCGCTTCGGGCCGGGCCTCGCGGACCTGGTCGCGCATCTCGCGGATCAGCAGGTCGACGTTGTGGCGTCGCCAGGCCGCGCGGTCGGTGAAGCCGCCGGCGTGGGCGGCGAACGCCTCGTCGTCGGGGAACGCCGCGCCGGGCGCCGGGTAGGGGTAGAAGTAGTCGTCGAAGTGGACGCCGTCCAGGTCGTAGCGGCGCACGGCGTCCATCATCGCCGCCACCACGAACCGCCGGGCCTCGGGCACCCCGGGGTTGTAGTACAGGCCGCCCCGGTAGGACGCGATCCACTCGGGATGGCGCCCGGCCGGGTGGCCGGGCGCCAGCCGGGCCGGGTCGGGCTGCGTGGCGACCCGGTACGGGTTGAACCAGGCGTGGAAGGCGAGGGCGCGGCGGTGGGCGGCGTCGACCATGAAGCCGAGCGGGTCCCAGCCCGGGTCCCGGCCCTGGGTGCCCGTCAGCCACTGCGACCAGGGCTCGGCTGCGCCCGGCCAGAACGCGTCCGCGGTCGGGCGGACCTGGACGAACACCGCGTTCAGGCCGAGCGCGACCGCGCGGTCGAGGTGGGCGGTGAACTCCGCCCGTGCCTGCTCGGCCGGCAGACCGGGGGCGGAGGGCCAGTCGATGTTGCCCACGGTGGCGATCCACACCCCGCGCATCTCCCGCCCACCGGGCGCGGCCGGCCGGGGCCGGCCCGCACCCGCCGGTCCGGCCTCGGGACGCACCGCCAGCAGGGCCGCCGCCCCGAGTCTGCCGGCGCCCGCCAGGAAATCGCGCCGTCCGGTCCGGGGCACGGCCCCACTCCACTCACCGAGCACAGCCAGCAGCGTAGAACCGGCCGGCCAGCGGCACGGCGAGGGCGCGCGCGGGAACTTGGGGGCGCGGGAAGTCGGGGCGCGGGACGTCGGAAGAGCGACGGGAGCAGGATGCGAACCCGCGTCCATCCGGGATCGGAGCCGGGCGCTCCACCGCAGGGCTTCCTCGTCGCCGCCTCGAACCTCACCGAGCGGCACCTGGGGCGCAGCAGCCCCTCGCCGCGCCGGCCGCCGCTCCGGCTTTCCGGCGCTTCCCGGAGGTGTGCGCCGTTGGGTCGAACGGCGGCGAGCGTCCGGGCGGCGGCCCGCGCCGTGGGTGACGATGGCGCTGTCCGCGCCTCGCCACCGTCTGGAGTCCGTCATGCCCGTACGGGTCCGCTCGTCCCGCGTCCGCCTGCTGTGCGCCGCGCTGGCGCTGGCCGGGGTGGGTGCGGTCGCGGCCTGCGAGTCCGACGGTGGCGGATCCACGGCCGCGTCCGGGTCCGGCGGCTCCGGCGTCTGCGCGGGCTCGGGCCAGCTGCTGGGGGCCGGCTCCACGGCCCAGGCCAACGCGATCGACCTGTGGAAGACCGCGTTCTCCGCCCTCTGTCCGGCGGTCACCGTCACGTACGGTGCCAGTGGGTCGGGGGCGGGGGTGCAGCAGTTCGTCCAGGGCAAGGTCGCCTTCGCGGGCTCCGACGCGGCGCTGGGCCCGGCCGATGTGGCGGCGACCCGCCAGGTCTGCCCCGGCGGTCAGGGCATCGACCTGCCCCTGGTCGCCGGACTGATCTCGATCGTCCACCACATCGACGGCGTCGACCGCCTGGTCCTCGACGGGCCGACCCTCGCCAGGATCTTCGACTCCCGGATCACCAGCTGGGACGACCCCGCCATCGTGGCCCTCAATCCCGGGGTCACCCTGCCCTCGGCCGGCATCCAGGCGATCCACCGCGCAGACGACTCCGGCACCACCGACAACCTGACCCGGTACCTGGCCGCGGCCTCCAACGGCGCGTGGCCCTATCCGCCGGCGAAGTCCTGGGCGGGCCAGGGCGGCCAGTCCGCCACCGGGAGCGCCGGGGTGGCGGCCCAAGTCAAGCAGACCCAGAACTCGATCGGCTACGTCGAACTCTCCTTCGCCGAGAACAACGGCCTGCGGAGCGCGGCCATCAGGACCGGTGCGCCGAAGCCGGTCGAGGCGACCGCCGCCAACGCCGCCAACACCATCGCCGCCGCGAAGCTCTCCGGGCCGGGCGAGGACCTCACGCTGGCGTTCGACTACACCACCGACCAGGAGAACGCGTACCCGCTCGTCCTGGTCACCTACGAGATCGTCTGCGACAAGGGCAACAAGCCGGCGGTCCTGCCGGCCCTCAGGTCCTTCCTGTCCTACGCCGCCGGGGACAAGGCCCAGCAGGCGATCGGCGCCCAGGGGTACGTACCGCTGCCGGTGCCGATCGCGGCGCAGGTCCGCGCCACCATCGACGGGCTCGGCTGATCCGGGGGTCACCGGCGGGGTGGTGACGGACCGGCGCGGCCGGCGCGCGGCGCGCCCTCGGGCGTGCCCTGGGAGCGGCGGCTGCGTTGAGGGAAGCATGGACAGAAACGATTCTGCAGACCGTCCCCTCGGACCCGCCGACGCCGAACCCATCTACCGGAACCTGGTCCGGCTGTGGGTCGCCCAGCGGCGTACCGTCCCCGGCTCCCCGGTCCCCCGGCCGCGGCAGTCCCGCGGCGGCGGGCGCCCCGCACCGTCCGACGGGCCGAGACCCCGGACCGGCGACCCGGTCGCCTTCGTCACCGGTCCCGCCGCACTGCTGCGCAGACCCGCGGAGCGCGGCGACGACGGGTGACCGGCCGGCGCGCGGCCGGCTCTCCGGGTTCACCCCTCCCCCCGCCCGGCGCCCACCAATTCCTTGCGGAGCCTCACCCTGGCGCGGTATCCGAGCGTCTTGACCGCCCCCACCCGCCGGCCGGTCAACCGGGAGATCTCCTCGGAGGTCAGCCCGTCCCAGTAGCGCATTCGCAGCATCTCCCGCTGGGCGGCGGTCAATTTTGTCATGGCAATAGCCAGCCGGGCCGCATCGGCGGCGCCGTCGAATGCCGCGATGACCGCGCTCTCCACGCGCACTCCCGCATCCGTCTCGGGCATCTCCAAAACCAGCACCTCGGCAATGGACGACCTCCGCCGTACATGATCCTTCAGCAGATTCTTCGCAATGGTGACGAGCCATGCGGAGAAGTCCGTGCCGGTCCACCGGTATCCCCGGATCGAGCGCATCGCGCGTACGAAGGTCTCCTGCGTCAGGTCCTCGGCGAGCGCTTCGTTCCCCTGCGTCCGGCGCAGGAGATAGGCCATCAGGGGGCCCCGGTGGCGGCGGTACAACTCGCTCCAGGCGGCCGGGTCGCCGGCCTGCGCGAGATCGATGAGCATCGACATGCGGTCGACGTTGCTGCGTGTCAGGGCTTCCTCCCCGGTCCGCTCGGACCCCTCTGCGGGGTAGGCGCCGACGCTAACACCCTTGCACGCATGCAAGCAAGGAAATCGATAATCCCGAGCCAACCCCCGGTAATCACGGGGAATCCGGTACAAGCTTGCATGCGCGCAAGGTGAATGGCCGGTCTGCGGCGGCGCGGTAGTCTGCCCGCATGCCACCCACCATTGACGAAGATCCCGGACGCGCCACGGCCCGCCGTTTCGGTGCGGCGGTCCACGAGGCCGCCGAACGCGCGGGATACGATCTGCGCCCCGGCGCGGGCGGCCGGGCCGCGCTGGCCAAGGACGTCGGAATGAGCGCGTCAGCCGTGGGCCGGATGCTGCGGGGGGACACGCTCCCCCGTCCGTCGCAGTTCGAGCAGATCGCCTACGCGGTACATGTCGAACTGCGGGACCTCTTGGTCCGTGGCGGCGTTATTTCCCCAGATTCCGCCAACAGCCTGCCGTTGAGAGTACGCTCACAGGCCATCAGCCCAGAGGAAGCGGCCGATGCCTGGGGCATTACCGACCCCGTGATCCGGAAATTCCTGCTCGCCACCATCTCGCAGGCGATCACCATGCAGCACGGGCAACGGGAGGAGAATGCGGGCTGACGTCGTGCCGGAATGAGGTGAAGGTCAGCGTGGCCAGATTCGCACCAACCGTCGTCAGAGTCTCGATGTCCGTTCTCGGCCTGGCGCTCGCCGTCGTGGCGGGCCGGGAGACGCCCTGGATCCCCCCGCTGACCGGCTTCCTGTTCGCGGTCCTGACCGCCACCGAGCTCGCCCTCGCCAAGGTCCGCCACTGGGTCCACCGGGCCGACGACCAGCTCCACACCCAGCTGGCCTTCGTGCTGTCCGAGCAGTCGAAGGCCGCCGCGGAGCACGACGCCCTCGCGATGGACCTCGCCGCCCTCGGACGCCAGATCCAAGAGCAGCAGCGGCAGCGCAACGGGGTGGACTCCCTGCTGGGGCTGCTCCTGACGGCCAGGGCCGACCTCACGGAGGCCCGCCGCACCGCCGCGGCCACCACCGCCGACTACGCCGACCTCTCCTCCGACTGGAACGGCCTGGTCCAGGACGTGATGCGGCAGGGCACCCCGCTCCCGGTGCCCCCGGCCCGCCCCGCCCCGGACGCCACCCGCCCGCCCGCGCACGACTGACCGCGCCCGGTGGGCGCGGTGCGACGGTCGGCGGACCACGGGGCCGGCGCCCGCCGGCCGGCCCCTGACGGCCCGTCCGTCGGCTCAGGGGGAGCAGGGCCCGAGGTCGCCGATCACCCCGACGCGGAAGCCGAGCCACGGGTAGGTGTGGCTGAAGAAGGCGTTGTCCTGCGGCTGGAGACCCACCGCGGAGGGCCACATCTGGTACGCCGGGGCGTTGGACACCCCGCCGTGCTCCCGGCGCCAGACCCGCGCGGAGTCCCCGCCGGCCGGGGGCGGGGTGATGGTGTCGGTCCACTCGACCGCGTTGCCGCCCTGGTCGAGGGTGCCCCAGGGCGAGGTGGTCCTGGCCTGGCCGACGGTGCTGAGGCTGCCCTGGTAGAGGGTCCGGTACGCGATGGGGTCGAGCCCGAACGGGTTGACGGTCGCGCAGGGGACGGGCTGCACCTGGCCCGGGCACCAGCTCGGCGCGGGCAGGTTGCTCGCGTGGTACGAGGCCAGCGGCTGGGTGGCCGCGTTGGTGACGTCGCCGGTGGCGGGGTCGAGGACGGTGGGCGCGGGTGCGGTGGCGTCGCCGTCCCCGAAGACGCCGGGGTTGGTGGGGTACTTCCAGTAGGAGTAGGTGCCGCCGCCGCTCGGGTCGTAGTAGGCCGCCTTGATCCACTCGTCCTGGCTCGGGACGACGAAGCCGGAGTCCTGCGCGCGGGTGGCGTCCGGGCGGGCGAGGTCGTACATGCCGCGCTCGGTCTGCGGCGAGAGCTCGACCTGGTAGCTGACGTAGTCGTGGCCGTCCCGGACGCCGGACTGCTCGGAGACCAGCCGGCCGTTGTGGAGCGAGTTCACGAAGCGGGCCGCCTTGAGGAAGTCGGCGAAGCCGTACGGCTTGTCCGCCCACTCGGGGAACGCCACGCTGTAGTGGTGGCCGTCGGCCGCCGCGGCGGAGAACTCGATCGGGCCGTACTTGGGCCACGCCGAGGAGCTCTCGCTCCGGTCGTACAGGCCGTGCGGGTCCCGTCCCCGGCGGTCCGCCGTGTTCAGGAACGCCACCCACTGTCCGACGGTGACCTCGAACTGCCCGATCTCGTACGGGTCTCGGACGCCGCCGACCATCAGGCACCCGGACGAGTCCGGCGGCGCGTCGGCGCAGGTCCGGTAGATCGCGTCGGTGAACGGGACGACGGCGACCGCCGGGTTCCCCGGGGCGCCGACCTTCACGGTCGTCACGGTCACCACCTCGCCCCGTACTCCCCCGGCCCCACCGGGCTCCGAGGCCGCGGCGCCCGCGGACGGGGCGAGCAGCACCGAGACCCCGCAGGCGGCCAGGGCGGCCCTGCCGAGTCGGGTGCGGCTGACGGCTACCTGCATGGTCGTTCCCTTTCGGCCACGGCGGACCTCCGCCGGATCGGGCGCCGGGCGCTGCGGTGCGGAGGGACTCGGCGGCCGGTCCCGGCCGCGAGCGGTCCCACGCTAGGACAGGACCACGCTCCGCGGTCGAAGCACCGCGGAGGGTGGGGAAATGTTCGCCCGTGTGACGGCCCTCCCGTTCCGCCGCCCGTTCCGCCGCCCGTTCCCCCCGGCCGCGTCCGCGGGTGCGGGCCGTTCACTCGTTCGTGTCGCCGGGGTGTCGTCCGCGGTGGCGGGCGACAGGCGTGGACCACCATGTGTGCTGTCCCGCTGGAGGCGAACGCGGGCCCGCCGTCGACGGGAGAGCGCCGTGCCCCGCAGCCACCCCC
The DNA here is from genome assembly GCF_057220535.1 of Kitasatospora sp. NEAU-CNBT7. Classification (NCBI taxonomy): domain Bacteria; kingdom Bacillati; phylum Actinomycetota; class Actinomycetes; order Kitasatosporales; family Streptomycetaceae; genus Kitasatospora; species Kitasatospora sp. NEAU-CNBT7. The sequence goes on along the minus strand of NZ_JBXQQB010000002.1, from coordinate 174,783 downwards.
GGACCCCGCGCCCGCCCGAGCGCGGTCGCCGATGCCCCGGGCGCGGTGGCCCGTGAGGCTCGCGATCGACCGGGAGTCGCCCGATCTGCCCGCCGTCGAACAGGCGGTCTGCACCGAGCTGGCCGCCGTCGGTGCCGGGCCCGAGGTCTGCAACCAGGTGCTGGTGGCGATCCTGGAGGCGGTCGCCAACGCCCTGCGGCACGGCCGCACCCCCGACGGCGCCGGACGTCCCGTCCTGCTGGACCTCGAGGTCGCGGCCGGCCGGATCACGGCGACGGTCACCGACGACGGCCCGGGCTTCGACCCGGCCGCCTGTCCTGATCCCCGCGCGCCCGAGCGGCTGCTGCTCCCGGGCGGCCGGGGGCTGCTGCTGATGCGCCACTACATGGACAGCGTCGACCATGCCTTCCCGCCCGGCGGGGGCACCGTCGTGACGCTGCGGCGTACCGTCCCCGCGGCCGGCCCGGAGGCGGTGGATCCCGGCCACCGGGAGGAGCGCGGGTGAGGCCCGGGGCCGGGCGGGCACGGTCGCGACGGAGACGGCGAGGTGGCGTTCCGTCAGGGATGCCGTCCGCGGGGGCGGTACCGGCCGGTGCCACCGCTCAGCTCCGTACCAGCCGCTCAGCTCCGTACCAGCCGTTCGGCGTGCCCGGCCTCGTCCGGGCGGATCGTGCCGGGCCGGGAGCCGGCGGGCCGCCAGCGGGTGGTGACGCCGTCCGGGCCCACCAGTGCTCCACCGCGCAGTGCCGCCTCGATCCGCTCGCGGACCTCCGCCTCGGCGGCCGGTTCGGCCGCGAAGAGCACCCGCAGCCGCAGCCGGGCGTCCGAGGACGGCTCGACGGCGGTGTGGTGGGGGGCCAGCGGGCACGGCGGCTCGTGGTCCCAGTGCCCGCACAGCGCGACGGTGACGGCGGCCCCGAGGGCGCGGACGTCGCCTCCCGCCGCCAGTACCACCACCGCCTCGTGGACGTAGGCCCTGCGCATCCGCCCAGTATCCACCCGTGCGCCGTCGGTGCGGCCTGCCAGGATGGCGGCATGTCGAACGAGCCCCGGACCTGGTCCGGCGATCTGCACCCGGACCTGCTGGCGGCGAAGGCCCGGGTCTTCGACCCGGCCGGGCTGGGGTGTTCCCCGCCGGTGGCGGAGGCGGAGAGCGCGCCGTACGCGGCGTACGGGTTCCGGCTGGACGGGCGCCCGGTGCGGTTCCGGGCGGCGCGGACCACTCCGGCCAAGGCGGGCCAGTTCGTCACAGTGTGGAAGCGGCCCGATCCGCGCGGCCCGATCCGGCCCTTCGACACCGCCGACGACCTCGACCTGGTGGTGATCAGTTCGCGGGACGGCGGGCATCTCGGGCAGTTCGTCCTACCGTGCGCGGCGCTGGGCGAGCGGGGCGTCCTGTCCCGGGACGGGGTGGGCGGGAAGCGGGCGTTCCGGGTCTATCCGCCGTGGGTCACCACCACGAACCGCCAGGCCCGCGCGGCCCAGGCCTGGCAGCTGGAGTTCTTCCTGCCGGTGCCCGACGGCGGCCCCGTCGACCTGGTCCGGGCGCGGGCGCTGTACCGCGCGCGGGGCTGACCCGCGCCGGGCGCGGCGGGCCCGCGCTCAGCGCCGGGTGCGGATGCCGTCGAGGGCGATGCCGAGCACCCGGTCGCGCTGTCCGTCGTCGGGGAAGGCGACCGTGCCGACGCCGGAGACCAGGCGCAGCAGGTCGTCGATGTCCATGTCCCGGCGTACCTCGCCGGCCTCCTGGGCGCGGGTCAGCAGGGGCGTACCGGCGTCGTACATGGACTGGCGGCAGGCCAGGAAGACGTCGGTCTCCTCGCCCGCGAGGGCTTCGCGGATGGCGCGCTTGGTGAGGGCGTAGGAGACGAAGCGGCGCAGCCAGGCAGCCAGTGCCTCCCACGGCGGCTCGCCGGCGAGTTCGGCGGCGACCACGCCGAGGTCGTTGACCTCGTTGGCGTAGACGGTTTCGAAGAGGTGCCGGCGGGTGGGGAAGTTGCGGTACAGGGTGCCGATGCCGACGCCGGCGCGGCGGGCGATGTCCTCCAGGGAGGCGTCGGCGCCGTGTTCGGCGAAGGCGTCGCGGGCGGCGGCGAGCAGCGCGTCGTAGTTGCGCGCGGCGTCGGCGCGGCGCGGGCGCTGGGCGGCGAGGAACTCGTGGACGACGACCTGTTCCGTCACGCGGACCTCATCTCGGACACCCGGGTTGAACCGGAGGGGTACCTCCGCTAATCTGGAGGCATGCCTCGACTTTACCACTGAGGCCCCGACCTCGCCCTGCCGCCGTCCGGCCGGGCCCCTCTCTGTACACCGCCGGGCCGGCACCGGCCCGCGGACCGCCCGCCCGCTGCTGCCCGCGGCCGGTCCGCCCCCGCACGTCCGGGCCCGGCCCACTCCCGCCCGCCCATCGGCCGGCCACTGCCGTCCCATGTCCCGAGAAGGTTCGATGAACCGCCACTCCAACCGCCTCACCTTCGGGGTGCTGGCGACCGGTGCGGGTGTCTATGCGCTGCTCCAGTCGCTGATCACGCCCGCCCTGCCGACCGTCCAGCATGCGATGCACACCTCGCAGTCCACCGTCACCTGGGTGATGACGGCCTATCTGCTCTCCGCCTCGATCTTCACCCCGATCCTGGGGCGCGTCGGCGACCTGGTCGGCAAGAAGCGCACGATGGTCGCCTCACTGGTCGCCCTGCTGGTCGGCTGTCTCGTCGCCGCGCTCGCGCCCAACATCACGGTGCTGATCGTCGCCCGGGTCGTCCAGGGCATCGCGGGGGCGCTGTTCCCGCTCTCGTTCGGCATCATCCGCGACGAGTTCCCCGCCGCCCGGGTGTCCACCAGCATCAGCAACCTGTCCGCCGTGATCGCGGTGGGCAGCGGCCTCGGCATGGTGCTGGCCGGGCCGATCGTCGGCGCCCTGGACTACCGCTGGCTGTTCTGGTTCCCGGTGATCGTGGTCGCCGCCACCGCGGTGATCGCCCACCGCTACATCCCCGAGTCGCCGACCCGGACCTCCGGCAGCGTCAACTGGCTCGCGTCGGTGCTGCTGTCCGGCTGGCTGGTGGCCCTGCTGCTGCCCATCAGCCAGGCCTCCAAGTGGGGCTGGGGCTCCCCCACCGTGCTGGTGCTGCTGGCGGCGGCCGTGGTCCTGTTCGCCGCCTGGGTGCTGGCCGAGGCCAGGTCCCGCAACCCGCTGATCGACCTGCGCATCATGCGGCTGCCGGCCGTCTGGACGACCAACGCCGCCGGACTGCTCTTCGGCGGGGGCATGTACGCGGTCTGGGCGTTCCTCCCCGGCTTCGCCCAGACCCCCTCCTCGGCGGGCTACGGCTTCGGTGCGAGCGTCACCGGCGCGGGGCTGCTGATGCTGCCGATGCTGGTCGCCATGTTCGTCTCCGGGGTGCTCAGCGGCCGGCTGGCCGGGCGGTTCCCGGCCAAGGCCCAGCTCACCACGGGCGCCGTGCTCGGCGCCGCCGCCTGCGCGATCCTCGCGGGCTGGCACGGACAGCAGTGGCAGGTGGCGCTGGCCGCCGGCGTCTTCGGCCTCGGCATCGGCCTGGCCTTCGCCTCGATGAGCAACCTCATCGTCCACAGCGTGCCCGCGGCCCAGACCGGCGCGGCCACCGGCATGAACGCCAACATCCGCACCATCGGCGGCTCGATCGGCGCGGCCCTGATGACCGGCCTGGTCACCGGCCACCTCCAGCCCTCCGGCCGCCCGTACGAGTCGGGCTACACCCACGGCTTCGCCCTGCTCGCGGCGTTCTGCCTGGCGGCGGCGCTCGCCGCCCTGCTGGTCCCGGCCCGCCGGCCCGCGCCGGCGACGGCGACGGCCGGGGAGGCCGCGGCGGCCCGGCCGCAGGCCGTACGGAGCTGAACACCCGTGGGCCGCTCCCGGCGCGACGCCGGGACCGGCCCGCGGCGCGTTCACCCCGCGGCCGAGCGCACCGCGGTGACCGTCACCGTCGAGTACCGCACGGTGAAGCTGCCGCCCAGGGCGTCGACGGCCGCGCCGACCTCGTCCAGCACCTGCGCCAGCCGGTCCGGCGGGAGGCGGGTGAACGCGCCCTGCGTGGGCATCTGGTCGAGCCAGGCCTCCCGGGTGTACCGCCACTCCCAGTCCGTGCGCCACTGCTCCGGATCGTCGAAGCCGCCCGCCGTCCGGATCCCCTCGACGGCCCGGCCGACCAGGCCCTGGTAGCCCTCCACCGCCGACGCGCGGAAGTCGAACGGCGCGTCGGGCACGGCCCGCCGGCAGGCTCCGGCGACGGCCTCGGCCAGGTCGGGCGGGAGCTGGAAGGCGTTCCAGAAGGCCGCCAGCCGGCCGCCGGGCCGCAGGATCCGGGCGGCCTTGGCCGCCCCCGCGACCGGGTCGACCCAGTGCCACGCCTGGGCCGCGACGACCGCGTCGAACTCGCGCCCGGCCGCCTCCCAGTCCTCGAACGCCGCCACCTCGACCCGCAGGCCGAGCCGCCGCGCCACGGCGGCCATCCGCTCGTCAGGTTCCACGCCGAGCACCCGGCAGCCGGCCGCCCGGAACTGCCTGGCGGCGATTCCGGTACCGCAGCCGACGTCGACGACCTCGGGGCGGGCGGCTCCCGGGCCGGTGGCGGCGATCCGCGCCACCAGGGCATCGGGGTAGCGGGGCCTGGCCCGGTCGTAGCGTTCGGCGTCGCCGCCGAACGACCGGGCGGCCAGAGTGTGTCGGTGCGGTTCGTTCCCGGGGTCCGGCGTGGTCGCCGGCGGTAAGGTGGGCATGTGCCCATTCATAGTGGGCACATGCCCACTCGTCAACGGGGCGGGCCCGACCCAGAGATGCCGGAGCACACGATGCCTACCGGGGTGGCCATCCGCGACGCCCGCGACCAGCTCTTCGACGCAGCCGAGCGCGTCCTGCTCCGGGACGGCCCGAGCGCGCTGACCAGCCGCGCGGTCACCACCGAGGCCGGCTGCGCCAAGGGTGTCCTGCACCGGCACTTCGCCGACTTCGACGCTTTCCTGGCGGAGCTGGTCGTGGACCGAACCGCCCGGTTCCGCGCCCTGGCCGCCGACCTCGACCGGGCGGCGGGGACCGGCACCGTCGCCGGCAACCTCTCCGGAGCGCTGACGGACCTGTTCGGGCCGGTCGCCGTCGCGATCATCAGCCTGGTCACCTCCCGGGACGGCCTGCGCGGGCGCCTGCGCGCGACCAGTCCGACCGGCGTCCCGCTGCTGACCGACGCCGCGGCGGTGATCGAGGGCTACCTCGCCGCGGAGCGCGGCCTGGGCCGTATCGCGGCCGCCGCCGACCCCGGCACCCTCGCCCCGGCCCTGGTCGGCGCCGGCCACCTGCTGTTCGCCGACCGGACCGGCGCCCCGCCGGACCCGTCGGCCGTCCACCGGTCGGTGGCCGCCGTCCTCGCCGGGGCGCTGCCGTAGCGGCGCCCGGCTGCACCTGCGGGGGCGGCTGCCAGGTCCCGGCGGGTCCGCGAGGGTGATCCGGACGCCTGCCCGGTCGGGCGCCCGACGCCGCGGCCTCATCCGGCGCGACTCTGCACATGCGCCCTACGGCCGCGGGCTCAGGCCCCGGCGGCGCCGAACGGGCGGCCGGGGCCGAAGGCGAGCGCGGCGAACCGCTCGCCGATGCGGCGGTGGGTGGCGGCGTCCGGGTGGAGCGCGTCGGGCAGCGGCAGCTCGGCGTGGTCCGCCTCGCCGTAGAGCTCCCGGCCGTCCAGGTGGTGCAGGTGGGGGTCGTCGGCCGCGCGGGCTGCAGTGAGCCGGGCCAGCTCCTCCCGGATCACGGTGAGCGTCAGCTTGCCGGCCGCCCGCTCCGCCGGGTCGCCGACGGCCCGGAACCGCAGCTTCCCGTCGCTGAAGTCCGGCGCGCACGGGCCGGGGGTGTCCTCGTGGATCGGGCACAGGATCGGGGAGACCACCAGCAGCGGGGTGTCCGGGTGGCCGTCGCGGATGGTGTCGAGGAAGCCGTGGACGGCCGGGACGAAGGCGCGCAGCCGCATCAGGTCGGTGTTGACCAGGTTGATGCCGATCTTGACGCTGATCAGGTCCGCGGGCGTGTCCCGGATCGCCCGTGCGGTGAACGGGTCGAGCAGGGCGCTGCCGCCCAGCCCCAGATTGACGGGTTCCACGCCGCCGCCGGCGGCGGCCAGCGCCGGCCAGGTGGTGGTGGGGCTGTCGGCGTCCGAGCCGTGGCTGATCGAGCTGCCGTGGTGCAGCCACACCCGGCGGCCCAGGTCCGGCGCGGGGTCGACGGGGGCGTCGGTGCGCAGCGCGACCAGCTCGGTGACCTCCCGGTGCGGGAGCCAGATCTCCACCCGCTTGTCGTCCGCGGGCAGCCCGGCGAACCGGACGGTGGCGACCGGCCCGGGCCGGACCACCGTCGCGCCGGTGGCCAGGTCGACGGTCATGACCTTGCCGCCGGCCGCGGTGGCCCGGCCGGCCCGGCGGCCGTCGACCACCAGGTCGTACACGCCGTCGGGCCGGGGCGGGACGCCCGGGTAGGCCAGTTTGGTGGGCAGCACGTCCAGTTCGACGACGGTCGCCCGGGTGGCGAGGACCAGCCGGACCCCCGAGGGCTGGGCCGCGGCCATCGCCAGCTGCGCGTCGGCGCACTGGGCGCGGGCCCGGGCGGGCAGCCGGTGCGGCAGCAGGCCGTGCTCGGTGCGCTCCAGGTCGAGGGCGCCGCGCAGCAGGGCCGCGGTGATGGGCGTCTCGGTGAGGGCGCCCGGCTGCGGGGCGGTCCGGGGTGCCGCAGGGGCCGCGGCGGCGCCGTCGTCGGGTCGGGTGTCCATCCCCGCACCCTGCCGACCCGGCCGGGGGTTCCGCAACCGCTTTCCGGCCTCAGGCCGCGGCGCGCGGGCCGAAGTCGACGTCCGCGGTGGCGACCGTGCCGCCCGTGCGGCCGGGGGCGGTGTGGTGCTGCCAGTACAGGTTGGTGTGGGCGATGACCTGCTCGGGCGCCGGTGCGCCGTACGCCGACAGGTCCTCGGTGGTGTGGGCGTCGCCGACCAGGGTCGCGTCGTAGCCGCGGGTGATCGCGCCGTGCAGGGTCGAGCGGATGCAGGCGTCGGTCTGGGCACCCGCGACGTAGAGGTGGCCGATGCCGCGGGCGGCGAGCACCGCCTCCAGGTCGGTGTCCTCGAAGGAGTCGCCGTAGGCCTTCTGCACCAGCGCCTCGGGCTCCTGCCGGACCAGCTCGGCCACGTACTGCCAGCTCTCGGTGCCGGCGCGGAGCTCGTCGTCGTTGTGCTGGACCCAGACCACGTCGACCCCGGCGGTGCGGGCCCGCTCGACCAGGGCCGCGATGTTGGCGATCACGGTGTCGCGGCGGTGGGCGTGGGCCACCACGCCGTTCTGCACGTCGATGACGAGCACGGCGGCGTTGGGTCGGTCGGCCAGCGTGGTCATGGTTCCCCCGGAGTGTGTGGACCGCTGTCCCGACGATGCTATGTCCCGGGCCCCCGCAGCGGGCCGGGATCGGCCCACGGACGGCCGTCGGCGCAGCGCGGTGTCACCATGGAGCCCGGGGGCCGGTGACGGGAGGCGTTGATGGGCCGCGACTACCAGTTCCACCGCGAGCACGCCGGCTGTTCGGTGACGGCGGTGGTGCACCTGGGCACCGTACGGGAGCTGGAGCTGCTGGTGAACGGGAAGCCGGTGGCGTTCGAGCGGCTCCACGGCCACCACGCCGGGGCCCGGACGCTCACCACGGTGCTGCCGACCGATCCGCCCGTCGGCATCGACGTCCGGCTGGAGCTGCCCGGGGTCATGCGCGGGGACCCGGTCTGCGTCCTGATCGACGGTGACCGGCAGTCGCCGATGCCGTTGCGGCCGGTGCCCCGTACCGCGCGGCCGACCGAGGCCTCCTGGTACAGCTGATCCCCCGGCCCGCGGACGCCGCGCCGCCCCGGCCCCGGTGTGCCACCGTGGGAGGAAGGGGGTGCCAGGACCGTCCGCTGCGAGAGGAGCTGCGATGTCGTCGAAGCGGCGCCGCAAGAAGAAGGCACGCGCGAGGCGCAAGGCCAACCACGGCCGTCGGCCCCAGTGCTGACCGCCCCCACCCGCCCGACCACCCGGACCCGCCGTCGCAGCGCCGCTGCCCCGGCGGGTCCGCGCTGTGCGGTATGCCCCGCCGGGGCGTCGCGGGTCAGCCGATCCTGACGCCGATCAGGCAGGTGTCGTCGTCGGTGTCGGCGCTGCTGTAGCGGAGCAGGTGGTCCAGGCGGTGGTCGAGTTCGGCGGGGTCGTCGGACGGCGGCGGGGCCTGGGCGGTGGCCAGCAGGCTCTGCAGGGAGGACTGCAGGGACCGGTCGCGCCGTTCGATCAGGCCGTCGGTGTACATCATCAGGGTGTCGCCCGGCTGGAGCTGGAGTTCGCCCTCCTCGTAGTCGGCCTGGTCGATCGCGCCGAGCAGGATGCCGCCGACGTCGGGCAGGGTGCCGGCCTGTCCGTCGCGGAGCAGGACCGGTGGCAGGTGGCCGGCCCGGGCCCAGCGCAGCCGGCGGGTGGCGGGGTCGTAGACGCCGCAGACGGCGGTGGCGGTGACGTTGTCGGTCAGGTGGTGGGTGACGCTGTTGAGCCAGGCCAGCAGCTGGGCGGGTCCGGCGCCGGTGGCGGCGAGGCCGCGCAGGGCGTTGCGGAGCGCGACCATGCCGGTGGCGGCGTCGATCCCGTGGCCGGCCACGTCGCCGACGCAGAGCAGGATCTGGCCGCTGGGCAGGGCCAGTGCGTCGTACCAGTCGCCGCCGACCAGGTGGTCCTTCTCGGCCGGGCGGTAGCGGACGGCGACCCGCAGGTCGTGCAGGGTCAGCGGGCCGCGGCTGGGCGGCATGATGGCGTGCTGGAGCTGGAGGGCGAGCCGGCTGCGCTCGGCGGCCTGGGCCTCGGTGTGGGCGAGTTGGTCGCGGGTGGCGGCGAGCGCAACCTCGGTCCAGTGCTGGGCGGAGATGTCCTGATAGGCGCCGCGCACGCCGGCCAGGCGGGACTGCTCGTCGAGGACGGGTTCGGCGACCACCCGGATGTAGCGGGCGACACCGTCGGCGCGCTGGAGCCGGAACGCGGTGGAGGCGGCGCGCCGGTGGTGCAGCACGGTGCGCAGGAAGCGCCCGATGGCGTGGGCGTCGTCGGGGTGCGCGTGCTCGGGCAGTTGGTGCAGTGCGATCGGGCGGGCGGTGGGCGGCAGGCCGTGCAGCTCGAACAGCGGTTCGTTCCAGGCGATCTGGCCGGTGGTCAGGTTCTCCTCGAAGCCCCCGATCCGGCCCAGGCGCTGGGCGTGCTGGAGCAGCCGGGCGACCCGCGGGGTGCCGTCGTCGAGGCGCCAGACGACGGCCAGGTGCCGGCCGTGGCGGCTGATGCTGACCCGCGCCTCGGTGGTCAGCGGGACGCCGTCGACCAGGGCCACCAGCCGCATGCTCTCGGCGCGGAACGGCTCGCCGGTCGCGAAGACGTGCTCGACCTTCTCGAAGAGTCCGCCGGGTTCGGCGGCCAGCGGGTAGGCGTCCAGCAGCCGGGTGCCGACCACCGCGCCGGGCCGGCGGCCGGCGAAGTCGACGAAGCCGGGGTTGACGTGCCGGATCAGGAAGCGCAGGGGCAGGTCGGGCGTGCCGGTCAGGGGTTCCAGGACGAGGCAGGGGTCGTGGAGGCCGTCGGCGAGTTGGAGCAGTTCGGTGAGCTGCTGGTCGGCGCCCTCGCCGGCGGGATGTCCGGGCCCGGTGGCGGGCTGTGGTTCGAGGGCGGTGGCACACAGTTCGGCCAGCGCCTCGATCTGGCGGCGTTCGGGCCGGCTGTGCGGCGGCAGTTCGCCGCTCCAGCAGATCTCCAGGGCCCCGATGATCCGGCCGGCCGAGCCGACGGGGAGGGCGACGCGTCCGCCGGAGAGCTGGTGGTGGCCGATGGACGGCAGGCCGGCGTCGGCCAGTGACGGGTAGTCGGCGGTGTGCCGGCGGTCGAGCGCCTGGCGCGCGGGGGTCGGCACGCCGGGCGGTACGTAGCGCCAGCGGGCCGGCTCGCCCGCGTCGAAGCCGGCGCTGCCGGCCAGCGAGAGCGACTGGTCGGGGTGGGCGGCCCAGATCGCGACCGCCTCCGCGCCGAGCGGCCGCAGGGCGTGCTCCAGCATCGAGGCGGCGACCGCCTCGGCGTCGGCCCCGGCGAGGGCGCCGGCCTCGGCGGCGCGCAGCCGCAGCCCGACCGAGGGGGCGTCCGGGGCGGTGGCCTTGGTGACGAACTCGCGGGCGGCGGCGGCGATCCGGTCGGCGGACCGCCGGTTGACCAGGTCGGCCGCCAGTTCCAGCACGGAGAGCCCGGCCTGTTCGGCGAGGGTGTCGAGCTGTCCGGCCGCCTGGGTCGGGCTGCAGCTGAGCCGTTCGATCAGGATGCCCATGGCCATCTCGACCAGGGCGCGGCCTTCGGTCCCGGCCTGGGCCCGTTCCAGTTCGTCGCGCAGCCGTTCCACGGTGCTGGCGAGCCGGCCGACCGCCCGGGGGTCCCAGGGGGTCAGGCCGTCGGCGGGCGGATCGGCCTCCGGGTCCCGGGCGAGGACGGCGACGCCGTGCGCCGGGTCGGGGACGGCGGCGGTGACCGTGGCGGGGGTGACCGTGGCGGGGGTGGGCTCGCCGGGGCTGTCCGCGTCGGGGCGGGGGCCGGCGGGTCCGGGGCCGGGTCCGCGCTGGTGGGGGTCGTGCACGACGGGTTGCTCCTCGGGTGTCGGGGCACCGGTCGGGCGCCGAACGGCCGGGCGGACGCGGGTCAGACGGTCAGCCGGCTCTTGATCCGGGCCATCAGGTCGTGCGCGTCCACCGGCTTGGTGACGTAGTCGCTGGCACCGGCGGCGAGGCTCTTCTCGCGGTCGCCGACCATCGCCTTGGCGGTGACGGCGATGATCGGCAGGTCGGCGTGTTCGGGCATCGCGCGGATCGCCGCGGTGGCCGTGTACCCGTCCATCTCGGGCATCATCACGTCCATCAGGATGACGTCGATGCCGGGGTGGGCGGCGAGGGTGTCGATCGCGGCGCGGCCGTTCTCGGCCTGCAGCACGCGCATGCCGTGGAGTTCGAGGATGCCGGTGATGGCGTAGAGGTTGCGGTCGTCGTCGTCGACCACCAGGACGGTCCGGCCTGCGAAGGCGGTGTCGAGGTCGTCGGCGGGCGGCTGGTCCGCGGTCTCGGCGCGGACCGGGGGCAGTACGTCGCCGGGCCGTTCGGCGCTCAGGTGCAGGGCGATCCGTTCGCGCAGTTCGTCGAGGCTCGCGATGAGTTCCAGCGGGCGGCCGGCCGCCCGGTCGTGCAGGGCCTGCTCCTCCTCGGCGCCGAGGCGGCGGCCGTGGTGGGCGAGGACCGGGACGCCGCGCAGGGCCGGGTCGCGGTGCATCTCGCCGAGGAAGCGTTCGGCGGCCCCGTCGGGCAGGTCGAGTTCGAGGACCACGCAGTGGCAGGGGGTGGTGGCCAGTGCGGCGGCCGCCTCCTGCGCGCCCACGGCGGTGACCAGTTCCACCGGGCCGCGGGTGTCGCCGCCGTGCGGGTGGCCGCCCGGGTCGGCGAGGTCGGCCAGCGCGCTCTCGGCGACCAGCGAGAGCAGGCCGCGGGGACGGTCCTCGACGACCAGCAGCCGGCGCGGCCGGACCGGCGCGGCGGCGGGTCCGGCGGGGGCGGTGCGCCGTTCGCCGCCGGCCGGGGTGCTCACGGTCGCGGGCTCGGTCCGGGTGCCGGGGACGCCGGGCCCGGCGAGGTCGGCGCGGTCGGCGCGGTCGGCGCGGTCGGCGCGGTCGGCGCGGTCGGCGGGCAGGTACAGGGTGAAGGTGGAGCCCTGGCCGACCGTGCTCTCGGCGGTGATCACCCCGCCGAGCAGGAAGGCGATCTCGCGGCTGATGGACAGTCCGAGGCCGGTTCCGCCGTACCGGCGGCTGGTGGTGCCGTCGGCCTGCTGGAAGGCGCCGAACACGGTCTCCAGGTGCTGCGGGGCGATGCCGATGCCGGTGTCGTGGACCCGGAACGCGATCACCGGGCCGCCGCGCCGCGCCGCCTCGGGCGCCTGCCGCTCCTCGACCAGCCCGATCCGCAGCTCCACGCCGCCGCGTTCGGTGAACTTGACGGCGTTGGAGAGCAGGTTGCGCAGCACCTGCCGGAGCCGGTAGTCGTCGGTCAGCAGGCCCTCCGGTACGTCGGGGGCCAGGGTCACCTCGAAGGTCAGGCTCTTCTGGCCGGTCAGCGGCCGGAACGTCGACTCGACGTAGTCCAGCAGGCGGCGCAGCGGCACGTGCTCGGGACTGATGTCCATCTTGCCGGCCTCGACCTTGGAGAGGTCCAGGATGTCGTTGATCAACTGCAGCAGGTCGGAGCCGGCGGAGTGGATGATGCCGGCGTACTCGACCTGCTTGGCGGTCAGGTTGCGGGCCGGGTTCTGGGCGAGCAACTGGGCGAGGATCAGCAGGCTGTTGAGCGGGGTGCGCAGCTCGTGGCTCATGTTGGCGAGGAACTCGGACTTGTACTTGGAGGCCAGCGAGAGCTGGTGGGCGCGGTCCTCGAGCTCCTGGCGGGCCTGCTCGATCTCCAGGTTCTTGGTCTCGATGTCGCGGTTCTGCGCGGCCAGCAGCTCGGCCTTGTCCTCGAGTTCGGCGTTGGACTCCTGGAGTTCCTCCTGCCGGGCCTGCAGTTCGCGCGATCGGGCCTGCAGTTCGGCGGTCAACCGCTGGGACTCGCCGAGCAGTTCGTCGGTCCTGGCGTTGGCGACGATGGTGTTGACGTTGACGCCGACGACCTCCATCAGCTGTTCCAGGAAGTCCCGGTGGACCTGGGTGAAGGTGCGGACGGTGGCCAGCTCGATCACGCCGAGCACCTGGTCCTCCACCACGATCGGGAGGACCACCAGCGAGACGGCCTCGGTGCGGCCGAGGCCGGAGGAGACCGTCACGTAGCCGGGCGGCAGGTCGTCGACGGCGATGGTGCGACGGCTGCGGGCCGCCTGCCCGACGAAGGACTGGCCGAGGCCGAAGCGCCGGACGGCCGCCCCGTCGTGGCGGGCGTAGGAGCCGATCAGGTTGAGGTGGGTGGTGTCCCCGGACTCCTCGGCGAGGTAGAACGCGCCGTACTGGGCGTGCACCAGCGGGGTCAGCTCGTCCATCACCAGCTCGGCGACCACGTCCAGGTCGCGCTGGCCCTGCATCAGGCCGGAGATCCGGGCCAGGCTGGACTTGAGCCAGTCCTGTTCCTCGTTGGCGCGGGTGGTCTCGCGCAGGGACTCCACCATGAAGTTGATGTTGTCCTTGAGGTCGGCGACCTCGCCGGAGGCGTCGACGGTGATCGAGCGGGTCAGGTCGCCGGCGGCGACGGCGCTGGTCACCTCGGCGATGGCACGGACCTGGCGGGTGAGGTTGCCGGCCAGTTCGTTGACGTTCTCGGTGAGCCGCTTCCAGGTGCCGGAGACGCCCTCCACCTCGGCCTGGCCGCCGAGCCTCCCTTCGCTGCCGACCTCACGGGCCACCCGGGTGACCTCGGCGGCGAACGAACTCAGCTGGTCGACCATGGTGTTGATGGTGGTCTTGAGTTCCAGGATCTCGCCGCGGGCGTCGACGTCGATCTTGCGGGTGAGGTCGCCGTTGGCGACGGCGGTGGTCACCTGGGCGATGTTGCGGACCTGGCTGGTGAGGTTGTGGGCCATGAAGTTGACGTTGTCGGTGAGGTCCTTCCAGGTCCCGGCGACGTTGGGGACCCTGGCCTGCCCGCCGAGGGTGCCCTCGGTGCCGACCTCGCGGGCGACCCGGGTCACCTCGTCGGCGAACGCGGAGAGCGTGTCGACCATGGTGTTGATGACGCCCGCCAGTGCGGCGACCTCGCCCTTGGCCTCGACGGTGATCTTCTGCGACAGGTCGCCCTTGGCGACGGCGGTGGCCACCTGCGCGATCGAGCGGACCTGCCCGGTCAGGTTGGAGGCCATCACGTTGACGTTGTCGGTGAGGTCCTTCCAGGTGCCGGAGACGCCGCGGACGGTCGCCTGGCCGCCGAGGTTGCCCTCGGTGCCGACCTCGCGGGCGACGCGGGTCACCTCGTCCGCGAACGCCGACAGCTGGTCGACCATCGTGTTGATGGTCTCCTTCAGCTCCAGGATCTCGCCGCGGGCGTCCACCCGGATCTTCTGCGACAGGTCGCCGCGGGCGACCGCGGTGGTGACCTCGGCGATCGAGCGGACCTGGGCGGTCAGGTTGTCCGCCATCACGTTCACGGACTCGGTGAGGTCGCGCCAGGTCCCGGAGACGTCCCGGACGTCGGCCTGCCCGCCGAGGCGGCCCTCGGTGCCCACCTCACGGGCGACCCGCGTCACCTCGCCCGCGAACGAACTCAGCTGGTCCACCATCGTGTTGATGGTCTCCTTGAGTTCCAGGATCTCGCCGCGCGCGGTCACGTTGATCTTCTGCGACAGGTCGCCCTCGGCGACCGCGGTGGCGACCTGGGCGATCGAGCGGACCTGCGCCGTGAGGTTGCCGGCCATCGAGTTGACCGAGTCGGTCAGGTCCCGCCAAGTCCCGGAGACGCCCTTGACGTCGGCCTGCCCGCCGAGCCGGCCCTCGGTCCCCACCTCACGGGCGACCCGCGTCACCTCGCCCGCGAACGAACCGAGCTGGTCCACCATCGTGTTGACGGTGTTCTTCAGCTCCAGGATCTCGCCGCGCGCATCGACCGTGATCTTCTGCGACAGGTCGCCCCTGGCCACCGCCGTGGTCACCTGGGCGATGTTGCGGACCTGGTTGGTCAGGTTGCCGGCCATGAAGTTGACCGAGTCGGTCAGGTCGCGCCAGGTCCCGGCCACGCCGGGGACCTGAGCCTGGCCGCCGAGCCGCCCCTCGCTGCCGACCTCGCGGGCGACCCGCGTCACCTCGCCCGCGAACGAACCGAGCTGGTCCACCATGGTGTTGACGGTGTTCTTCAGCTCCAGGATCTCGCCGCGCGCCGCCACGTCGATCTTCTGGGAGAGGTCGCCCTTGGCCACCGCCGTGGCGACCTGGGCGATGTCCCGCACCTGCGAGGTGAGGTTGCCCGCCATCGCGTTGACCGAGTCGGTCAGGTCCTTCCAGGTCCCCGACACCCCCGGCACCTCGGCCTGCCCGCCCAACTGACCCTCGGTGCCCACCTCGCGGGCCACCCGGGTCACCTCGGAGGTGAACAGCGACAGCTGGTCGACCATGCCGTTGAACACCAGGGCGATCTCGCCGAGCAGGCCGTTGGCCTCGACCGGGAGCGTGGTCCCGAAGTCGCCGTCCCGTACGGCGGTCAGACCGGCCAGCAGCAGCCGCAGTTCGGGCTCGCCGACCTGCGCCGCAGCGTGGCCGACCGCGTCGGCGTCCGGGCCGTCGGGGTGCGGCCCGCCGGGGTGCGCTGAGTCGGTGGGCGGCCGGTCGGCCGGGACACCTTGCGCGGGCACCTCGGGGGCCGGTGCCGCGCCGGCAGGCACGTCGTCGGTCGGCACTCCACCGGCCGGAGCTCCGTCGGCCGGAACTCCTTCGGCCGGAAGTCCGTCGGCCGTTGCGGCACCCGGGCCGGTCGCAGGAGCGGACTTGGTCGAGCCAGCCATCGAAAGTCGCCTCCGTGGCGGGCTGTGCCCCCGCCGTCGCCACTCCGGCCCGCGGCGCCGGCAGGTCGCGCCGGGCGTCTCGGGTTCACTCGCCGACACGGGAACGTGCCGCCTGGAGGCTACCCGACGGGTTCCACCGGGTGCGAACACTTCACGACATGTGTGCAGGACCCGCCGCCAGTCCGTGCAGCTCGAGCTCCGCCCAGACCACCTTCCCGGACGCGTCCGGGCCCGGGATGCAGCCCCACCGGCGGGCGAGCATCGCGACGGCGCGCAGCCCGTAACCGCCCAGCCGGCCGGGCGGCCTCGGCGGGATCGGGACGGCGGCCGGCGCAGCCGGGCCCGGCGGAGGCGGCGGGTCCGACGGGGCGGCAGGCATCAGGGGCGCCGGGGCGGCCGGGCTCAGGTCGGTGATCTCGACGCGCAGCGTGTGCGCGGCGACGGAGATCGCCAGTTCGGCGGCGCCGCCCGCGTGGCGGCAGGCGTTGGTGACGAGTTCGGAGACGACGAGCAGCACGTCCTCGGCCCGGGCCCGCCGCTCCGCGTCCTCGGCCGGGAGCCAGCCCCATTCCCGCAGAACGGACTCCGCGAGGTCGCGGCTGCGGCCGATGGCCCCGGCCCGGCCGGTCAGCGCGAGACGGCGGACCGGGCCCGGCCCGAGGGCGGACGTGGCGCCGACGGTGACCGTGGTGGTGCCCTGTTCCGCGTCCATGTCCGCACCCGCCTCTCCCGACGGCACCGGCCGACCGGTGCCGGACTTCCCGTACGTCCGTCTGCCCTCCCGTCTGCCCTCCCGCACCGCCGGAACACCTCACCGTCACCCCGCGGCCCCCGGCCGTCCCCACCGCGGCGGCAGCAGCGGCAGCACCGGCACCGGCACCGGCAGCCGGGCGGAAACCGCGGTGACTATCCGGTCGGAAGCGGGGCAGGCGAGGCGCTGTCAACGATTTGGAGGTCGTTCACCATGGTTCCTCTTCTGCTGGTGCTTCTGCTGGCCGTGATCCTCTTCGGCGCGGGTTTCGCTCTCAAGGCGCTGTGGTGGGTGGCGGTCATCGTCCTGGCGGTGTGGCTGATCGGATTCGTGGCCCGGGGCACCGGCGCTTCCGGCAGCCGGGGCCGCTGGTACCGCTGGTAGCCGACCGCAGTGACGTACGAGACCGACGTACGGCGGTGACGTACGAGGGAGCGCGCCTTCCGGGGTGCGCCCCCTCGTACGTTTCTCACGCCGTGCCGCGCTCCCACCCGCCCGCGCTCCCGCGCCCGCACCCACCGGCTCTGCCCGGTCCAGGTCCGGGCCGGCCGGGCCGGTCGAGGTGCCGCGGCCCGCGGTGCGAGGATGGAAGCCGACGGCATCCGGCGATCCGGCCGTCCGCCTCCCTCGCGGCCCGGCCGGTACGGGCCGGCAGGAGGCTCTCATGACAGCTCCCCTTCGCGGCCGGCCCGGCCTCGTGAGCGGCGGGCGGGCTCTCGGACCACGTCCCGGGGCGCAGGTCCTGCGGGTGGCGGTGGTCGGCTCGGGTCCGGCCGGCCTGTACACGGCCGAGGCCCTGGTCAAGCAGACCGCGCAGGCCGGTCGGACCGGTCCGGCGGGTCAGGCCGCCGACGGCTCCGCCGTGCGGGTGACGGTGGACGTCCTGGACCGCCTGCCCACCCCGTACGGGCTGGTGCGCTACGGCGTCGCCCCCGACCACCCGTCGATCCGGTCGATCGCCGACTACCTCCGGCGGGTGCTGGAGGACCCCCGGGTGCGGTTCCTCGGCGGGCTGCGGCTCGGCGGCGAGGTGACCCGCGAGATGCTGCTGTCCTGCTACGACGCGGTGGTGTACGCGACCGGCGCCCCGCTGGACCGGCGGCTGGGCGTGCCCGGCGAGGACCTGCCGGGCAGCGCGGCGGCCGCCGACTTCGTGCGCTGGTACTGCGGGCACCCGGACGCCGACCCCGGCCGGTTCGCCCTGGACGCGGCCTCGGTCGCGGTGATCGGGGCCGGCAACGTGGCACTGGACGTGGCCCGGGTCCTGGCCCGCCCGGCCGCCGACTTCGGCCCGACCGACGTACCGGATCCGGTGCTGGCCGCGCTGGCCGCCAGCCGGGTCCGGGAGATCCACGTGATCAGCCGCCGGGGGCCGGCCGAGGCCCGGTTCACCACCAAGGAGCTGCGCGAACTCGGCGAGCTGCCCGGTGTCGACATCGCCGTCGACGCCTCGCCCGGCCACCTCGCCGGGGCCTCCCCGGGGGACGGCGGGCGGCCCCCCGGCGCGGACCCGGTGGACCGCCGGGTCCGGGGCAACCTGGCCGTGGTGGCCGACTGGGCCGCCCGGCGGCCCGGGGGCGGGGGGCGCCGGGTGTGCTTCCGGTTCTGGCGCCGCCCGGTGGAGGTTCTCGGGCCCGGGCGGGTGACGGCGCTGCGGCTGGAGCGGACCGCCCCGGGCACGGCGGGCGGGGCGGTGGGCACCGGCGAGTACGAGGTGCTGCCCGTCCAGCTGGTGCTGCGGTCGGTCGGCTACCGCTCGGCACCGCTCGCCGGGGTGCCCTTCGACGAACGGCGTGCCGTGGTCCCCAACGCCGAAGGGCGGGTCCTGGGCGCCGACGGCCGGCCCCGGCCGGGCGAGTACGTCGCCGGCTGGCTGAAGCGCGGGCCGTCCGGCGTGATCGGCACCAACAAGGCGGACGCCGCGCAGACCGTCCGCTCCCTGCTCGCCGACCGGCTCCCGGGCGGCGCCCCGCCCCACCACGCGGACCCCGGCGCGCCGCCGCTGGCCGACCGGCTGGCGGCCCGCGGGGTCCACCCGGTGACGTACGCCGAGTGGCTGGGCATCGACGAGCGCGAGCACCGGACCGCCGCCGCGCTCGGCCGCGGCGAGCGGGTCAAACTGAGCGGCTGGGACGCCCTGAACACCGCGAGCGGCCACCCGCGGCCCGGCCGAACGGCCCACGGGATCGGGTGAGTTCACGCGAATCCCGCCCGCAGCGGCCGCGCGCTTGCCAGATTGTGGGGATGAGCCACCCACCGACCATCGAGGACCGGGCCGCCGCGGCCGGGTCGGGCCGCACCCGGCCGACGATCGCCAGCCCGTGGACCGGCGGCCTGATCGGTCTGCTGCTCGGCGCCCTGGTCACCGCCACCACCATCCTGCTCACCCTCCACCCGGCCGCCGCACCGTCCGGTACCGCCGGCGGCCCGCTCACCGCGCCGCCGGAGCTGCCCGGTTTCACCACCTACCGGTCGGCGGTGACCGCGCTCGACGCGGACAAGGGCGCGGCGGACGCCGACCGGGTCGCCGACGAGGACGCCCGAACCGCCGAGAAGCTCTCCGAGGCGTACGGCGGCGCCACCGGGCTCGCCCAGCGCTACGCCGACCGGCAGCTGGAGCAGACGTTCCTGCTGGTGGCCGTCCGCGCCAACACGCCCGGCCCCTGGGTCGGGTACCAGGATCCCGCGCAGCTCGGGCTGGTCCGGGCGCCGGAGGAGGTGCGGCGCATCGGCGAGGTGTCCTGCTCGATCGCCAACCGGCCGACCAACGCGGGCGGCACACCGGCGGACGACACCGTCGAGGTGGTGCTCTGCCAGCGGGCGGCCCACGGGCTGACGGTCCAGATCCGGTACCCCGGCGGCGACCTGCGCAACCGGCCGGAGCAGGTCGCGGAGCTGATCGACACGGTCTGGTCCCAGCTGTCCTGACGCCCGGTCACACCGTCCGGGCTACACCCGCTGCAGGTCGGTGCGCGCCGGTGCCGCGGCCCAGGCCAGCGAGTACCAGGAGAGCACCGCGAGCACGAGCACGCTCGGGAGTTCGGCGCAGTAGGCGAGGACCTGGGCGGTGAGCAGCGGGGCGCCGCGGTGCGCGGACCAGAGGTCGAAGAACGCGTCCATGAACAGCAGCACGGCGGTTGCTGAGGCGATCGGGCTGGTCGCCCGGTGCCGGCGGCGGACCAGCGCGGCCAGCAGCAGCAGCGCCGTCACCTCGATGAGGTCGAGCCAGACCCAGGAGTTGGACAGGTTGCGGGCACCGAAGTGGCCCTTGGCGGTGAGCGCGAGGACGACGATCCAGGGCAGCAACAGCACCGCGGCGGCCCGCAGCACGACCGGCAGGCGGCGGCGGATCGCCGGTTCGTGGGCGTCGAGTGCGCTGCGGAGATCGGCCATCAGCCGATCCTAACCGGGGCGGGCCGGTGTCCTGCCCGGGCCCCGCGCCCGGCGCCCCGGTTCCTCAAGAGGTCGTGCGGTTCCTCGGGGAGGTCGCGCGGTTCCTCGGGGAGGTCGAGCGTCAGGGGTCGAGGCCTTCGACGACGGCGACGGTCACCGCGGCGTAGGCGGCGTGCGGCACGATGTCGGCGATCCAGTCCGTGAGCGCCCAGGTGCGCGGGTCGGTGACCTTGAGGACGGTCATCGGACCGTTGGTCCCGATCAGCGCGCCGACGCCGGCCACGACGTAGGTGACGGCGGTGGACGGCCGCCAGCCCGCGGCACGCGCCACGCCCAGGATCATCCCCATGCCGACCCCGGCGGCGATCCCGGTCAGCGGGCCGAGGCCCGCGGTGCGGTTCTCCCGCTCCTTGCGGTCCCCCGGCACCTGGACGTGCACGGCCTCGGAGAGCTTCTCGACGGTCACCTCGGGGGTCGAGCTCGCGGGCCGGGCCCGGAGGACCATGTCGAGGTAGCCGACGGTGTTCAGCGCCGTCGTACCGGCGGCGCCGGCCGCGGCTCCGGCCAACGCTCCCTGCAGCAGCGTCGTCATGGCTTCTCCCGTGGGCTGGGGTGGGGGTCGCGGGCAGGTGGGCCGGCCGTCCGGCGGCATCGGGGGCACCGTGTCGGCGGCGACGGGCCGAGCCTCCGGCGCCGTACGCCCGTCAAGGCAGCCAACCGCCCGGCGTCCGCGAACACGCCAATCCAGTCAACACCCGGCCGACCACCGACGCCACCGGGCTCCCGCGCGCGCCGGCCCGGCGCTCGGCACGGCCGGGCCGGGCGGGCCAGCCGCTCCCCGATGACCTGTCGCATGGGAGGACGGCGGAGCCATCCGCCCGGCGCACGCCGGGTGGCGGACCCGCCATGGGGCCGGAAACAGTCGGTACATGACACAGACCACGTGGACCGAAGCCAGAATCCAGCTCCCTGCCACCGAGGGCGGTCACGCTGCGGATCAGGGTATGACCCGTATCGGCCCGGAGGGCTGGGTGCACGTGAGGCAGGACGGCGGGGGTTTCGCGTCCTACCCCCCGCAGTCGGTCTTCTCGATCACCTGGAAGAGCGACCCTTGGGCGGCGGACCGGTAGCGCATGCGGAAGGGCCCCGGCGTCCACCGGGGTCCTTCTCGTTGCGCAGAGCGCTCCCGCACCGCCGGAGGTGTTCTTCGCCGGGGCCGCCGGACCTGTCAGGCGTGCGGGGCGGCGGGCTTCCCCGGCTGCTGGGCGGCTCCGAGCGGGGCGAGGACGGATGCGGCCGACGCCACCGACTCGGCGAGCAGGGCAGCGGTGCGGCCCGCCTCGTAGAGCTGCTCGCGGGCGTCGCGGGCTGCCCGGAGCGCGTCGTGCGCCGCGTCGTCACCGGCGCCGCGCTGGGGCCCGATCCGGCCGGCGGCCTGTTCGCTGCTGAGGAACGAGGCCAGCTGGTCGAGGAGTTCGGGCAGCCGGGCGGTCAGTCCCGCGAGCGCCGCGACCGTGTCGACGGCGTCCGCCGAGTGCACCAGGCCGGGGCGGCCGTCGGGGCCGGCGCTCAGCGCGGCGGACCGGACCAGGTCGGCGGCTTCGGCGGTCAGCTCCGCGGTGGACAGGTTCACCGGCACGTGGCTGTTCATGGTGGTCTCCTTCGACGGGCCGGGCCCGGTGCGGACCCGGCCCTCGTCTGCCCCGGCCGGGGACGATCAGCCGTCGGCGGACGGAAATTGGCCGGGACTCGCCCCCGCCTTCCGGGACCGCCGCGGCCCTCGCGACCCGAGGTCGGCCACCGTGCCGCCGGACGGATGGGGCCGGGGGAACCGCGCGGATGGTGGGGGCACGGCCGGAAGCGGCGCCGACAGGGCGGCCCGGGCCGGTCCGGGCCGGCCCGACTGTCTTGACTTCAACCGAAGTTCAGCTTCTAGGTTCACCCGTGCGCCCCCGGAACCGTCCGGCGGCAGGCGACCGAGCGCGAGGAGAGCCACCATGTCAGGAACCGGAACCGGAACCGTCACCGGAGCCGTCACCGGAACCGCAGCCGCCGCCGAGGTCCCCGAGCGCTACCGCCGGGCCGTGGTGCCGCACCTCATGGTCGACGACGCGGTTGCGGCGATCGACTTCTACCGGCGCGCGTTCGGCGCCCGCGAGGACGTCCGGATCGACCCTCCGGGAGGCGGGGTCCTCCATGCGGAGGTCAGCATCCACGGGTCGGTGCTGATGCTGGGCGACGCCGGGGCGGCGGAGGCGGGGGCGGCCTCCTTCGCGCCGCCGCGCGTGCTCGGCGGCGGGACCTCCGTCATGCTGCACGTGTTCGTCCCGGACGTGGACGCTCTCGCGGAGCGCGCGGCAGCGGCGGGCGCCGAGGTCCTCCAACCGCCGACGGACATGTTCCACGGAGACCGGACCGCCGTCATCAAGGACCCGTCGGGCCACCTGTGGGTGTTCCTGACCCACCTGGAGGACCTCTCGGCCCAGGAGCTCGCCCGCCGGGCCGCCACCTCCGCAACCGCCGACGAAGCACTGACGGCTGAGGGCTGACGGCTCACGGCTCACAGCTCACGGCCGGGTGCGCCGCTCAGCGCTGCGGGGCGACCAGGCCCAGCTCGTAGGCGGTGATGACGAGTTGGACCCGGTCCCGGGCGCCCAGTTTGGTGAACAGCCGTGAGACGTGGGACTTGGCGGTGGCGACCGTGATGAAGAGGTCCTCGGCGATCTCGGCGTTGGAGCGGCCGCTGCCGACCAGGGTCAGCACCTCCCGTTCGCGCTCGGTGATGACCTCCATCGGCCGTGTCCGGGCGGCACCGCCGTGGGGCGGGAGAGGGGTTCCGGGGCGGCCGAGGAAGTCGGCGATCAGGCGGCGGGTGACGCCCGGGGCGAGCAACGCGTCCCCTGCGGCGACCACCCGGACGGCGGCGAGGATGTCGTCCACGGCCATGTCCTTGACCGCGAAGCCGCTGGCCCCGGCCCGCAGTGCGGCATGGACGTGCTCGTCCTCGTCGAAGGTGGTCAGGATCAGGACCCGGGTGGCCGCCGAGGCGCCGGTGACCCGGCGGGTGGCCTCGATCCCGTCCATGCCGGGCATCCGGATGTCCATCAGCACCACGTCGGGGGCGGTCTCGGCGGCCAGCCGGACGGCCTCGGCGCCGGTGGCGGCCTCGCCGACGACCTCCAGGTCCGGGTGGTCGGCCATGATCACCCGCAGGCCGGACCGGAGCAACGGCTGGTCGTCGGCGAGCAGGACCCGGATCATCCGGCCACCGCCGGGCCGTGGGTGTCGGCGGGCAGCGGCAGCCTCGCCCACACCCGGAAACCGCCCTCCGCGCGCGGCCCGGCACTGAACGCGCCGTGCAGCAGCGCGACCCGCTCCCGCATCCCGATGATGCCGAACCCGTGGGCCGTGCCGGGGTGTTGGGCCCCGCGCCCGCCGTCGACGACCTCCACCAGCAGTTCCCCGTCCCCGTATTCGACGGTCACCCGGCAGTGCGTGGTGGCCGCGTGGCGGACCACGTTGGTCAGCGCCTCCTGGACGATACGGTAGGCGGACAGGTCGATCTCGGCCGGGATCGGACGCTGTTCGCCGCCGCGGAGCACCTCCACCCGCACACCCGCGTCGGCGGTCGCCGCGGCCAGCCGGTCGAGGTCGGCGAGGCCCGGTACGGGTGCGGCGGAGGCCGGGCCGGCGCCGGCCGGGTCGGCCTGACGGAGCGCCACCAGGGTGCGTCGCAGGCCCGCCAGGGTCTCCCGGCCGGTGGCCTCGATCGCCCGCAGCGCCTCGCGGGCCGCGGCGGGCTGGGTCTCGATCACCCGGCTGCCGACGCCGGCCTGGATCGCGATGATGCCGATGCTGTGCGCCACCATGTCGTGCAACTCCCGGGCGATCCGCAGCCGTTCGGCGGTGACGGCCTCGGCCACCGCCTGCCGGCGCAGGGCCGCCCCGTGCTCCCGGCGCTCGCGGACGAGCAGCCCGACCACGTACGCGGTGACCATCGCCAGCAGGGCGACCACGCTGATGGCGACCAGCCGGTCGGGTCCGTAGGCGAAGCCTCCGGCTGCCAGCAGTTGCACGGTGGCCGAGACGGCGGCGGCGGCGAGCACGACCGGACGGCTCCGGGTGGCGGCGACGAAGCCGAGGGCGATGTCCGCCGCCAGGAAGGCCAGGAACCGGTCCGGCTGGAAGACATCGCGGCTCAGCACCACCAGCACGAGCGAACCGGTCAGCGTCAACGCCAGTGCCAGCAGCGGCTTTTGGCGCAGCACACCGGTCAGCAGACCGACCGCCAGCACGGCGGCCAGGCCCTGGAAGGTCCCGGACACGGTCGGCGCGCCGGTCGGCAGCAGCAGCACCGTGAGCACGTACAGCAGGCTCCCGCCCCAGAGCGCGGGCCACCCGGCCGCCACCGGTCCGGGTCTTCCGTGGGGGCCGTTGCGGCGGGCGGCGACGGCGGGCCCGTCGGTGCGGGTACGAGCGGTGGTGTCCATGCCGGGACCCTAGACGGGCCGACCGCCGCCGGGCATCCGCCCCGGGGCGTACGCCCGAGGGAGGGTCGGGGCCCGGCGACTGCCGTCCGCGGCGGGAGACCGGTGGGTCGTCGGCCAGGGTCCCGGGGGCAGGGTGCGGGGTGTCGGCGCTCTGCGGCGGTCTGTGCGCAGCGCGGGCCGGGGCCCAGGGGGCTGGTCCGCGCAGCGCGGTCACCGTGGTGGCGACCGCCGCCGGTGCCGCCGACGGTCTCCTCCATAGCCACACCGTGGTGGTGACCGCGTGGCGGCGCCTGGTGCAGAACCGGGGTCCGGGGTCCGGGTCCGGGGTCCGGGGTCCGGGTCCGGGGTCCGTTGCCCGGCGAACTCACCGTCACCCCGGCGGTGGCGGGCTCGTGGACGGTGTGCCTGCGGTGGCCGCCGGTCACGGGTCGTCGTCGCGGGTCGTCGTGGCGGCCGTGGTTGCCGGGTCCTGCGGTGGGTGAGGCGTCCCCGGTCACCGCGGCGCGCGGCGGCGGGGCCGGGACGGGATGTGGACCCGGAAGCGGCCGTCCACCGGGTCCACGGTCGCGGGCAGGAGCCGGCCCACCTGCAGCCCGGAGTGCGCGGACCGGTCCCAGGTCGCCTCGAAGGTCGGGAAGCCGGGGCCGCTGATCCGTACCCGGAGCCGGACGCCGTCCACCTCGCCGTCCCAGGGGATGGCGGTCAGCTCGAGCACCTCGGCGGTCGCGGCGGCCCCGGACCGGTCGAGGCTCCGGTTGTCCGCGCGTTCCCGGCGGGTGTGGACCATCACGCCGATCCCGAGCGGCGTCATGATGAGGGTGAAGCCGGCGCCCACGATCAGCAGCGCGGTCCCGGCGGTCACCGATTCGGCCAGCAGGGCCGGTCCCAGCAGGGCCGTCACCACCCCGACCAGGTGGCGCAGCAGTGCGCCCGCCGGACCGACCACGGGGACCTGCGTTGGCCCGGGCTGACCGCCTCCGGGCGGTCCCTGGGCCGGCCGACCGGCGGTCAGGCCAGGCCCGCGTACAGGAATCCGCCGGGGTTGGCGGGGTCGGGCAGCAGCCGTACCTGGTCGCCGGCCCGTGGGATCTGCAGCTTGGAGACCAGGGTGCGCAGGGTGAGCTGGTCCTGTGCCGGGCCGGCCGGGCGGACCACCAGGTCGACGACCGGGTCGTAGTTGACCAGGCGGCCGGTGTCGGCGATCGACACCACGACGGCGGGGACGGTGGGCGCTCCGGCGGCGAGCAGTTGCTGGACCTCGCCGGCCGACCGGTGGCCGGCGATGGACTGCTGGATCGCGGCGAAGTCCTGGCCGCCGACGAAGGCCTTGGTCATCCGGCCGTAGAACCCCTTGCCCTCGGCGATCTGCCCGACGATCTCCTCGGCCTTCTCCTCGCGGCTCCTGCGGCCCTTGCCGAAGATTCCCATGTCTCTGCGTTCCTCTCTTCTGTGCCACCTGCTCGGTGTCCGATGCGTTGGACGCTATGGGGCCCGCCGCGCCTACCGATCCCAGGTTCCGAGCCGAGGGACGGTCCGAGGCCCGAGGGGCCCGGGCGTCGGTGATCACCGGGCGCCGTACGCTGGGCCCATGGACTCACCCAGCGGGCCGACGGGGACCTGCGTTCCGCGTGCGATGGTCATCGACCGTGCCTGGCGTGCGCTGGGGCCGGGGCTGGAGCCGCTGAGCGGGCCGGGCGGCAGCCCGCTGACCCGGACCGTGAAGCTGGTCCTGCTGCCGTTGGTGGTCCGCCCGTCGCTGCACACCTCGCTGGCGGCGGACTTCCTGACACGCTCGCAGGCCGCCGAGTTGGAAGGGCTGATCAGGGAGGCCGGCGAGTGCCTGGTGGCGACTGCCGCCTGGTTCACGCTGCTCAAGCGGGCCCGGCGGGCGCTCGGGATCGTCGCGGGCAACCCGCAGGACCTGTACTTCCAGCGCTGCTTCGAGCTGGCCACCGTGCACGGCGCCCCCTCGGACGGCGCGGCGCCCGGCTCATCGATGCCCAGCGCCTCAGTGTCCGGCTCATCGGTGTCCGGCTCCCCCGCGCCCGGCGCCTCGGTGCGCACCGCCGAGGGCCGAGCCAGGGCGGCCGTCCGCGAGATCGCGGAGGCGGGCGGCGGACGCACGGTGGACGCGCTCAGGGAGCACCTCGCCGATCCGGACCGCCGTGCCGCGCTCGACCGGACCCTGCTCGCGGCCTGGCAGGAACGGGAGTTGACGCCGGCCGGAGACCTGGCGGCCGTCTCGGCGCTGGCGGCCGAGGCGCTCGACGCGTGCGCCGCGCCGCGCACCGGGCCCGGCGAGAGCGGCGCCACCGCCCCTGCCGCCGGGGTGGCGGGCGCGGCCGCGTTCGCCGAGCTGGTCGACCGCGGGTCGGGCAGTGCGCTCGGCCGGGCGCTGTGGGCGGGCCGCGCGGACGCCCTGTGGGGGCGCGCGGACCTGCCGGCCCACCTGGAGCTGACGGCGCACCGGGTGCCGCCGCGTCCGGAGACCGGCCGTGGCGCGTCGACCGCGACCCTCCCGCCGCCGCTCGACCGCACCCTGTTCGAGCGGGTGTTCACCGTCCTGCAGTCGTCGGGGCGGGACGCGGACCTGCCGCCCGTGCCGGAGCTGGTACGGCGCGAGGCCGGCCGCAGCTGCCAGCCGCTCGGCCTCGGCGACGAGAGCCTGCGGGTGGCGGTGGTCCTCGGCGGCTGCCTCGCGGTCGGCCTGGACCCGCTGGGCTCCGGGCGGCCGCCGGGGCCGGGGACCGCCGCCCACCGGCTGGTGAACCGCCGCTGGCAGCGCGAGGCGTCGGTCCTGCGGGCCCGCCGGATGACCGCCGTGCCCGACCCGGACGGCGGCACGCTGGCCGAACTCGCCGCGGAGCTGCGCACGCCGTGGGTGGCCTACCTGCGCCGGCTCTGGGTCAGGCTGCACGGCCGCGATGTGCGGGACGCCCCGCTGGACGGTCCGGCCGCCGCGTGGGAACTGCTCGACGGGGTGGCCCGCTCGGTCCTGCTGGACCACCGCGGCCGGGTGCGCAACGCCCTGCGCGCCCTCTCGGCACCCGCCGTACCGCAGCTCGTCGAGGCGAGGAGCGCCTGATGTCCTGGCTCACCGTCGGCAGGACCGCGGACGGCGAGGTCCGGATCGTGCCCGGGACCACGCCGGAGATCGCCGAACCCGCCGCCGCCCGGCCCGTGTTCGCGCAGGCGGTGCTCGATGTCGCGGGTGCGGTGCTGACCTGGCCCGTACCCGGCGACCCGGCGCCGCCGACGGCCCTGGTGCATGACGGCGCACGGGCGCAGCAGTGGCTCTGGGCGCTGTACGGGCCACCGGCCGCGGCTGCGGTCGCGGCCTGCGCCGAGGGGCGGTCCGGGCCTGTCTCCGTGCCGTCCGGGCCGGCCGACCCACGGCTGTCCGCCGATGCGGCCCGGTTCGCCCTCGGGCTGTGGGCGGCCCGGTGGTGGCCGGCCTCGGACCGGGACGGGATCCCGGCGCTGCCGGGCGACCTGCTCGGTCTGGAGCTGGCCGCGCTGGGCCACCGGTGCCAGCAGCTGTTCGACGGCTCCGGCGACCAGGTGGACGACTGCGCGGCGGATCTGCTCGACGCCCACCGGGCGGCGGTCGGCCCGCTGCTGCGGTGGTGGCGCACGACTGCCGAGCGGGTTCCGGGTCCGGCTCCCGTCCCGGTTCCGGCGCAGGTGGCGGAGGTGCTCCGGCTGGTCGACGCGTTGGCGGACCTCACCGGCCTGGACGGTCCCGAACTCCGGCTGCTGCGCGAGGAGTTCGACGGGCAGGCGCCCGAAGCCGGCTCCCGGGAGGGTGCGCTGTCGCCGCTGTCGGGCTTCGGCGCACTGTTCGCCCGGCCGGGCGGGTACGCGCTCGCGGCGGGCGGGCCGGTGACCGGCTCCGGTGCCGCCGCGCTCGGGTCCGCTGCCGGGGCGGGGCTCGGTCGGGTGATCGCGCGCGGTGCGGGGTCCTGCGACTGGCGGCGCTACCCGCCCGGTTTCGTCGATGCGGCCGAGGAGGCGGTCTCCTGGACGGCCAGGGCGCAGGGGTCCGGCCGCCGGATCGAGGTCGAGGCGCTCGCGGGAGCCGTGGTACCCGCGCCCGGGGTGTTCCTGGTCGCGCAGGTGCGGGTGGGCGGCGAACCGGCCGCACGGATTCCGCTCGCGCTGCGGGACGACGTCTGGTTCGGCCGGGCGGACCTGGTACTGCCGGAGTCGGCGGCGGCCCGGATCGAGGTGGACGTCCTGCTGCCCGGATTCGGCGGCCCCGACGACGGCCCACCCGCCCTGGCGGCCGACCGCGAGGCCGTGCGCACCCTGGCCCGCCACCGACTGTCCGGGGCGTCCGGTCCCATCCCGTACGACTCCCCCGCCCGGCCGTTTCTCGCCGAGATCGCCGCGGCCGACGCCGCCGAGGACTTCTGACGCCATGCCTCCTGCCGATGCCCAGCAGACCCCACAGCCCGACCCGACAGACGAGGCCGCGCCCCCTGGCCGGGCGGACGCGCTGGGCCCTCCGGAGCAGGCGGACCCTGCCGCGGCGCCGCTGTTCGGTGAACCGTTCGACAGTGGGCTGGCGCTGTTCGAGGACCTCCAGCTCACGGCCGACCTCCCGGCGGCGCTCGCCGTCCTGCGCCGCCTGCTGGCGGCCGCCGAGGCGCTCGACGACTCGCCCGATGTCCGCTTCCTGCGCGCCCATCTGCTGGCCAACAGCGCCATCGTCCGTCTCTCTGCCTCCGAACTCCCCTACGCCGAGGACGACTTCATCGGCTCGCTCGAGCTGCTCCACTCCATCGAGGCCGCCCCGATGGGCCCGCGCGGGCGGCAGCTGTGGCTGGACGTGCTGCTGAAGACCTTGCTGGGACGGGCCGAACTGCTGCGCCGCTCCGGGCGGCTGGACGAGGCCGCCGGGTGCCTGGACGAGGCGGACGCCCGGCTGCCCGGGTTCGCCGGGGACGGCACCCGGGCGGCCGAACTCGGGCACCACCGGGTCCTGTTGCTGATGGCGCGCAGCGAGTGGGGCGCGGCGGAGGAGCTGGCGCTCGCGGTACTGGACACCACGCCCGCCGAGGTGGAGACCCGGCCGCGCCTGTTCACCGCAGTGGGTCTGGCCTGCGCCTCGACCGGGCGGTTCGACCTCGCGGAGGACTGGTTCACCCGCGCCGAGGAGGGTTTCGCGCTGCTCGGCGACGTCGGCGCACGGCAGGAGCTGATCGCCGACCGGGCGTACACCGCCATGCGGCGCGGCGACTTCGACACCGCCGAGCAGCTCTTCGCCGAGGCCTCCGCCGTCTTCGAGCGGCAGCGCCGCTTCGGCGACCTGGCGGTCTGCGAGCAGGCCCGCGGCTTCCTCGCCGCGCAGCGCGGCGACGCCGCCGGGGCCCTGGCCCTGACGGAGACCGGGCTGGCGCGGTTCCAGCAGCTCGGCGCCTCGCTCGCGGCGGCCGACACCATGCTGCTGGCCGCCCGGCAGGCGTACGCCCGCGGTGACCTCGACGAGCAGCGCAGGCTCACCGAGGGCGCCCGCGAGGTGTACCAGGCGCAGGGTGTGTACGAGCGCTGCGCACAGGCCGATCTGATGCTCGCGGCGAGCATCGAGGACGCCCTCGACCGACTACCGGGCGCCGCCGACCCGGCCCCGTCGGCCGCCGACCCGGCAGTCGACGCCCCGGAGGCCGACGCCCCGCCAGGAAGCGCCGCGGCGGGCGACCGGGCGGCGGCGCTGGACGCGGCGCTCGCGCTGGCCGTACCGGCGGCGCTGGCGGTCGAGGCGTTCCGCTTCGACTTCGCGACCGGCCACGCGCGCAGTCAGTGGCTGGAGCTGGCGCAGGAGGGGATGCAGCTGGTGTTCCGGCTGGCACAGCGGCGCGGGGACCAGGGGTTGCTCTTCGAGCTGGTCGAACACCGCTGCGCCGGGGCCGCGTTGACGCTGGGCCGGGCGCCGGGCCCGGCGGTGGCGGCTGCGGTGTTCCCGGACCCGGCGGCGAAGGTCCGCGCACCCGCGGCCGTCCCGGGGTCACCTTCCCCGGTGCTCGGTGCCGTCGCCGCGGAGGCCGCCGCCTCGGTGGGGCTGCGGGCCGCTCCCCCGCCGCCGGTGCTGATGTCACCGGCCTCGCCGCGTACCGCGCTGCAGGAGTACGCGCAGGCCGCCCGGAGCCGCTATCACCGGGCGGTCGTGAGCGGGCCCGCGGTGGCGTCGTGGTGACCGCGGGCGCGCCGGCGCGTCCGGTCGTGCTGCTCAGGCTCGCCGACGCCGGGGACCTCCATCTGACCTGGCGCTGGACGGCCGGCGCCCACGGCTACGGCAGCGGGTACGCGCCCGCCGCCGAGGTCGAGCAGGCGGTCCGGGCGCTGGCGGCGGCCCTGCCGGGACCGGGCGAGGCGATGCAGCACGCCCTGGAGGCGGGCGCGTTCGCCGACCGGCACGGTGAACTCCGCCTGGCCCGGGCGCTGGCCGAGGCGCTGTGGCCGCCAGGGCTGACCGAGCAGCTGCGGCACGTGTCGGGGGCGGTGGGGCGTCCGGTGGTCCGGATCCAGCCCTCGCCGCGGGTCGCCCAGGTGCCGTGGGAACTGCTCACGGTCGATGCGGACGACACCCGGCTGATCGACCTCGCGGACGTCGCGACCGCTGCGCCGCTCTCGCTCCGCCGCCCGCCCGGTCCGGAAGGACCGGAAGGTCCCCAGGGACCGGAGGCTCAGGAGGCACCCCGGGTGCCGTCCGCCGGACGGGACGCGGTGGTGCTGGTGCTCGACCCGAGGATCCCCGGGTTCCGCGCGGACTCCGTGCTCGGTTCGGTGCTCGGCCCGCCCGGGTCGGACCCGGAGCTGCTCGCGCTGGTGGGGCGTCACCTCGATGCGGGGACCGCGGTGCCGGCCGTGGCCGCCCCGGCGGAGGCGTTCCGGCGCAGCGACCTGGACCGTGACTGGCTGGGCGGCGTGCTGCGGGCGGGTGCGCGCCGGCTGCTGTACGTCGGGCACGTCAGCGGCGCGCCGGTCGGCGGTGGCCAGAGCGAGGACGCGGCGCTGCATCTCGCCTGCGGGGCGCAGGTCGCAGGCCTCGCCGAGCCGGTCCGCGGCCACCGTCCGCTGTCGGCGAAGGACCTGCTGCTCGGCACCCTGGCGGGGCGGGCGGACGGTGTGCCGGGGGCCCGGCTGTGGCCGGCGCCGAGCAGGGTCGCGTTGATCGCCTGCGAGAGCGGTGGTGACCTGCGCTTCGCCGAGTCCTTCGGGCTGGCGGCGGCGATGCTCCACAACGGCGCGGAGCTGGTCACCGCGACCCGCTGGACGCTGCCGACCAGCTTCGCCTTCCACCAGCTGGCGGGCCTGGACGCGTCGGTCCGCCCGCTGTCGGAGGCGGTCACCGCAGTCGACGCCGCCCACGACCACCCGGACCCGGTCGGCGCGCTCGGCGGGTGGCAGCGGCGGCAGCTGGCCCGCTGGCGTACCGGCCACCGGATCGAGCACTCACCCTTGTTGTGGGCGGCCCTCACCTGTATCACCGTCTGAGAGGAGCTAACACAAAGCCTTCGCGAGGCCATGTCTCGTCGTTCGTCCGCTCGTTGGTCCGTCCGTGGGGAAGCTGAAGGTCCGCCGTGGGTGGTATCGGATGATCTGTGGGCACGTATCGAGCCATTGCTGCCGGTGCGGGAGCGCCGGTCGCGCAATCCAGGTCGGTTGCCTCTGGACGATCGCGGGTGCCTGCAGGGGATCCTGCTCGTGCTGCACACCGGTGTCCAGTGGGAGTGGCTGCCGCAGGAGTTGGGCTTCGGCTCGGGGATGACGTGCTGGCGCCGGCCGCGGGACTGGCACGAGGCCGGCGTCTGGGACCGGTTGCACCAGGTCCTACTGACCGAGCTGCACCGTGCGGGGAAGCTGGACCGGTCGCGGGCGGTGATCGCCGGCTCCCACCACCAGGCCCGTCGGGGCGGCCCAAAACAGGTCCGAGCCCGGTCGACCGCGCCCGGCCGGGCTCGAAGCACCATGTCATCACCGACGGGCGCGGCACCCCGCTCGCCATCACCCTGACCGGCGGGAACCGCCACGACGTCACCCAGCTCCTGCCACTGCTGGACGCGATCCCACGCATCCGAGGAGCAACCGGCCGACCCCGTCACCGCCCGCGCCAGCTGTTCGCCGATCGTGGCTACGACTTCGACAAGTACCGCCGGCTGCTCCGGAAACGGGGTATCAAGCCGGTCATCGCCCGCCGCGGAGTAGCGCACGGCTCCGGCCTGGGGACCGTCCGCCGGGTGGTCGAGCGCACCAACGCCTGGATCCACGGCTTCCGACGCCGCCGCATCCGCTGGGACATACGCGACGACATCCACGAGGCGTTCCTCAAGCTGGCCTGCTGCGTGATCACCTACCGACGCGTCCGAGCTTTGTGTTAGCTCCTTTAAGCCGTGACCGCTACGGGTGGCACCGGCCTCGGCCGTCGCGCCGGAGGGCGCCGCCGCCCGGCCTGTGCGGGAGCCGAGCGACGTTCGAGCGTCAGGCGGGACGAATGTGCTCGGCCTGCGGGCCCCTCTGGCCCTGGGCTACGTCGAAGGTGACCTTCTGGCCCTCCTGCAGCTCGCGGAAGCCCTGCGCATCAATGTTCGAGTAGTGGGCGAACACGCGGCCGCCGTCCTCCTGCTCGAGGAAGCCGAAGCCCTTCTCGGCGTTGAACCACTTCACGGTGCCGTTGGCAATGCTGGTTCCTACCCGGATCGGTGCCGGGCCTGCTCTGTGCGGGCCCGTGCGGAGGTGATCGCCAAGGTCCGGAGGTGCATGCGCTGGACAGCAAGAACGCCCGCGGGCAACGACCGCGGGCGCACACTCGGAACCACGACTGCTCCGATGACGGTACCCAGCGAACGGCATCGGCGCGGGCCGACGCTCTGCAGAATGCCGGGCCATCAGCTCCGTACACGATGCACTGGATGGCCTGCTCTTCCTGAAATCGATGTCTATCGGACAGCCCGCGTCTTGGAAAGGGACGAGCGCTGGCGGGGTCGCACCCAGGCGCGAGCTGCCTGAAGGCAACCCACTCAGGTGCCAACGAGCATGCCGTGCAGCAAGCCCACCTCGGCCTCAGCCCGTTTCCGAGCCCGAGCCCAAGCCCAAGCCCAAGCCCGCTAGCTGTATTGGCCCGACAGCGGCGAGTGTCAGTAGGTGGCTTTACGCTGTCGCCGTGAACATTGACGATCTTGAGTGGCATGCGAAGCACTACAGTGGCATTTCCTGGAAGCTGATAAACCTCCTACTGAAACAGGGACATCTGGACCTGGTGATCCGGGCTGCGCATGAGAAAGGTGAATGGTCCTGTGCCGAGGCGGCGGCCCGTGAGCTCTTCCGGACCGGAGAGTACGAACGAGCCCGCGACGTACTGGAACCCTTCGTCGCGGCAGGCTGGCAGCCCGCCGTCTGGGCGACGGCGGAGACCCTGATCCAGTGGGGTCGGATCGACGAAGCGCTGGCCCTGGTCCGTCCGGACGAGACCGGGCCCACGCCGGACCGTGTCTGCTTCGACTTCGCCAAACTCCTGGCCGCTGCCGGGCGTGTGGACGAGGCGATCGAATTCCTGCAGCCCCACCTCGGCGGCTGGTGGCTGACGTCGTGCCTCGTCGAGATCACCGATGGGCAGGACCGCGACGCCCGGGTGCTGGAGCTGCTGGACCCAATCGCGCAGAGTGCCCGGCGTGCCAGGGGCGAGGGCCGGTGGAACCATCCTTGCAGCAACGCGCAGCAGCTGCAGGCCCAGGTCCTGGAACGCTCCGGCCGCGCCGACGAGGCGATCCGGATCCTCGGCGCGGACATAGCCGCAGGCCACTTCCTGACTCAGAACACCCTCACCGCGTACGCCGAGCTCCTCCTCCGTCACGGGCGCATCGAGACCCTGCGTGAACTGGGCACCGGCAACCGGGCGGGCGTTGTTCTCCAGTACTACACACGGGCCCTCGAAGGCGCTGGGAAGGCCGATGAGGCGGAGAGGGTCCTGCGGGAGTTCATCGGCTCCGACGAGTATCCGGACCGCTTCCGTTGGCCCCTGATCGATCTGCTGGCTCGGCAGGGCCGCGTCGACGAAGCCGTCGAGGCGGGACGCCCCACGTTCGACCACCACGACGCCTGCCTCCTGGAGGGTGTCATCCACCTTCTCCAGAAGGCCGGACGCCCCGAGGATGCCCTGGCCCTCCTCGACGAACGCAGCGCCGAGTTCGTCGAGGAACACACCTCCTGGTTCGCCTCAAACCGGCTGTGGCTGCTGGGCGAGGCCGGCCGGCACGAGGAAGCCCTCGACTACGCCGCGACCCGACCCGCGGACGAGTACCGCTTGAAGGAAACGACGGCCTGGCTGCTGGCAGACTCCGGCCGCGTCCAAGAAGCCGTCACGCTACTGCGGACCGGAGACCCCCAACACCTTTCGGAGCTGGCCGAGCTCCTGGTCCAGCAGGGACGCGCTGCCGAGGCGATCGACGTCCTGCCCACGCTCGCCGAACAACGCGCGGCGTATGAGCCGGGGACGCCCATCGCAACCGATGAGAACGGCTACGCCCTTGAGCCCCCCGTCTAATACCGGAATGGGTATTTCCGTGACGAGGCTTCGGCTCTTGAGCTGAAGCCTCGTCTCTTACGCTGACCGGTCCCGGTGCTGGAACCAATGACGCCTACGTGAGCACAACAACCGCCTTAAGCCGCCGAACGCCGAGCGCCGGACGCCGACCACCGGGGCTCATCGCGTCGGCACGGCCGTGGAGGGCTCGGAGGGTGTGCTGGGCTCGGAGGGCGTGGCGGGTTCGGAGGGCCCGGCGTCGAGGCCCGTACCGGGGACGGTCTGGCTGGCCACCAGGTCCCGGTAGGGGCCGCAGCGGGCGAGCAGTTCGCGGTGGCCGCCGGCGTCGACGACGGTACCCCGGTCCATCATGATGACGTGCTGGGCGTGCTGGACGGTGGAGAGCCGGTGGGCGACCACGATGACGGCCCGGGTCGCGGCGAGTTCGGAGACGATCGCCCGGAACCGCTGTTCGTTGAGTCCGTCCAGCTGGCTGGTGGGCTCGTCGAGCAGGACGATCTCGGCGTCGGAGAGCAGGGCGCGGGCGAGGGCCATCCGCTGGCGCTGGCCGCCGGAGAGGTCGGATTCGCGGCCCAGCGGGGTGTCCAGGCCCTGCGGGAGGCGGGCGATGTCCTCGGTGAGGCCGACGGCCTCGAGTGCGGCGTCGAGTTCGGCGTCGTCGGCCCGGTCGGTGCGGCCGAGCTGCAGGTTCTCCCGGGCGGTGGCCTCCAGCAGGGTGAACGCCTGGTCGACGTAGGCGATCCGGCCGCGCAGCGCGTCCAGTGGCCAGCTCCGGACATCGTGGCCGAGGACGGTGATGGTGCCGGCCGTCGGGCGGATGAACCGGTCGATCAGCGACAGGGTGGTGCTCTTGCCGGCCCCGGACGGGCCGACCACGGCGGTCAGGCCGGTGCGGGCGGTGGTGAAGGAGATGCCGCGCAGCGCGGGCTCGGTGGAGCCGCCGTGGGTGTAGCCGACGGAGCGGAAGACGACCGAGGGGGCGTCGGGCTCCGGGGTCGGGACGGCGCGTTCGGCGTCCCTGGGGTCGGTCTCCGGGGGCAGCGCCAGCAGTTGGTTGCAGCGGTCCCGGGCGGCCAGGCCGGCCTGGAGGCGGCCGGTGCCGGTGGCCAGCGTGTTGACGGAGGGGATGGTCTGCAGCAGGTAGAGCAGGAAGGCGGCGAACTCGGCGACCTGGAGGTCCCCGGCGGCGAGGCGCGCGCCGCCGGTGAGGATCACGGCGATCATCGCGAGCTGGTTGCCGAGGGTGAGGACCGCGGGGATCAGCGAGCCGAGGCGGGCACCCACCAGGGAGACGGCGCGCAGCCGTTCGGCGTCGGCGGCCAGGGCGCGGGCGGCCACCGGTTCGGCGCGGTAGGCCTTGATGGTGGTGAGGGCGTCCAGGTCGGCGGTGAAGCGCTGGGCGAGGTGTCCGACGGCGTCCTGCTGGCCGGTGACGTTGGCCCGCATCCGGCGCAGGATGAGCAGGACCAGGACGGTCAGGACGGCGAGCGCGAGCACGGTGACCAGGGTCAGCACCCAGTCGATCCAGACCATCACGACCAGGGTCGCCGCCACCGTCAGTGCGGCCAGCGGCAGTTGGACGGCGACCTCGACGACCTGGCGCAGCAGCAGGGCGTCCGAGGTGATCCGGGCGGCGATCTCGCCGGTGCCCCGGGTGCGGACGGTGGCCAGCGGCAGCCGCAGGGCGTGTTCCATGATGCGGACCCGCAGCCGGTAGGTCAGCCGTTCGCCGATGCGGGCCAGCAGGAAGCCGGACAGTGCCTCGGCGAGGGCGCCGCCGAGCGCGGCCGCGCACATCAGCAGCACGTCGGGGGTGAGCGGCCGGTGGGCGGAGAAGTCGGTGATGATCTCGCGCACCAGCAGGGGGAGGGCGAGGATCGCGCCGGTGGCTGCGAGCGCGGCCAGCAGGGACAGGGCGAGCCGGACGGGCTCGGCGGTCAGTTCGGCGCGCAGCCGTACCGGGTCCGGCGGGCGGCTGGCGGTGCGGGTGCTCTGGTCGGCCACGGGCAGCCTCTCTGGTGGTACGGACGGCGGTGCGGCGGCGGTGACTCGGGCCGTCGAGGGCGCGCGGGGGGCGGTCCGGGGCGGCGCAGCGGCCGTGCGACGACGGTGCCGGCGGGATCACGGCGTCGCCGGTCTGCGGCGGACGACGCCCCAGACCGGCGGAGTTGCTGGTCCGGGCCGCAGCGGGGTGTCGCCGCTGCGGCCCGGTGGGCCGGCCGGGCCGGTGGTGACGGCCCGGTCGGCTGTTCCGTGTTCCCCGCCCTACCGGACGGGCGGACGGGTCAGAGGCAGAGCAGCGTGGAGACGGTGCTGGTGCCGCAGTTGAGGACGCTCAGCGAGCTGGTGCTCGCCAGGGTGTCGTCGATCGGGGCCGCCTCGGTCTCGGGCAGCTCCATGGTCTGGAGGTCGAGGATCGCCATGACTTTCTCCTTCATCTTCTGAGGGTGAACAACCCGGCCGGCGGCCGGGGGCCTTGGGTGCGCGCGGTGCGCACGGATCAGAGGCAGACCAGCGTGGAGACGGTGCTGGTGCCGCAATTGAGGACGCTCAGCGAGCTGGTGCTCGCCAGGGTGTCGTCGATCGGGGCCGCCTCGGTCTCGGGCAGCTCCATGGTCTGGAGGTCGAGGATCGCCATGACTTTCTCCTTCTCCTGCGGTGGGTGTGCAACCCGGCCGGCGGCCGGGGGCCTGTGGGGGGCGCGGTGCGCCCGGGGGTGGCGTACGGGCGGGGTGGGCCCGGATCAGCCGGTGGTGGCAGCGGGCGGCGGTGTCGCCGCGCCGGGCCTGCCGGTCCAGGGGAGGAAGGGGGTGCCGGCCAGCGCGGTGCCGAGGGCGAGCAGCACTCCGGCGGAGCCGGTGGCCAGGTCGGCGGAGAGCCGCAGCAGTTGGTCGCCGGGGAAGGCGAGCTGTCCGCGGTAGGTGACCTGGTGCAGGGTCAGCAGGGTGCGCTGGCGTGCCAGCAGCGCGGTGGCGGCGGGTTCGGCGGCGCGGGCGCGGGTGAGCGCGAGGTAGCCGAGCAGTCCGGCCCTGCCGTTGAACAGGCCCGGCTGGATGATGAACTCGGGTTCCGCGGCGCGGCGGATCGCCTGCTCGTGCTCGGCCGCCGGGATGTCGGGGCGGTGGGCGAGCAGGGCGTCCAGCGCGAGGCCGATGCCCGCGCTGCCGGTCTCGACGTAGGGCAGGACGCGGCGGCCGTCGACGACCTGGAGGGTGCCGTCGGTGACGGCGGTGCAGCGGTCCAGGTCGAGTTGGAGCAGGGTCTGCGCCTGGTCGAGCAGGGCCGGGTCGCCGGTGTGCTCGTACAGCCGGACCAGCGCGAGTACCGTGCCGGAGGCCCCGGCCAGCAGGCCGGCCCGGCGCGCGGGGTCGCTGCGCCCGGCCTTCTCCAGGGTGCCGGCGGCGGTGCGGGTGAGGCTCAGGGCGTCGTCGAGCAGCCGCCGGTCGCCGGTGGCCTCGGCGAAGTGCAGCAGGGTCAGGGCGATACCGGGTGCGCCGGCGGCCAGGTCGGGGCCGGGTTCGTCGTCCGGGGCGGCGGCCAGGCGGTGCAGCAGGCCGAGCGCGCTCTCGCGTTCGCCGAGCAGGTCCAGGACGTAGGCCACGCCGTGTCCGCCGGAGTACAGGCCGGGGGTGGTCGGGCGGGTCCTGGCGGCGTCGGCGAGCCAGCGCACGTGGTCGGGGTCGACGGCGGCCCCGGTGGCGTGCAGGGCGTAGAGCACGCCGGCCGCGCCGTGGGCGAGGCCGGGGCCGCGCTGGGTGAACTGGGCAACGTCGCCGGGGAACAGCCGGTCCGTACGGTCGGGGGTGGCCATCGCGGCGATGCCGGCGGCCAGCGAGTCCCGGATCGCGGGCCAGTCGGGCTCGGCCGCGGCGAGCAGGGCGTTGGCCTCGGCGCGGCGCTGTCCGAGCTCGGGGCGGCCGGTGCGGCCGTCGCCGGGCGCGGCGGCGAGCAGGCGGCGGATGTCGTCGGTGTAGCCGGGTGGCACCGGGAAGCGCCGCTCGATGGCGTCGGCGAGTTCGTCCGCCTTGCCCGGGTCGAGGGCGGGGAGCTGGGCCAGCGGCAGGAACAGCCAGAGCCGGATCGCGGCCAGCCCGTACCGGTCGATCTGCGGGCCGGTGTACCCCGGGGGCGCGGTGAATCCGGCGGCGCCGAGCGCCGGGCGCAGGAACTCCTCGACGGTGCTGGCGAGTTCGAAGTCGATGAAGCAGAGGCTGCCGTTCGGCCGGATGATCAGGTTGCGCGGGTGGAGGTCGCCGAAGACCACGCCGCGGTCGTGGATCCCGGCGAGCGTGCGCTCCAGCCGGTCCACGATGTCGAGCGCGTCGCGGGTGTACTCGGCGACGGCGGCCTCGTCGGTGCCGGGGTGGATCAGCGGGTAGCGGCTGGTCAGCCACTCGCTGAGGGAGCGTCCCTCGACGAACTCCTGGACCAGGAACTCGTGTTCCCAGGCCGTCAGCAGTCCGTACTGGGCGGGGACGCCGGGGACCCCGGCCAGCCGGTCCAGGACGGCGTGCTCGTTGCGCAGCCGGGTGATGGCGTCGGTGCCGCGCTGGTCCAGGCCGGCGAACGGCCGGGCCTCCTTCAGGACGACCTTGGTGCCGCTCTCGCCGTCGCGGGCCAGGTAGACACCGCCGGCGTTGGAGAAGTGCAGGACCCGCTCGATGGTGTACGGCAGTCCGGTGTCGCGCTGCGCCGCCCGTTCGGCGATGGCCGGGGCGAGGCGGGCGGGGACCGGCGCCCAGGCGGGGACGGCGAAGCCGGCGCCGCGGACGTCGGGCACCAGCCGGCCGTCCGGCTCGGCGAGGGCGAGCACCCGCTCCCCCGCGTCGTTGCGGCAGTGGCGCTCGGCGAAACCGCCGTACCTCAGGTAGAGCGGGCCCTCCCCCCAGCGCAGGTCGCTGAGGATGTAGGGGCCGCGGCGGCCGGCCAGCAGCGGGCCGAGGCCGTCGAGACATCGCTCCAGTTCGGCGTCGTCCACCGGGTAGAGGGTGCAGAACTTCCCGCTGGCGCCGCGCGGTGCGTACTTGGAGTTCTGGACTTGGAGGATGGGCAGACCGCGCAGGAACTTGAAGGTGATGCGCTCGCTCAGACAGAACGCGTGGACCTGCTCGAGCACCTGCTCGGCGTCCTCGGCGCACGAGGACACGTGGATCTTCCAGCCCTGCGCGGGCAGTTGGACGTCCACCGGCCGGACCACGGCCCAGATCTCCTGTTCCCCGCGCTCCCACCCCGCGGGCAGCGGCCGGCCGACGGCGGCGAACTCCTCGTGGGCGCCCCAGCGGCGGGGCGAGTCGTAGAAGAGCGGGTCGGCATAGGCATAGGCCTCGTACCGGTTGTCCAACGGAACCCTCCTCGGTGCGGGATGCGGTCGCAGGTGGGACGGCGGAGACGCATGCGCACCGCCCGGGGGCCGAATTGAGCCCCGCCGCGATGCGACTATCCGAAGTGTTGGGTGCCCGGAGTTTCCTGCGCAACGGCGCGGACGCAGGTATTCCGGATGAATATTCACCCCCGGCGCAGATCCCGCGCCCGGAACGAGCCGGGGCGCGGAAAAGTGCGCCCTCCGCCCGCGAACCGATCCACCGGCCCGCCGACCCGCACCGGGCGCCCGTCGCACACCCAGCCGCCCCGCTCAGCCGCACCCCGCCCTGCCTGCACAGATACCCGTATCGCAGCCGCCGGGCCACGGCGCCGGGCGGCAGAAGCGCGCACGGGCGGACACCGGCGCACGTACAGCTGGAGTTCACCGCTCCGCCAACGATCCGCCACCGAGCCGGGCTTGCACATTCAGCGAACCGGCGTGAACGAATGACCTTTGATCGCTTTAACGTTCTAATTAAGATCGGATTTCCCCGACGTGACCAAGGCCGGATCTACCCCTTCGGATCCGGACCTCGGGCGGGGCCTGGATCCGGATCGGGATCCGGACCGGGATCCGGGTCCCGTTCGAGGCCCGGGTCCGGATGCCCGCCGGACTCACGCCCGGCCGGGCGAGTTCACCGTCAGCCGGTCCGTCCAGCTGCGCTGCTCCGCCGTGTCGGGAACGGCCAGCCCGCGGGCGCGCCCGATCGCCTCCCAGGCGGTACCGGCGTCGACGCCCTCCAGGATCAGCACCGATGCGGCGAGCAGCGAGGCGCGTCCGATCCCGGCCCGGCAGTGGGTGACTACATGGGCCCCCGCACGCAGCCGTCGGGTGAGCTCGCCCAACGCGGGCAGCACCGCGGGCAGGTCGGGAACGGTCCGGTCGGGGATGGGCACCCGGACGAACTCCAGCCCGGCGGCCACCGCCTCGCGTGCCTCCTCGACGAGTCCGAGCTCCTCCGCCTCGGGCCCCGTGAGCGCGCAGACCAGGACGTCGACGCCGGCCCGCCTGAGTGCGGTCATCTCGTCCGCCAGCCAGTCGCCGCCCCGGGGCCTGGCCATGGTGCTCAGCCGTCCCGGGACGGGCAGGTCGACGGTGAAGAGGGCAGGTCGCATGGGGGCAGCATCCTTCGGATCGGGAACTGACGATCGGTCACACGGGTAAGCAACGGCAGGCGGCAACAGCCGCGCCGGACTCTGGGAAACGCACACATCGACGGCCGGGCGCTCAACGCCCCACGCTCGACGGCCCACGCTCGACGGCCTGGCCGGACAGCCGCCGCTCAGCAGCGGGAGTTCACCGGCAGAAGTTCAATGGCGGGAGTTCGACGGCCGGAGCCCACGGGCCCTCGCTCAACGGCCATACACCCAACGGCTTCGCTCAACGGCCGGAGCCGAGCACCTGCTCGAGGTCGATCCCGTCCTCGTCGTCCGGGCTGCCCGCCACGAAGGCGTCGACGGCCGGGGCCGTGTCCAGGCGTCCCTGCCAGGTGCGCACCACCGCGTGCAGTGGAGTCAGATCATACGACTGGCGGGAGTCCTCCAGCGCCTCGGCCCAGTCCCGCTCGAAGGCGGGCAGCCACCGCTCCGCACGCCGGTCGGCCCGGATCCGGGCGACCAACCGGGCGGCCGCGGCGGGAGCCGGTACCGGCGGCAGGGCCGGCACGTGGTCGGGCTGAGCACTCATCGGGTCCTCCGCACAAGGGTGTCCGTGGTCACGGTACGCCACCCGGGCGGCGGCCGGAGGGGGTCCGGGGATCCCGGCGCCGCCGTACGCGCCGCCGTACGCCCTGCCGGGCCCGGCGGGGCGGGGCGGGGCGGATCGTCAGAACAGCTCGTCCTCGTCGTCCGGGATGACGTGGACCGCGGCCTCCTCGGCCGAGGCGGCGGCACCGTCGATGCCCACGTCCGCCGCGAAGGTGTTCGGTCCCGGCGCGTCGGTGGCCGCCAGCCGGCCGGCCCGGACCACCCCGACCTCGCGGTCCCACGGCTCACCGTCCGTGTCGGAGGTGTCCCCGATGCCGTCCCCGTCCCGGTCCAGCGACTGCGGTCCGTCGTCGGGGTTCTCCTGGGCGAGCCGCTGGTCCAGGGTCTCGCCCCGGCGCTGCTCCTCGACCGTGGTACCCCGGCGTTCGACCGCGAGGGGCCGCTCGGGCGGTGTCCAGCCCTCGTCGTACGGGTCGGCCTCCCGCTGGCTGAGGGTGTCCTCGGTGTCCAGCACCCCCGCGTCGTCGACGACGTCGCCCGCCTCGGGCTGATAGACGTCGTCGCCCCTCGCGTTCTCCGTCCCGGCCATGGCGTAGTCCTCTCGTGCGACTCCGGCGCCCGCGTCGCCGCTGCTGTCCGCGTCGGCGGGAACGTCCGCCGAACGTACGGCGGCGCCCGCCGGCCCGTACCCGGGCGGAGCGCACTCCGCCACCGGCGCGGCCTGCCGGGCGTGGGACGCGCGGCAGCCCGGTACCGGTCGCGACCGCGGTCACGGCGGTACGTGGCGGGCCGGTCACGGGCGGGTCGCCCGGCACTGCCCCGCACGCCGCCGGTCCCGTGCGCCGCCGCCTGCCGAGATCGCGGCGGCACTCGCGGACGCGTGGCACGTCTCCAGATTAAGGGCCCGCGCCCCGCCATGGTCACTCAACCGTGCCCGGGCCCCGCCGCCCACCGCTCCCCCGGGCCCCGGAACGCTCCAGGCACGGGCCGCACACCGGCCGACGGCCCGTCCCCGGGGCCGGGATCGACCCGCACGGCATCCGCGGGTCCGACCACCGCCCGGGCGACGGGCGACGCACGGCGGTGCCCGCGAGGGCGCCTGCGGAGGCCTTCCGAAGGCACCGAGCGCGTCGGAGCACACAGTCGTCCGCCCCGGGAACGGCTGCGCACCCGCCCCCATGCCCCCATGCCGCTCCCTCGGCCGGCCGGCTGCCTTCGGCGTCGGCACCTCCACGGCCCACCACCTCTCCGACACCCTCGAGGAGGCCTCCTGACGCTGTGACCGGATCAGCCCTCCCGGATCAGCCCTCCCGGATCGGTGGCCGGCGCCGGCCGGCGGTCCCGGCGGTCCGCCCCTGCCCCGGGGATGAAGGGCCTTGGGCCCGCACCGTAGGGGCGCCCGCGGCACCCTCGCTGACCTGGGCTATTCTCCCCTGATCAAGTCGCTCCCGGGGAGGAACCACATGCGGCGCAGCCGTGCCCTGTTCACCACGACGCTCGTCGGCGCCCTGCTGAGTGCGGGGTGCGCATCCACCGGCGGCAGCGCCGACGCGTCGGCCGGGACGGTCGCCGCATCCCCGGCCGCGGCCGGCTCCACCACGCCGGCATCGGCGTCCGCGTCCGCGGCGGCCGCATCCGCACCCGCATCCGCTTCGGCGACCGGTCCGGCGCTCCCCGCCGGTTACGACCCCAAGCGTGACGCGGCGGCCGACATCACGGCCGCGCTCGCACTCTCCGCGGCGGACCACCGCCGGGTGCTGCTCGACTTCGGCGCGGACTGGTGCCCCGACTGCAAGGTGCTGGAGCGGCTGTTCCGCTCGCCGGAGGTCGAGCCGCTGCTCCGGGACAAGTACCGCGTCGTCTCCGTCGACATCGGGAAGTTCGACCACAACCTCGCGCTCGCCCAGCAGTACGTCAACCTGAAGACCAGTGGGATCCCGGCGCTGGCGGTGCTCGATCCGGACGGAAAGCTCCTGACCGCCACCGACGACGGCGCGTTCGCCAACGCACGGACGATGAAGCCGGC
Source organism: Kitasatospora sp. NEAU-CNBT7 (assembly GCF_057220535.1). Taxonomy (NCBI): domain Bacteria; kingdom Bacillati; phylum Actinomycetota; class Actinomycetes; order Kitasatosporales; family Streptomycetaceae; genus Kitasatospora; species Kitasatospora sp. NEAU-CNBT7. The sequence goes on along the minus strand of NZ_JBXQQB010000002.1, from coordinate 130,957 downwards.
CGCCGTCGCCCAGTTCCTCGGCCAGTGGGCCGCCAAGTGACCCAGCGGTCCGGACGGGCCGGCGGTGCCCTGTTCCTGCTGCTCGCCACCGCCGGCTGCGCGGCGCAGGGCCGGGCCACGGCCCCGCCCGCTGCCGAGTTCGAGGGCAATGGCGTGGCCGTGGCGGTCCGGTTGGACCGGGAGGCCGACGGGGTGGAACTCCTGCGCGTCACCTTCCGCCCGCAGGAGTCCGGCTTCCACCTGTACAGCGTCGACCTGCCGGCCGGCGGCGTCTCGGGACTCGGTATCCCGACCCGGCTCACCGTCCGCGGCGGCCTGGCCGCGGACGGGACGCCGCGCGCCGACCGGCCGCTGCGGACCGTCAGCCCGGCCGGCCTCGACGTCGAACTTCCCGTCTACCCCGACGGCCCGGTGACGTTCACACTGCCCGTGCACCGGACCGGCGAGGCCCGCGCCGAGGCCGTGGTCAGCTACGGCGCCTGCAGCGAGGGCCGCTGCCTGATCCCGGTCCTCGACCGGTCGATCGGCTTCGCCCTTCCGTAGGCGGTGTCGTCAAACTGGTGTGATGCCGCACTGAGGTTCAGCACTGATGGCGCGGAGTACAGCGACCACGTGCTGGCGGACCTGAGCTCAGGCGTTCATACTCCTGCGCGATGATCTACCCATGTTGAACGCCATGGATACAAGTGGTGCCCGGAGTGCGGCCCTCCTGCTAACCACAATGGACCGATTGCACAGGCAACTGGACGACTTCACCACCCAGCTCTACATCGCCTTTGCCTTTGGGAATGAGTCCGGGCTGGTGCCATCCGTCCGGATCGAGCAGCGCCACGCTGGACCCGAGTTGCTTCTCCACCACTGCTTCGCCTTCTACGCGGAGGGCGATCCGGATGTCAGCGAACTGCGGTTCTCCGCAGGTATGACAGTCACATCGTCCGGCTGGATCGTGGAAGCCCTGGTGGACATCGATCTCGATCAACCCCGGGGTGAATTCGGTGCCGGCGTCCACACTCTCCACCTTGAGCAAAGCGATCAGCTCTCCCTCGAAGTTGCCCTGGGCTACTTGGAGGAGCAGGTCGCATTGATGTGCACGATGGGCGATGTCCCGAGCCGCCTGGGCTTTGAGGCGCATTGATCGCAGACATCGGCCGCACAGCCTCACCCAGGGTGATGTGGTCAAAGGGGACGGGCGTTCACGCCCGGGCGTCGGTGTCGCCCGAAGGCCCGGTGGCAGGTCAGATGCCGAGCGGCGCGTCAGGTGCCCGGTGGTACGGACACCGGCGGTGCGGCCGGGGCGGGGCCGAGGGTGGTGGTGCCGGGGGCGGAGCGGTGGCCGAGGCCGGTGCGGTAGACGTCGAGGGCCGCCTCGGTCCGGCCGGTGCGGCGCAGCAGGTCGCCGAGGAGGCGGCAGAGGTCGGCGAGGTCGCCTGCGGCGCCTGCGCGTTCGAGCAGGGAGAGGGCCCGGACGTAGTGTTCCTCGGCGCTGTCGGGGTCGCCGCGGTCGTCGGCGATCAGGCCGAGCAGGCGGTGCGCCCCGGCGGCGTGGACGGCGCCGCGGTCCGGTCCGATCCGGTCGAGGAGCCGTTCGAGCAGGTCGGCGGCGTCGGCGGGGCGGCCGCGGCGGCGCAGGACGTCGGCGAGTTCGACGTCGACCTGGTCGGTGAAGAGGGCGGCCTGCCGGGACGCCAGCATGTCGCGGGCGGTGCGCAGTTCGCGTTCGGCGGCGTCGAGGTCGCCGGACTGGGCGTGGACGTAGCCGCGCATCCAGTGGCACTTGGCGAGGTCGGTGGTGAGGCGCAGCCGCTGGTAGAGCTCCTGGGCCTTGGCGAGGGAGGCGTCGGCCTCGGCGGTGCGGCCTTCGGCGATCAGGGTGCGGGCGACGCTGCGGTGCATTCCGGCGACCAGGGCGGGGTCGGTGGCGCCGGGTGCGAGGGCGAGGGCGAGTTCGGCGGCCTGGGCGGCGCGGGCGTGGGCGCCCATGTCCATGTACGGGCCGATGGCGGCGGAGTAGAGCAGCAGCAGCGCGTCGGGGTCGTGCAGTCCGCCGGCGTTGAGCCGGTCGATGGTGGTCTCCAGCAGGTAGCAGGCGTAGCGCAGTTCGCCGGCGAGCAGGTGGGCGACGGCGCGGCCGCGGATGGCGGCGGCGCGCCGGGGCAGGGGCTGGTCGGCCTGGAGGCGTTCGGCGGTCTCGAAGTGTTCGCGGGCCTCGGTGAGGTGTCCGGCTTCGAGGGCGCAGTCGCCGAGGCCGAGCAGGGCGGCGGGCCGTAGGGCGTCGGCGCCGTGGCGGCGGGCGGTGTCCAGGCAGGCGGCGAAGCGTTCGGCCGCGTCGGCGGTGTCGCCGGCGGCGAGGGCGCCGTGGGCCTCGGTGAGGGCGAGGCGCAGTTGGGTGTCGAGGTGGGCCGGGCGGCCGGTGGCGAGTTCGTCGTAGGTGACGCCGAGGCGTTCGGCGAGGTGGCGCAGGGCGGCCTCGGAGGGGCGGACGCGGCCGGCTTCCAGGGTGGAGACGTAGGCGGCGGTGTAGGCGGGTTCGGCGAGTCTGCGCTGGGTCAGGCCTTTTTCGCGGCGCAGGTGTTGGATCCGTCGGCCGATGTCGGCGGGTTCGCTGCGTTCGGTCATGGCTGCCTCCTCACGTCGATCACCGGCCATTGTTGCGCCGGGCGTTGCCCCGGGCGTAGGGGCGGCCCTACATTAACTCAGCACTTAAGCCTGATTATCCGTCAACTTAACATCAGTCCGGAGGTCATTCCCGTGCGCAGAGCCCGCTTCACCGCCCTCGCCCTGGCCGGCGTCACCGCCGTCGCCGCGCTCGGTGCCACCACCGCCGCCTCGGCCGCTCCCGCCGCGCCCGGCCCGGCCACCGCTGCCGCCGGTTCGCACGAGGTGGAGGCGTTCGGCGAGGACGGCAGCATCAGCCGGGCCCGGGTGCCCGGGTCCTCCCCGTTCGCCGCCCCGAAGCTCGCGGCCCCGCGCTCGGCCGGGGACGGCACCGTCACCCCGGTGGTCCACAACGGCAGCACCGCCGCCAAACTCGACGTCGTCGTCATCGGTGACGGCTACACCGCCGCCGAGCAGGACAAGTTCCACGCGGACGCCGCCACCAAGTGGCAGGAGATCACCGCGGTCGAGCCGTACCGGACCTACCGGGCGCTGTTCAACGTCTGGACGGTGGACGCCGTCTCGGCCGAGTCCGGCGCCTCCGGCGACCCGGACCGCACCACCGTCCGCAACACCGCGCTCGGCTCGTACTTCTGGTGCGAGGACATCGAGCGGCTGCTGTGCGTCGACACCGACGCGGTCGACCGGTACGCCGCCAAGGCGCCGCAGGCGGACCTGGTGATCGTGGTCGCCAACACCGCCAAGTACGGCGGCGCCGGCTACAACGACATCGTCTCCCCGCTCGGCTACTCGGGGATAGCGACCGTCGCCGGCGGCAACGACCGCTCCGGCCAGATCGCCGTGCACGAGACGGGCCACTCCCTGGGCAAGCTCGCCGACGAGTACTTCTACGACGGCGGCGGCACCTACCAGGGCGACGAACCCGCCGAGGCCAACACCACCACGCTGACCGCCACCGACCTGCGCCGCACCCGCACCAAGTGGTACCGCTGGCTCGGCCGCCCCTCCCCCGACGGCGGCACGGTCGGCAGCTACGAGGGCGCCGGCTACTACCCGTCGGGGCTGTACCGGCCGACCGACAACTCGATCATGCGGTCGCTGGGACGGGAGTTCAACCTCCCCGGGCGCGAGGCCATGATCGCGGGCTTCTACCGGTACGCCTCCCCGCTGGCGAGCGACACCCCGGCCGGGACGGTCCTGCACCGGGGCGACCGGCTCACCGTCCAGCTCCCCGCGCCCGGCACGCGGCTGCGCTGGTACCTCGACGGGCGGGAGGTGCGGGGCCTGCGCGACCGGGCCACCGTCCGGATCGCCGACCTCGGCCTGGCCGGGCCGCGCTTCCTGCACCACTGCCTGACCGCGGTGGCGACCGACCCGACCGACGCCGTCATCGACCCCGAGCTGCGCACCTCGCTCACCGGCGCCGTGACCTGGCAGGTCACCCGCTGACCTCGGTGAGCCACCGGCCGCCGGCGCCGGTGCGGGCTCAGTCGCCGTCCGGGCCGCCCTCGTCCCCGAGCTCCACCCGGACGGCGACGAGCCCGCCGTCGGCATCGAGGTCCGCGAAGGCGGGGAACCAGCCGTCTCCGCACCCGGTCATCGCGAACAGCACCTGCGCGCCGCCCACCCGCACACCGCCGGATCCGGTGGCGGAGCCCCGGACCTGGCGCATGACCTGCCAGTGGTGGGAGTGCGGCCGCAGGTCGAAGGCCAGACCGCGCCGCGGGTCCGCCGCCTTCCACCGCGCGAGGGCCTCCGCCCGCTCGAGAGCCTCGGCGGGCGGGAGGCCCGTCCAGCCGTACGAGTCCTCCTCGCCGGGCTCCCCGAGCCGGGGCGCGCCGAACGCGGCGGCCGCCTCGTCCTGGTGGCGGCCCCAGAACGCCACGTCCGCGAGGCCGTCCACCGGTTCGTCGTGCTGCCAGGCCGCCAGCGCGTCGGCGTCGGCGAACGCCAGCCGGGCCCAGTCCACCCCGATCACCCCGAGCGGGACCGACCGGGCGACCGGCACGTCCCGCACCACGACCCGGAACCGCGCCCAGACGTCCCCCTCCTCCCTGGCCCCGGCGTCGTCCCCGTCGTCCACCGCCCGGGTGGCCAGGACGGGCAGCGGAACGTCCTTCGGCAGTCCGCCGAGCGCGACGAACGGGACGCCGGAGACGGAGAAGCTCCCGCCGCCCAGTGCGGCGCAGCGGCGGGCGCGGTCGCGGTGCGGCACCCCGTCCGGCAGCGCCTCCAGGCGGGCGTCCAGCCCGGCGGTGGCGCAGTGCGCGCCGAACCGGGCGGTCAGTTCCGCCACCTCGTGCACCGGAATGTCGTACAGCACCGGGCCGGGCTGCCCGTCGATGGAGCGGGCCGCGGCCTCGGCGTCGGGGCCGGTCACGGCGAGGTCGGCCACCGGGCCGTGGTCGCCCGCCGCTTCGGGGTCCACGGCGCCCGGGGACGCGTCACCGCGCCAGAGCCCGAGGTAGCCGCCGTCCACCACCAGCAGCTCGCCCGAGGGACAGGTGACCTCACCCAGCAACAATGTCTCAGCCATGGCGCAGGACTCTAGACGCTCCCACCGACGTTCCCGGGACCGGGCACCGGCATGGGGATGGGGGCGAGCCGGGGCGTACACCCAGGAGGGCGAACGCCGCGGGCGCCGCCGCGCGCTGCCGGGCCGGGCGGGTGACTGCGGCCAGAATCGACCTGTCGCAGCGCCGGCAAGTCACCGAGTCACAGCATCACCGAGTCACCGAGTGAGAGGACCATCCCATGCCCGACTTCCGCCCGACGCAGGACCGTGTGATCGTCAAGCCGATCGGGGAGGCGGCCCGGTCGGCCACGGACACCCGGCAGGGCGAGGTGGTGGCGGTGGGACCCGGCCGGGCCCTGGAGGGTGGCAAGCCGCATCCGGTGGACGTCAAGGTCGGCGAGCGGATCGTGTTCCCCGGCTTCTCCGGGTCGGAGATCGAGGTGGAGGGAGAGGTGTACGTGGAGCTTCCGGAGGACGAGATCCTGTCGGTGTCCGCGGAGTAGCGCGCCCGGCGGCCGGCTCCCGCCGTACGGTCAGCCGCCCGCGTCGCCCGCCGCCGCCCGCGCCGCCGCAGCGTCGGCCAGGGCGCCGACCACCGCCGCCACCACCGGTTCGGGGCCGGCCGTTCCGGCCCGGTGGTGGACCGACACCACCCGGTGGCCTACGCCGGGCAGCGCCGCGGCGGCCACCCGGCCCTGCGGGACCCCGGCCAGGGCGAGCAGCGGGACGACGGCCGCGCCGAGCCCGGCCTCGACCAGGGCGAGCACGGCGGGGAACTCCATGCAGACGTGGGCGCGCCGTGGGGTCAGCGCGTGTTCGGTGGCGAGCCGGGCCAGCGCCTGGCCGCAGGCGGACTCCGGCGGTGCGGCGATCCAGGGCACCGCGGCGAGGTCGGCGACCGTCCGGATCCGGGCGGCCCAGCCCGGCGGCACCACGATCCGGTACTCGTCCTCCAGCAGCGTGCGGACCGCGATCCCGGTACGCCGTGCCGGGTCCTCGGCCCCGGCCCCGGCGGCGGAGGCGGCGACCCCGGCGGCGGAGGCGGCCTCGGCGACGCGTGCGGCGTCCTGTTCGGCGATGACCACGTCGACCGCGCCGGTCCGCAGTTCACGCAGCGCGGCCTGCCCCTCGGTGTCGACCACGCTCAGCTCGATGTCCGGGTGGTCCTCGGCGAGCCGGCCGATGGCGGGGACCACCAGGTGCCGGACCGCCGTGGGGAACGCGGCGACCACCACCCGGCCGACCACCCGGCCGGACAGTGCGGCCAACTCGCGCCGGGCATCGGCAAGTTCGCGCTCGATCCGCTCCGCGCGGGCGGCCAGCAGCCGGCCGGCCGCGGTGAGTTCGACCCGGCGGTGGGTCCGGTCGAGGAGCTTGACCCCGGTCTCCCGTTCCAGTTGGGCGATCTGCTGCGAGACCGCCGACGGCGTCAGGTGGAGCAGCCGGGCGCCCTCCATCACACCGCCTCGCACGGCCACGGCGTGCAGGACCCGCAGCCTGCGGGGATCGATCTCCATCCGGTGCGCCTTCCGCTTCACCGTCACTGTCGCGTCGCTTAAGAAAGTATCGCTTGAACTTCAGTTTTCCTTCATCGAAGGTGGGATCATGACTTCCAGCCAGATTTCCGCCACCGGCTCCACGGGCCCCACCAGCTCCACCGACTCCGGCAGCCCCGACCTCCGGGTCCGGTTCGATGCCCAGGTCACCTTCCGCAACGGCGGCGGCCTCCAGGTCCAGGGCTTCCGCCTGGACCTCGAGCATCCGGACCTCGACCGCCCGGAGGTGGACGAGGCGGCGCTCGCGGCGCGGTTCGTCCGCGAGCTGGGCCTGCTCATGGTCGACCGGGTGACGCTGGACCGGATCACCGTGGTCCGGGAGCAGCACAAGGGGCCGCGCGGCGAGGCGCAGGCGTCGGACGGCGCCCGCCGACTGGTGGAGCTCAGCCACCCGATCCACCACGGCATGGTCACCTACCCGGGCCTGCCGGGCCCGGAGCTGAGTGACCATCTGTCGCGCGCGGCCTCGCACGACCACTACGCCGAGGGCACCGAGTTCCAGATCGGCCGGATCAGCATGGTCGCCAACACCGGCACCTACCTGGACACCCCGTTCCACCGGTTCGCCGACGGGCCCGATCTGTCGGGCATCGGCCTGGAGCGGCTGGTGGACCTGGACGGGCTGGTGGTCCGGGTGGGCCACGAAGGGGTGGACCCGGACGAGCCCGGCCGGGCGATCGGGCCGCTGGTGTTCGCGCCGTACCGGGTCACCGGCCGCGCGGTCCTGGTGCACACGGGCTGGGACCGGCACTGGGGCACCGGGCAGTACGGGAGCGGGAACCCGTTCCTGACCCGGGAGGCCGCCGAGTGGCTGGTCGCGCAGCGGCCCGCGCTGGTCGGCATCGACTCGCTCAACATCGACGACACGGCCGACCTCGCGCGTCCGGCGCACACGCTGCTGCTGGAGGCGGGGATCCCGGTGGTGGAGCACCTGCGCGGCCTGGAGCAGCTCCCGGCGGACGGTTTCCGCTTCAGCGCGGCGCCGCCGCGGATCGCGGGGATGGGGACGTTCCCGGTGCGGGCGTTCGCGGTGACCGACGCCCCGGCGGACGGGGGCGGCGTCCGGTGAACCTGGCCGTGGCGCTGATCGGGTGGGCCGCCGCGGGGGCCCTGCTGGCGGCGTACGCGCTGGTCTCCGCGGGCCGCCTCGACGGGTCGGGCCGGGCGTTCCAGCTGCTCAACCTGGCCGGGGCGGCGGGTCTGACGCTGAACTCGGCCGCCCACCGGGCCTGGCCGTCGGTCGCCCTCAACGCGGTCTGGATCCTGATCGGCGTGGCCGCCCTCGCCGGGGTGACCTCCGCCGGGACCCGCCGCAGCCGCTCCCGCCGCGACCGGTCGGCGGCCGGCCGGTCAGCGGTCGGCCGCCGGGGCGCCCCCGGGCTCGGGGAAGACCTGGCCGAGCAGGCGCCGTAGGGCCGTGCGGTCCTCGGCGTCCAGCCGGTCGAGGCCCGCGAGGCCGGAGATCAGCTCGGCGCGGATCAGGCGGACGGTCTGCTCGCCCTGCTCGGTCAGCACGACGTTCTTGACCCGCCGGTCGGCTGCGGCCACCTCGCGGCGGACCAGCCCGCGGGCCTCGAGGCGGTCGGCGATCCCGGTGACGTTGGAGGCGTCGCAGGCCAGCAGGTCGGCGAGGGTGCGCATGGGCATCGGGGTGCGGAGCAGGCTGAGCATCTTGCCCTGCATCAGGGTGAGTCCGCGGTCGGCGGCCACCGTGGCGAAGCAGCGGTAGTAGGCGGCCGCGGCCCGGGCGAGCTGGTCCATCAGCTCGACGGGCGTGGGGGCGGCGGCCGGCCGGGGCGCAGACTGGGTCATGGGTCGAGTGTAGGCGAGATTACTTGACATCCTCAACGATCGAGGATTACCTTCATAAATTAGTTGAAGACCTCAACCATCCAGGCCCGCGGACCCCAGGTCCGGACCGTCCGGCACGGCAGGGCCCCGATCCCGGCTGGAGCCCCACCATGACCGCCGCCCTGTTCGTCGTCACCGGCGCCACCCACTGGACCCTGGCCGACGGCACCGCCCACCCCACCGGTTACTGGGCGGAGGAGCTCGCCGAGCCGCACCGGATCTTCCGCGCGGCGGGCTTCGAGATCACCGTCGCGACCCCGGGCGGCGTGCCCGCCACCGTCGACCGGGCCAGCCTCGCCCCCGAGGCCAACGGCGGCGCCGAGCAGGCCGGCCGGATCGCCGCGTACCTCGACTCGATCGGCGCCGAACTCGACCACCCGGCGGACCTCGCGGCCGTCGACCCCGACGCCTTCGACCTGGTCTTCTACCCCGGCGGCCACGGCCCGATGGAGGACCTGGCCGTCGACGCCGACTCCGGGCGGATCCTCACCCGCACGCTGGACTCGGGCCGGCCGCTGGGCGTGGTGTGCCACGCGCCCGCCGCCCTGCTGGCCGCCCGCCGGGAGGACGGCGCCTGGCCGTTCGCCGGCTACCGGATGACCGCCTTCACCAACGCCGAGGAGCACGCCGTCGGTCTCGCCGCCGGCGCCCGCTGGCTGCTCCAGGACCGGCTGACCGAGCTGGGCGCCGACTTCGCCGAGGCCGAGCCGTTCACCCCGCACACCGTGGTCGACCGCAACCTCTACACCGGCCAGAACCCGGGCTCGTCGGCCGCGCTGGCGCACACCCTGGTCCGGGCGGTGTCGACCGACCCGGCCACCGTGGTCACCCGGCTGCGGGACTCCTTCGACACCGGCCGCACCAGGCCGCTCGCCTGGCGGCTGGACCGGCTGCAGGCACTGCGGGCGCTGCTCACCGAGCAGTCCGAGGTGTTCCTGGCCGCTCTCCACGCCGACCTCGGGAAGAACGCCAAGGAGGCCTACCGCGCCGAGGTCGGCTTCACCCTGAACGAGCTCGACCACACCGTCGCGCACCTGGAGGAGTGGCTGACGCCGAAGCCCGCCGCGGTCCCCGCGCCCTTCCTCCCCGCCGAGGCGCAGGTGGTCCGCGACCCGCTCGGCGTCGTCCTGGTCATCGCGCCGTGGAACTACCCGCTGCAGCTCGCGCTCGCCCCGGTGGTGGGGGCGCTCGCCGCGGGGAACACCGTCCTGGTCAAGCCCAGCGAGCTCGCGCCCGCCACCTCCGCGGCGCTGGCCCGGCTGATCCCCCGCTACCTCGACCGCGAGAGCGTCGCCGTGCTGGAAGGCGCCGTGGAGGAGACCACCGCCCTGCTCGGGCAGCGCTTCGACCACATCTTCTACACCGGCAACGGCACGGTCGGACGAATCGTCATGGCGGCCGCCGCCAAGCACCTCACGCCGGTCACCCTGGAGCTCGGCGGCAAGAGCCCGGTCGTGGTCGAGCCCGGCGTCGACCTGGCCCACACCGCCCGGCTGATCGCCCGCGGCAAGTTCCAGAACGCCGGCCAGACCTGCGTCGCCCCGGACTACGTGCTCGCCATCGGCGACACGGCGGCCGCGCTGGAGCCCGAGCTGGTGACCGCCGTCCGCGAGCTGTACGGCGAGGACCCGGCGGCCAGCCCGGTCTACGGACGGGTCGTCAACGAGCGCCACCACGACCGGCTCACCGCGCTGCTCGGCGACGGCCGGCTGGTCACCGGCGGCGAGGGCGACCGCGACCGGCGCTACCTCGCACCCACCGTCCTCGCGGACGTCTCCCCCGAGGCGCCGGTGATGCGGGAGGAGATCTTCGGCCCGGTGCTCCCGATCATCCAGGTCCCCGACCTCGACGCGGCCATCGCCTTCATCAACGAGCGGGACAAGCCGCTGGCGCTGTACGCCTTCACCGGATCGGAGCGGACCAAGCAGCGGCTCGCCCGCGAGACCTCCTCCGGCGGCCTGGTCTTCGGCCTGCTGCTGTCCCACCTGGCCGTGCCCGAGCTGCCGTTCGGCGGCGTGGGTGAGAGCGGCATGGGCCGCTACCACGGCGAGTACTCGCTCGACACCTTCAGCCACGCCAAGGCCGTCCTCGACAAGCCGCTCGGCTGAGACCGGACCGGCCCGCACGCCCCCGTCGTACCCCTCCGCAGCACCGACACCACCGTCCCCGGCCCCGGCTCCGTCCGCGGGCCGGGGAGCACACCCCGGAAGGCACCACCATGAGTTCAGCACCCCGCCCCGCCGGACCGGGCCGGGTCGACCACCGGGCGGCCGTCGCGGCCCAGACCGAGCGGTTCGCCGCCGCGGTACGCGACGCCGCCCCGGGCACCCCCGTCCCGACCTGCCCCGGCTGGACGCTGGAGGACCTGGTCCGGCACGCCGGCAGCGTGCAGCGCTGGTTCGCCGTCCTGCTGCGGCAGCGGGTCCAGCAGCCGCCCACCAGCCGCGAGGTCGACCTCCGGCTGCCGGAGCACCCGTCCGGCTACCCGGACTGGCTGCTCGACAGCGCGATCGTGGCCGCCGACGCCTTCGCGGCCGGGGACCTGGACGAGCCGATGTGGGCCTGGGGCGCCGACCAGCACGCCCGCTTCTGGGTACGGCGGATGCTGTTCGAGACGCTCGTCCACCGGGTCGACGCCGAACTCGCCCTCGGCCTGCCGGCCGACATCGAGCGTGACCTCGCGGTCGACGGCGTGGCCGAGTTCCTGGTCAACCTGCCGTTCGCCGCGCTCTTCGCCCCCGGCACGGCGCAGCTGCGCGGCGCCGACCGCACCATCCGCTTCGGCTGCACCGACGGCGGGGGCGAGTGGCTGGTGCGCCTGCGGCCGGACGGCTTCGGGGTCGACCCGGACGGGGCCGGGGTCACCGCCGACGCCACGGTCCTCGGCACCGCCGCCGACCTGCTGCTGCTCCTCTACGGCCGCCTCGACCGCGCGGCGGGCGGCTTCGAGATGACCGGCGACCAGGAGCTGCTGGCGCACTGGTTCGCCAACTCCGCGTTCTGATCGGGCGCTTCGGGCGGGCCGCCCCGCCGTGCGGCGGGTCGGGCTGCGGGTGCGCCCGGGTCGGGTGTTGAGTGGTCCCCTGTGCCGCCCGCCGAGGCGGCGCCGGTCGCACCCGACCCGGGGACCACCGACCGCCGACCGCCGACCCACCAGCACGACCAGGAGAGAACATGACCACCCTCGCGCCGGTTGCGCTGGTCACGGGCGCCAACCGCGGCCTCGGCCTGGCCACCGCCCGCCGGCTCGCCGAACTCGGCCACACCGTCCTGCTGTGCGCGCGGCGCCTCGAGGACGCCGAACGTGCCGCCCGGGGCCTCGCCGGGCTGCCGGGCGCGGTGCTGCCCCGCCGGCTGGACGTGGACGACCTCGACGGCATCCGCGCGCTCGCCAGGTCGGTGGAGGCGGACCCGGGCCGGCTGGACGTCCTGGTCAACAACGCGGCCATCAACTACGACACCGCCGCGCGGGCCGTCGACGTCGACCTGGACGAGGTCCGCCGGACGCTGGAGACCAACCTGTTCGGCGCCTGGGCGACGGTCCAGGCGTTCCTGCCGCTGCTGCGCCGCTCCCCGGCCGCGCGGGTGGTCAACGTCTCCAGCGAGTCGGGGTCGCTGGCCTCGATGTCGGGCGGGACACCGGCGTACGGGATCTCCAAGGCGGCCCTGAACGCGCTCACCCGCAAGCTGGCCGACGAGCTGCGCGGCGACCGGATCCTGGTCAACGCGGTCTGTCCGGGCTGGCTCGCCACCGACATGGGCGGCCCGGGCGGCGGGCCGGTCGAGCAGGGCGCCGCCGGCGTGGTCCGGGCGGCGACCCTGCCGGACTCCGGTCCCACCGGCGGCTTCTTCCGCGACGGCCGCCCGCTGCCCTGGTGACCGCCACCACGCGGGCGGTCTCGGCCGCCAGGTCCCTGGCGGCCGGTGCCACCTCACCGGGCCGTCGCAGCGGGGCCGTAGTAGCCGGCGTACCTCTCCTGGTAGCCGAAGTCCACGTCGTGCTTGAACGGGTCGAACTCCGGCCCGTGCTCGATCTCGTCCTTGGTGCGGTCGACGTGGACCTTCCGCTCGGCCTCGTCGACCCGCAGGACGACACCGGCCGGCAGCAGGACCAGCCGGCCGAGGATCCACGGTCCGGTGTCGACCACCAGGTAGCGCGCGCCGACCTCCTCGGAGAGCCGGTCCACCTTGCCGAGGTGGCCGTCGGTGGCCTCCACGTGGTACCCGACCAGGTCGGTCCCGGAGAGGTGGCCGGAGGTCGAGCGGAACTCCCAGATCCCGGTGTCGCTGCTCATGCGCTGCTCCTCCCGTCGGGGGCGCGGTGCCGAACCGTCGGCGGCGCGCCGTACAGCACTCGGCTGCCCCGGAACCCGAGGTCCATGCCTGCGGGTCCGTCCACCTCGGTGACCGGTCACGGTGATCCGGTATCGTCGGGACCTTCGCCGGAGGACCGGCCGGAGTACCCGAGCGGAACATCATGACCGATCCCCGGCTCCGGCTGCGGACCGCACTCGACGCACTGGACTCCGCGTTCGCGTCCCTCGCCCCGGGCCCGGTCCCCGTCGGCGGTTGCCGCCACTGCCACGCCGACAGCGCCCTCGCGGCCCTCGAAGGCCCCGTCGACCGGGTCCCGGACGATCTGATCCCGTCCATCGCAGCCGAGTCGGTCGGCCACTGGGACGACTTCCCCGCGCTGTACCGCCGGATGACGCCCCGGATCGTGCGGCTCCTGACCGCCGACCGGCTCGGCGTCGATCACGGGCTGATCGCCTCCCGGCTGGTCGAAGCAGGCCTGCCCGACTGGCCCGCTCATCAGCGGGACGCGCTGGATCAGGTCTGGCACGCCTGGTGGCGAGCCACCCTGCACGAACACCCCGGCACGGTGTGCGTCGTGGGGGTGCTGGAGACCGTGGCCGTCAGTACCGGCACCCTGGCACCATGGCTGACGGTCTGGGCCGAAGCCCGGACGGAGGCCGCCGATCGGCACCTGGACGACGCACTCGACGGCTGGCTCTCCGAAGGCGGGCTCGCCGATCTGCGACTGGGCTTCTACGACGAGCTGGATGCCACGGCCGACCTGCTGCCCTGGCTGGTCTCCCTGGGTGCCGCCCGAATCGGCGCCGCCCGGTTCGCGGAGGTGCGACGGATGGCGTGCCGAATCCGCCGTCCGCCGGAGTAGCTCCGTGGGTGGGACCGTGCGGGCACCGGCGGCGCACGCTGCACCCCGGTACGACCCGATCCCTTGATTGGCCCACGAATTGACGGTCCGAATGTCCTGCGCGGCGGGCCATTCGACCCGATAGAGTCATGATCATGAAGACCACGGAGAGTCCCGCTTCCCAGCCCGTTCAGCCTGCCCAGTCCGCTCAGCCGGTCCTGACCCGTCGGGCGGAGGCCGAGACCTGTGCCGACCCGAGCAGTGTGATGTCCCTGCTGGCCGACTCGGCCGGCACCGGCGGCGCCTTCACCAGTTACCGGTCGAGCTTCGCCAAGGGTGCGGTCGGTGCGCCCGCCCACTTCCACACCCGGGCCTGGGAGTTGTTCTTCGTGCTCGGGGGGTCGCTGCAGGTGCTGCTCGGTGAGGAGGTGACGGTGCTGAACGAGGGCGACTTCCTGGCGGTGCCGCCGCACACCCCGCACGCCTTCGCGGCCGCCCCCGGCTGCGAGGCCGACGTGCTGTTCGTGTTCACGCCGGGGATGGCCCGGTTCGACTACCTGCGGCTGCTCGGCCGGGTGATGCGCGGGGAGGCGGACCCGAAGGAGATCGCCGAATCGGCGGAGCGCTTCGACAACCACTACGTCGACAGCCCGGCATGGCGCGCCGCGCTGGAGGTGTCCGCGTGATCGACCCCGCCGCGCCGGTCCGGGTGGCCCGCCCCTCGCGGGACCTGGCCGCCGCCGAACGCTTCTACGTCGACGGCCTCGGGCTGGAGGTGCTGTGGCGGACCACCGAACGGGTGTCGGGCGAGCACGACCTGCTGATGGTGGGTCCGCCCGGCGGTGCCTGGCACTTCGAGCTGACCCGTGACCCGGAGCGCCCGCTCGAGCCGACCCCGACGGTGGACGACCTGTTCGTGGTCTACCTCGGCGCGCCGGTCGAGGAGGTGCTGGTGGAGCGGCTGGTCGCCTGCGGCGGCACCCGCACCCCGGCCCACAACCCGTACTGGGACGAGTACGGCGTGACCGTCGCCGATCCGGACGGCTACCGCCTGGTGCTCTGCTCGCGCACCTGGAACCCCTGAGCCGGGGCGGGCCCACCGGCCCGCGCGGCGGCGGCAGGCCACCTGTCAGGTTACCTGTCGGTACGTCAACGGACCTTCCCGCCGCCGCGCTCCGCCCCAGCTCAGCCGCCCCCGACCGGGGCCAGGTCGCCGCAGATGTCCAGACAGGTCGGGGACCACACCTCGTCATTCACCGGCCATCTCCCGCCTCACTGACCGCCATATCGGCCCCCTAGACATAACGGGTCTGGACTGAAAAGGCCGACGCCCCGCCAGTGAACGAGGAGTCACCCCCCATGAAGCCGAGCCCCGAGCTCTCCCGCCGCACCCTGCTGGGTGGTGCGGCCGCCGCCGCAGTGCTCTCCGCCCTGCCGCTGACCGTGCAGCAGGCCCTGGCCGCGCCGGCCAGGCCGGGCACCCTGGCGGACATCGAACACGTCGTCATCTTCATGCAGGAGAACCGCGCGTTCGACCACTACTTCGGCACCCTGCCGGGCGTCCGCGGTTTCGGCGACCGGGCGGCGGTGCGCGGCGTCAACGGCCGCTCGGTCTTCCACCAGCCCGACCCCTCCCGCAAGGAGGGCCACCTGCTGCCGTTCCCCATGAACGCCGCGCACACCAACGCGTACCAGCAGGGCGCGCCGTCCTTCGACTTCATCGCCTCGATGAGCGCCTGGAACGACGGCCTCGCCGACGGCTCGGTGACCCGCCGCTCCTCCGGCTGGCTCGGCCAGGGCTACTACGAGCCCGCCGACATGCCGTTCTACAACGCGCTGGCCTCGGTCTTCACCACCTGCGACGCCTACCACGCCTCGGTGCAGTGCAACACCAACACCAACCGCGAGCACCTGATGACCGGCACCAGCGGCGGCACCGTCCGCGACACCCCGGTGACCGACAACTCGGAGCCCGCGGCGGGCTTCGAGTGGACCACCTACGCGGAGCGGCTGGAGCAGGCCGGTGTCAGCTGGCGCACCTACCAGGCGCTGGACAACTTCGACGACAACGCGCTGGCCTGGTTCACCGCCTTCCACCAGGCCAAGCCGGGCGAGCCGCTGTACGAGCGCGGCCTGAAGCAGGTCGGTGACCCGGCGAAGAAGGGCGACCCGTTCGCGATGGGCGACGCGCTGGTGGACGCCTTCACCGCGGACGTCAAGGCCGACCGGCTCCCCCAGGTGTCCTTCCTGGTCGCCCCGGCCGCGCTCTCCGAGCACGCCAACTACGCCCCGCCGAACGGCGAGCACCTGACCGCCCGGCTGCTGGCCGCGCTGGCGGCCGAGCCCGAGGTGTGGGCGAAGACCGTCTTCATCCTCAACTACGACGAGCACGGCGGCTTCTTCGACCACCTGCTGCCCCCCGTGCCGCCGCTGGCCACCGGCCGCGGCAAGTCCTCCGTCCCGGTCGACGGCGAGGTGGTGGTCCGGGTCTCCAAGGGCACCAGCACGTACCACCGGGTGGTGGACCAGGACGGCCGCTACCGGATCCGCAACGCCGACGGCACGCTCGGCTGGGCGGCGAGCCTGCCGGCCGGGGAGAAGGTGGTCTCCGGGCCGTACCCGATGGGCCTGGGCGTGCGGGTGCCGATGATCGTGGTCTCGCCGTGGACCCGCGGCGGCGTGGTCGACTCCACCGTCTACGACCACACCTCGGTGATCAAGTTCCTGGAGAAGCGCTTCGGCGTGCAGGAGCCCAACATCAGCGCCTGGCGGCGGGCCGTCACCGGCGACCTGACCGCCGTCTTCGACTTCTCCGGGCAGGACCCGGCGTGGCCGCAGCTGCCCGACACCAGCGGCAACCGCAAGAAGGTCGACGACACCGGCAAGCTGCCCGCCCCCACCGTCCCGAGCCCGCAGTCGCTGCCCCGCCAGCAGCGCGGCACCCGCACGGCCCGCCCGACCCCGTACGCGCTGCGCGTCACGCCGCTGGTCAACAAGGGCGTGGTCACCCTGGAGATGATCAACCACGGCCGGCAGGCCGGCGTGCTGGCCGTCTACCCCGAGCCCGGCACCGCCCCGCGCCACTACACCGTCGCCGCCAAGGACCTGATCCGCGACACCTGGACGGCCGGCGACGCCGGGTACGACCTGCGGGTGCACGGCCCCAACGGCTACCTGTGGCACTTCCGCGGCGACGCGGCCGCCAGCTTCGAGGCGCACGTCGCCGAGGACCTGACCGCCCGGGTGCTGGAGGTCGGCCTGACCAACCGCACCCGTACCGCCCAGGTCTTCGTGATCGCCGACCTGGCGTACGGCGGCGGCCGCCGGGAGGTGCGGGTCGAGGCCCGTTCCAGCGCCTCGGTCGACGTCACGGTCAACCGCGAGAGCTGGTACGACATCACCGTCGGGGTCCAGGGCGACCTGTTCTTCCGCCGCCGCTACGCCGGCCGGCTCTCCGGCGGCAGCCAGAACGTCACCGACCCGGCGATGGGCCTGCCCGACGCGCTCACCCTGGACGTGGCGCTGAAGTCCGCGTCGACCACCATCGACGAGGCCGTGCTGGTCCCCGGCCGGGCCGCCCGGGTCACCGCCGTGTTCACCGCCGCCGATGCACTGGCCGGCCTGGAGGCCGCGCCCGTCGTCCCGGCCGGCTGGACCGTCGCGACGGTCACCGCGCCGCCCGCCGCGCTCGCGGCCGGCGCCACCGCGGCCGCCGAGTGGGAGGTCACCCCGCCCGCCGCACTGACGGGCGCCGGCCCGTACCGGATCCTGGTCACCGCCCGCGCGGTGGCCGGCGAGCGGTACGTGGTCGCCGACGGCGAGGTGGCGGCCCGCACCGCCCCGTCGATGGCCGGCCACCTGCTCGGCGAGGACTTCGAGTCGCTGGCGGGTGCGCTGAAGCCGGTCGGCCAGGTGCTCGGCTGGACGGCGCAGGCGCCGGCCGGCTGGTCGGTGGTCAACGCGCCCGGCATGCCGCAGGGCACCGCCCGCCTCCAGGGCTGGACCTTCCACACCAAGCGCGCCTGGTCCAGCCCGGCCGGGCAGGACCGCGGCAACTTCACCCGGGGCCTGGGCATCCTCGCCGTCGCCGACCCGGACGACTGGGACGACACCGGCGCGCCGTCCGCCAAGGGCCGCTTCGACTCGACCCTGGTCTCCCCCGCCGTCCCCGTCCCGGCCGGCACCGGCACGCTGTACCTGGCGTTCGACTCGCACTACCGGCAGGAGGCGCCGCAGAAGGCCACCGTCACGGCGGTGTTCGACACCGGCGCCGAGACCCGGCTGGTCTCGTACAGCAGCGACGCCACCGGCAACGACAACGCCGGTGCGGACGTCCAGAACGCCTTCGTCACCCGGCAGTTCGCCGTCCCGGCCGGCGCCACCTCGGTGACCCTGAAGTTCCGGATGTTCGACGCCGGCAACAACTGGTACTGGGCGGTGGACCACGTCCGCCTGGACAGCAGGCCCATCACGGCCTGATCCGTACCCGCGCGCCGCGGGGAGGGAGCCCCGGTGGGCCCCCGCCCTGCGGCGCGCCCCTTTCGGTCGCTTGAATGTCATGAACACGCCACCCACGCGTCCCTTCCCGGCCAACAACGGGCCGCGGGGGCGGCCGGATCCCCGTCCGACGGGCGCCGCTCCCCCGGCCGCCGGAGAATGCTGCAAAGCCGGGGAACCGAGTGGCCGAGGACCGGACGGCCGCCCCCGGACGACCAGGTGCGGAGGCAGAGGCCGATGCAGTCAGCACCGTTCGAGAGCTGGGCCACGGACTGGGCCCGGCAGGCCCGGGGGATCCCGCGCGGGCAGGTCGCCGCCGGGCTGCTGATCGACCTGGTGGCCGATCCGCGGCAGCACCTCGCCCGTACCGCCGCCTTCCCGGTCACCGCCGCGGCCGCCGCCCTGCGCATCGCGCCGGACCTGCTGCGGGCGGCGCTGACGGACCTGTCCGACGCCGGACTGCTCACTTGGATCTGCCACGACCTGGGCACCCCCGAGGGCGAGGTCGCCGTGGTGACGCTGACCGTGCCGGAACCCGTCGAGACCCGGAGGATCAGGCCGTGACCGCCCAGCAGCCCGCCGCCGCCCGCCCGTTCACCCCCGGCAGCACCGGGGCCACCGGGGCCACCGACGCGGCCGGCGCCACACCCGAGGAGCGCGACGCCGTCCGCCTGGTCGCCACCCGCCTCAAGCGCGCCCATCCCGCCGCCGACCCGTCCCGCGTCGACGCGGTCGTCGCGACCGCCTACGACGAACTCAGCGACGCCAGAGTGCGCAACTTCATCCCCATCCTGGTCGAACGCCGCGCCCGGACCCTGCTGACCACCCCGCCGCCGGCCCCGTAGCCCCGGCCGCACACCCGCGAGCGGCCGCCCCGGGCACCCGCCCCGCCCCCGGGGAGGCCCGGACGGCCGCCTGCCGGTACAGGTACCAGCCCAGGTCGGCCGCGCCGCGACCCCACCGGATCAGCGCCACCCAGTCGGTGACCCCCTGCCGCAGCCGCCACCGCTCCACCCGGCCCGGCCGCCAGTACCCGCCGACCCTGATCTCCACCTGCCGCCAGCACTCCTCGGCCACCCAACTGCGCCCCGGCCCGACCAGCAACTCCCCCGGCGCCGGCACCGCATCCCGCCGACACCGGTCGTCCACTCCGGGGCAGATGGTCACCCCTCCATCATGAATCGCATATACGTTCGATTCAAGGACGGGCGGCCGGACACGGCCCGGCGGAGCCCGCCTGGCATGCTGGCCCGCATGGCTGCCGACCTCCCGACGCCGGTCCACCTCCACGCCGTGCTGGACGGATTGGCCACCAACCCCGCCCTGCCCGCCGCCATGATCCGGCGGCTGTTCGCATGGCGGCGGGGGCTGGGAGAGGTGGCGGGACGCCCGGACCTCTCCGAGGACCTGATCACCGAGATCATCGCGACCGGCGACCACCGGCTCCTGCACGGCCTGGCGCTCAACAAGCACCTACCGGACGGATTCCGCATCCGACTGGCCGCGCACCCGGACGAGGCGGTGCGGTCCGCGCTCGTCGTACGCGCCGGGAGCGCGCCGAGGGAGGTGCTGGAACGGCTCGTCGACGACCCCGCGCCCCCGGTCCGCGCCCGCGTCGCCGAGGACGACGACACACCCCCCGACCTGCGGGCCCGCCTCGCCGCCGACCCCGATCCCGCGGTCCGGGCCACGCTGGCGAAGCACTGGACCCAGGCGCCGGAGGCCGTCCGCCGGAGCCTGCTGACCGACCCCGAGCCCCAGGTCCGCGCCGCGGCCTGCGCGACCTACTTCGCCCGGCTGCCCCACCCGGTACCGCCCCCGGACCTCCTCCCTGCGCTGCTGGCGGATCGGGTGACCCGGGCGGGCGCCGTGGTCCACGCCGTCCTGGACGAGGAGGCCTTCCGGCGGCTCGCCGAGGACCCGGACAGTGAGGTGCGCGCCCAGGTCGCCCGGCATCCCGACCTGCCGTCCCCGGTCCGCGACGTCCTGGCCGTCGATCCGGCCCTGGCGGTCCGGGTGAAGGTGTTCGCCCGGGCCGACACACCTGAGCCGCTGAGAGCACGGATCCACGCCGCCGTCCACGCGCTCTCCCCCACGTGGCAGGACCCGGAACCCGACGCCGACGACGCCGAAGCGCTCGACCTCTGGTACGAGAACATGCTCGCGACGACGGAGCTGCGCATCCTGCGCCTGGAGTGGGTCGCGGCCGATCCGCTGCCGCACGTCGACTCGCCCTACGTCCCCTTCCGCGTCTCGGCGGCCCTCGGCAAGGAGCTCCCCGCCGACGCGGTGGCCCGGCTGCTCGACGACGAGGAGGAGATGGTCCGGCTCACCATGGCGGCCACCGCCCCGCACCTGGTCGATCCCCGGACCGCCGAGAGCATCGAACGCCGCTACCGCCGACGGGACAAGTTCACCTTCTGGTGGGATAACAGCGAGGTCCTGGCCTTCGCCCCGGAGACCCTGCACCGCTTCGCCGCCGACCCCGAGCCCCGGCTGCGCTCCTTCGCGCCGCGTGATCCGGACCTCCCGGCGGCACTCGCCGAGATGCTGGCAGCCGACCCCGAGGACCGCGTCCGCCACGCGGTGGCCGGCCACCGCAGGCTCCCGCTCCCCGCCCTGCTCCGCCTCCTCACGGACCCCTCGGATCACGTCGCCCGGGCCGCGGCGGCCTCGCCGCACCTTCCCGTGGAGAGCATGGAACGGCTGCTCGGCCTGGCGGGCCTGTAGCCGTCGGGCTGCCGGGCTGCCGGGCGGGCAGCCGGTGAGGGCGCCGTCAGGGGCCGCGCCAGATGTTGTCGAAGGCCGCCTCCTCGATGGTCCGCCGTTGCCGGACGGCCTCCAGTTCCGCGACCGCGTCGCCGACCGCGGCGAGCACCGTCACGACCGCCTCGTCCCCGATCTCCTCGGCCTCCTCGGTGGGCCGGTCGTGGATCCCGGCGGTGGTGGCGAGGATCGCGAGGACGGGGTCGCCCGATGCCCAGCGCTCGGCGGCCCGGCGGCGTTCGGGCGAGTCGGCGACCGCCGTCCGGCTGGTCCGGACGGGGATCCAGCGGCCCCGTTCCCGGGTGACCCGGCCCTCCATCTCCAGCGCGGCCAAGTACGCGGACGACAGGCCCCGGCCCCGGCGCCACAGCCAGTCCTCGACCGTCTCGTACGGCGGCTGCCGGACCAGTGACTCCGCCGCCCGGTCCAGCAGCTTGTCGGCCTGCTCCCAGCGGCCGCCGGGCACGATCCGCTCGCCGTCCAGGGCCAGTGCCTCGGACCCGAGCAGGTCGATCACCTCGGCCCCGGCGAGGGCGAGCGACAGGTCGCCCGGGTCCACCGGGCGGCTGGACGCCACGTCCATGGAGACGATGAACAGGTCCCGGGCTGTGGTCATGAGCGGCTCCGCATCTCAGGCACCGGCGGACGGTACGTCGTCGCCGACTGTAGCCCGCCGGCGTCCCGGCCGCGGTCCGAACCGCGGCCCCGGCCCGCCGGTCACACCGTCACCCCGGCCACGCCGTCACGCCGGTCACCCGGGCAGGAGCTGCTGCCCGCCGTCGATGTCGTACGTCGCGCCGGTCAGCGCGGTGTTGGCCATCAGGTGCACCGCCAGCGCAGCGACGTCGTCCGGTCCGACCACCCGCCCGACCGGGAGTGTCGCACGCAGCTGCTCGCGCCGCGCCTCGAGCCCCTCGCCGAGCAGTGACGCCGACAGCGGGGTGTCGACGAAGCCGGCGGCGATCAGGTTGACCCGGACCGGCGCCACCTCGAGTGCCAGGCCGGCCGTCAGGGCGGGCAGGGCGGCGGTCATCGCCGAGGTGAGCGCGAGGCCGACCGCCGGACGGCGGGCCCCGGTGCCGCCCATGAACAGCAGCGTGCCGCCGGGGCGGACCCTGGGCGCACCGTGGCGGGCGACACCCAGCATGACCATCGGGTGCTCCTGGAGCGCGCGGCGCGCCTCGTCGAAGTCCATCTCGGCGAGCGTGGCGTAGTAGGGGCCGCCGGCGGTCACCAGCACGTGGTCGACCGGCGCGGCGAGGTCCGTGAAGAACCGTTCCAGGGCGGCCGGGTCGGTCGCGTCGAAGGCCGCGGTGCCGATGGCGCCGACCTCGGCCGCCGCCCGCTCGAGCCGGGCGGGATCGCGGCCGGTGAGGATGGTGTCGGCGCCCTCGGTCCGCGCGCGCCTCGCCGTCGCCAGCCCGATCCCGGCGCTGCCGCCGATCAGGACGACGGTCTGCCCGGCCAGTGCCGGTGCGCGGGCGGCGGCCGGGGCCTGCGATGGGCCGGTCACCGGGTCCCCGTGGCGTCCGCGGCGGGCCCGCCGGTCATGTCGGCAGCTCCTCGCCGGCGCGTTCGCGGACCATGTACAGCGCGTACCAGTCCGGCCAGTTCGGGTCCTCCGCGCCGATCCGTTGCTCGTGCTTCCCGTGGGCCGCGGCCGCGCGCCGCAGGGCCTCGGCGAGGTCCTCCACCGTCTCGTACGTCGTCCCGCTCATGGGGCACACTCCTTGTCTGAACGGCCTCTCAGCCGCATCTCGGCGGCATCTCAGCGGCCCGGGAGCCGCGTCCTGATCTCCTGGAGCACCCAGCCGTTGCCGTCCGGGTCGCTGAAGGCGGCGAACGTGCCGTAGTCGGCGTGGTCCGGCGCGGGGCCGTCCACCCGCCCGGCCGTCCCGGCCCGGTGGAAGATCCCGGATGCCTCGTGGAACGGCTCGCCGACGTCGGCGCCGCGCCCGATCAGGTCGGCGCGGGCCGCGTCCAGGTCGTGGACCACGAGGTGCAGGCCCTGGAGGGAGCCGGGCGGGGCCGAGCTGACGCCTTCGCCGAAGATGATCGAACAGCCGGAGCCGGGTGGCGTCAGCTGCACCACCCGGTAGCCGTCCTCGACCGGGAGGTCGGCGTCGAGCCGCCACCCGAGTCCCTGGTAGAAGCCCTTCGCCCGGTCGACGTCGGAGACCGGGACGACCACGACCTCGAGCCGTACCTCCCCCGGCCGCACCGGCGGGCTCGCGGCCGCACTGCCGTTGCTCTCCTGGGCGCTGCTCATCCCCGTCTCCATCCGTGGGTGTCCGTCTGTGGGTGGCGCAGTGGTCGCGGCGACCACGACCTCTGCGCGCAGCGGACCGGCAGCCGGGCGGACGGGCTGCCGAGCGCTTCCACAAGCCTCCCGGGCCGGTCGCGGTGTCCTCCGGAGCCTCCACCTCCACCGTGCGCCGCGGGCCCAGCACCGTCAAGGCGGGACCTGCGGGGGCGGCGACGACGGCGGCGGGCGCGACGGCCGTCGGCCCGGGATGCCGGGCGCCGGGACCCGTTGCTAGATGGAAGCAGGGGGTCCGCAGTGCGGGGGACCAACACGACAGCAAGGGCTGGGAGTTCAGATGCGACAGCGCAGTCTGCGGGACCTCCGGGTGTCGGCCATCGGCCTCGGGTGCATGGGCATGTCCGCGTTCTACGGCACCACCGACCAGGACGAGGGTGTCGCGACCATCCGGCGCGCCCTGGAACTCGGCGTCACGTTCCTGGACACCGCCCAGGTGTACGGGCCGCTCACCAACGAGTCCCTGGTCGGCGAGGCTATCCGGGGACACCGCGACGAGTACGTCCTCGCCACCAAGTTCAACCACCGGATGGACCACGCCGTGCCGGGCGACATGTCGACGGTGGGGCGGCAGGACGGGTCCGCCGAGCACGTCCGCAGCTCCGTCCACGGCTCGCTCGAGCGGCTCGGCACGGACCGCATCGACCTGTACTACCAGCACCGCGTCGACCCGAACGTGCCCATCGAGGAGACCGTCGGCGCGCTCGGCGAACTGGTCGCCGAGGGCAAGGTCCGGCACATCGGGCTGAGCGAGGCGGGCGCCGCGACCATCCGCCGCGCCCACGCCGTCCACCCGGTGACCGCCGTCCAGAGCGAGTACTCGCTGTGGAGCCGGGACGTGGAGGCCGAGGTGCTGCCCACCTGCCGCGAGCTCGGCATCGGGTTCGTCCCGTACTCCCCGCTCGGCCGCGGCTTCCTCGCCGGCCGCTTCAGCTCCCCGGACGAACTGGACGAGAACGACTTCCGCCGCGGCAATCCGCGCTTCACCGAGGCCAACCTGCAGGCCAACCTCCGCCTCGCCGACAAGGTCAAGGAGATCGCCGCGGAGAAGGACGTCACCCCGGCCCAGCTGGCGATCGCCTGGGTGCTGGCCCGCGGCGAGGACTTCGTGCCGATCCCCGGCACCAAGCGCCGCAGTTACCTGGAGCAGAACGCGGGCGCCGTCGACGTCGAGCTCACCGCCGACGACCTGGCCCGGATCGATGCCGAACTGCCCGCGGCGGCGGGCGAGCGCTACGACGAAGCGGGCATGCGGGCCGTCAACCGCTGACCGCCCACGGCGCCCCGGGCCCACCCGGACCAGCCCGGACCAGCCCGGATCAGCCCGGCCCACGGTGGCCCGGAGTGGCTTGGGCCGGCCCGAGGCGGAGCGCGCTGCGCGGCGGGGGCGCGCACGATGCGTCACACCCCCGGGACCACCGGCCCGTCCGACGCCGGCGCGACGGGCGCCGACCGTCCCGGAGCGGCCATCGAGCCCGGCGCGGCGGGGCCGAGGCCGGTGAAACCGGCGTGCGGGAGCGGGTCGGCGGGTTGTGCGCACCCCCTGACGCCGGACGTCGGGTCTTGGCACGGGTCGGCGCGACAACAGACGCTCTGTGCACGGCCGATCGCCGATCGGTCCCGTCCGCCGAGCCTCTGGAGGGCCTCTCATGCCGTTCTCGCGCACCCGTACCGCCGTCACCGCCCTGCTCGTCGCCGGTGCCACGGCCCTGGCCGCACCGGCCCAGGCGGCGGGCGGTCACCGCGCCCTCAGCCACTTCGACGACGGCAGCTTCGAGACGCCCAAGGTCGCGGCGAACACCTTCACCGGGCTGACCGCCGGTCAGACCCTCGGCCCGTGGAACGTCACCGCGGGCAGTGTCGATCTGATCGGCGCCGGCTTCTGGCAGGCCGCCGAGGGCGATCAGTCGCTCGATCTCAACGGCTCCAACAGCGGCACCGTCACCCAGAGTTTCACCACCGTGCCGGGCACCACCTACTCCGTCACCTACGCGCTGGCCGGCAACCCGGAGGGCGGAGTCGCCCTCCGGACCGGCCGGGTCCTGATCGACGGCCAGAACTTCCAGGACTTCTCCTTCGACGTCTCCGGCCGGACCAGGGCCGCCATGGGCTACGTGGGGCACCAGTTCAGCTTCGTCGCGCAGAACACGTCCACCACGCTCGGCTTCACCAGCACCGTCGCCGGGGCGTACGGACCGGTCATCGACAACGTCCGGGTGACGGAGTGCAAGCCCTGCTGCGGCTGACCGGCCCGGCCGGTGGTTGCGGGACCGGCCTCGCGGACCACCGCCGCTCCCGCAACCACCACCACCGCGTCCACGGACCGCGTGTACCGTCCCTACCGCCCCTACCGCTCCTGCCGCTCGTGCGGGCGCCGCGGGCGGTCGAGCGTGGCGAGCAGCAAGTTGGGGTCGGCCTGGGTGAAGTAGGCCGCGCTCGGGACGTAGACGGTGTCGCCCCGGACGGCCACCGAGGTGGGGTTGGACAGGCCGTCCTGGCCGGTGAGGACGGTGTGGTGGCTGCCGTCCCCGGCGACGAAGGCGGCCTCGTTCGGGGCGTTCAGGGCGGCGATGAGGCTGTCGCCGTGCCCGGTGAACGCGAAGTCGTCGATCCCGGCGAGTCCGGTGGCCCGGGTCTCCACCGGCCCGGCGGTGCCGTCCTGACGGATCGGGATCCGCAGCAGGGTGCCGGTGTCGGTGTTGGTGACCCAGACGGCGTGGTGGTGCACCTTGAGCCCGTTGGCTCCGAAGCCCCCGGTGGGGCGGAGCTCGGGTGCGGCCGACCACACGGTCGCCGGGCCGCCGTCGAGGGGGACGGCGTGGACGACGCCGAGTGCCGAGTCGGCGGTGTAGAGCAGGCCTGCGTGCTCGTCGAGGGCGAGGCCGTTGGGGAGGCCGGTCGCGGGCAGGGCTGCGAGCCGCTCGGGGTTGCCGCCGGGGCACAGCCGCCAGATCCCGGTGAGGTCGTCCGTTCCGGTGGCGTAGCCGAAGTAGAGGGTGCCGTCGTGGGCGCGGGCGATGCCGGTCACGATCGCGGCGCCGAGGAGGGGGGTGGCCGGGTGTTCCGGTGCGGGCAGGGTGGCCAGGATGGTCTGGGTGCCGTCCGGGGCGACCCGGCCGATCTGCCGGGCGAAGGAGAAGGTGAGGTCGGCGGAGCCGTCCGGTTCCAGCGCGATGTTCTCGGGCTGGCGGCCCTGGGCGAGGTCGAAGTGGGCCAGGATCCGGGGTGCGGACAGCGGCGGCGCGACGGCCACGGCCGGGTTGGCCGCCAGCAGGGACAGGCCGGCGGCGGCGGCGCCGAGCAGGCCGGTGATGCGGGATGGGCGGGACAAGGTCTCTCCTCCGGTGAGCACACGAACGGGTGGCTCAAGAGGACCATGCCTGACGTCCCGTCACCCTTTCGACGGGCCCGGCGCCGTGGCCGGGTCCCCCGGTCGGTCGCTCCCGACCGGGGCCCGGCCCGCGGCGCTCCGGCGCGGACGTTACGGCGTGGCGCTCTCGGCCGCGAAGCGGTCGGCGGCCTCGCGCAGCCGCTGGACCCGCCACTCGGCGTCGGCGTCGGCCGCGGCGACCCGGACGGCCTCGGCGAAGTCGCAGGACAGCAACTCGCGGGTGACCACCAGCCGGTCGGGGAGTCCCAGGTAGCGCTCGGCGAGCCGGAGCCGGACCGCCGCCATCCCGTCCGCCGCCAGCACCGGCCGCAGTTCCTCGATGAACGGCGCCAGCCAGGCGGCGCGCAGCTCGTACTCGGTCCGGCCGCCGAAGGCCGGGGTGAGGGCGGTGAGCAGCCGGGCGGGGTACTCCTCCCAGGGTTCGGCCAGGGTCGGGTAGTCCTTGCGGAACTCGTCCCAGTCGACCTCGAGGCCGGAGATCCCGGTGGGCAGGACGGGCCAGTGGTGGCCGCCCTCCGCGGAGCTGGCGAACACGTCGTGCAGCAGCTCGTAGGAGACCTGCGTGTCCTGGGCGAGCAGGACGGCGTCGTACAGATCCTTGCCCTGCGGGTGGTTGTCGGTCAGCAGCCAGAGGATCTTCCAGGCGAGCGACAGCTCGGGGGTGGCGGTGAGCAGCGGGGCCGAGACGCCGGGCAGCTCGCCGGAGCGCGGGGCCAGCGGGAGGTGCTCGGTGAAGACGAAGTCGAGCTGCACCGTGCCGCCCGGCACGCCGGGGGCGGTCCAGGGCAGCACCAGCCGGCGGCCGGGCACCCGGCTGTAGGTCCAGATCTCGTCCGCGACGGCCTGGTCCGCGTGCAGCCGCAGGCCGGTGTCCGGTATCGCGGCGGACGAGCGGTCGGCGGTCAGGCGGTCGGCGGCGGCGGCGATCTCGTGGATCATGCGCTCGGTCCGGTCGTCCTCCAGCTCCCAGTCCTCGGGGACGACGACGAAGTCCAGATCGCCGGGCTCGCGCGCCGCCTCGCCGTACCAGCCGCGCAGCAGGATGCTGCCGCGCAGGACGAGGTGCTCGGCCCAGGCGGAGCGGGCGACCGCGGACAGGACGGTGTTCAGCGCCTCCCGGCGGGCCGTCAGCCAGCGGGCGGCGACCTCGGGGTCCGCGAACGCGGGTTCGCTGGGACGCAGGGCCCGGGCGTACCCGGCGAGCGCCGGGTCGAACACGGGCTGCTGGGTGACGGCGTCGTCGTCGATCGGCCGGATGCCGCGCGGCAGGTCGAGTTCCTCGCGCAGGGCCTCCGAGGGCGCCTGCCGGGGCAGCACGACCTCCTCCCACGGTCCGTACTCGAAATCGGCCCAGCCGTGGTCGGCGTCGGCGCGGCGGGTGGTCGGTCCGGTGGCTCCGGTGGTCATCGTGTGGTTCCCCCTCGGTGGTCGGTGGTACGGCCGGTCCCGGGTGTCCGGGGTATGGCGGTGGTGCCGGGTACGACGGTGGTGCCGGGTGTCGCAGCGATCGCTGCGGTCCCCGCGATCTCGGCGGTCCCCGCGATCCCTGCGGTCTCGGTGATCCAGCCCGCGTCGAGTGTCTCGTCGGTGTCGAGGGCGACGAACTCACGCTCCGCCGAGGCGATGGTGTGCCCGTCGGTGGTGAGGTCGGCGAGCAGCGCGTCGAGCCGGCGGCCCGCTGTGTCCAGCCCGACCAGGCGGCAGCGCTGCGTCACGAACTGCTCCCGGACACCGTCGGCGCGCACCCGGCGGGCGTTGGCGGACAGGTGGGCGCTGTGCCTTACGGCCAGCGCGGCGAGACCGTCGGTGCGCTCGCCCGGTGGGAGCAGCAGTTTGACGTGGTGTTCGAAGTACCGGTGCGGGCCGAGGGCCTCGGCGGAGGCGTCCGACTGCGGGACGCCGCGTGCCCAGGGGGTGGCCTCGATCTTGACCCGCAGCACGGCGAACCCGGCGTCCGCCAGCCGGTCCGAGGTCCGGCGGGTCTGCGCGGCGACGTCCTGGTACGAGCCGGAGCCGCGCAGCGTGAGCATCGGCTGGGAGACGGCGGCGCCGCGGGCCAGCAGGATGTGGGTGAACTTGACGCCGTTGGCCGAGGCCCAGTCGGCCAAGGCGTCGGCGTCCTGCGGGGCCACGGTCAGGTGCACCTCGAAGTCGCCGTGCAGGTCGGGGCCACCGTGCGGATCTGCGCCCGATCCGGCGCGCGGACCTGCCTGCGGACCGGCGTACGGCTCCGCGTGCGTCTCGGCGTCAGCAGGCCCGTCGGGCGCGGCGGGTGCGGGTCCGGGTTCGGTGGTGCGGCCCAGGTCAGGGTGGGTGACGAGCATGCGAGCATGGTGGCAGACGCCTCCGACAGTCCCTCGGCGGGCTCCTGCCGCGGCTCCGTCGGTGGCCTGCCGGAGCACCTCCTCCGTACACGTCGGCCTCGGTACACGTCCACCTCGGTACACGTCCACCTCGGTACACGTCCGCCCGGCCGGTACGGACCGGCGCCGCCGGGCGGTCCAACGCGCACGGACCGGTGGGCCGTTGCGGGCGCCCCCGCGCCGTGGGGTCAGGCGGACGCATCCAGGACCACGGGCAGCCGCTCGGCGACCTGGTCCGCGAGCCGTTCGAAAGCCGGTTGCAGTAGGGGGGCGGCGGCCCTGGCGAGGCCGTGGAACCGTAGCTGGGCGCGGTAGACGATGACGGTCCGGCCGTTCCAGGCGCGGATGCGGATGTCGTCGGTCGCGGTGACCGTGCGGTTCTCTCCGACGAACACCAGCCGGTCCGGCCGGTACCGGGCGAGGCGGTAGGCGAGCCG
Source organism: Kitasatospora sp. NEAU-CNBT7 (assembly GCF_057220535.1). Classification (NCBI taxonomy): domain Bacteria; kingdom Bacillati; phylum Actinomycetota; class Actinomycetes; order Kitasatosporales; family Streptomycetaceae; genus Kitasatospora; species Kitasatospora sp. NEAU-CNBT7. The sequence continues at coordinate 101,487 of NZ_JBXQQB010000002.1, read as the reverse complement.
GGTGCGCCGTCCCCGGAAGCGGGACACGTTGAGCCAGCGGGCGCCCTCGGCCAGCGGGCCGTCGTCCAGCCGTACGCAGCTCTCGGTGCCGGGGTCCCAGTGGGGTGTGTTACCGAAGTCCGCCAGGTACCGAAGGACCTGGTCGGCCGGCCGGGTGACGGTGATGCTGCGTTCGACGGTGACCATCGTGTGCTCCTTCCGGGCGGGCGTGGCAGGGTGCCGGCCGCCACCACGGGTTCTTCGGAGCCGGGGCCCGTCCGGATGGCCCGGAGCGGAGCCGGTCGGGGCCGGTCAGGGCTGGTCGGGGCCGGTCGGGGCCGCGGCGGGTCATTCGGTGAGCAACTGCTCGATCCGGTCGAGCGCTTCGGCCAGGTCGCGGGGGCGCAGTGTGCCGGGTGGGCGGCGGGTGCCCGCCCAGCCCGGTCCGGCGGCCAGCACGACCGGTCGGGTCCGGGATCCGCGGCCGCCCCAGGCCGTCCCGGCGACCCGGGCGGCCAGGGCCCGGTCGGCGGTCTGCCGGGCCTGCGACCAGAGCAGGACCGCGGACGGGCCGGTACGGCGGACCGCCTCCAGCAGTGCCTCGGGCGGCACCGCCGGGCCGAACATCCGGAACGGCAGCCCCCGGTCGGCGAGCCCGGCGGCGACCGCCTCGAGCGGGAGGGCGTGCAGTTCGGCGGGCATGCCGGCGAGCATGACGGGCGGGCCGGGGCGGGCCGGGGCGGCGCCGGGGCGGTCGGCGATCCTGCGCAGGGCCGTGGAGATGTGCCAGGACAGCAGGTGCTCGACCTCGACGTACCGTTCGCCCTCGACGGACCACTTGCGGCCCGCCGCTCGCAGGGCGGGCATCATCACCTCGGTCCAGGCGGCCACCGGTCCCAGGTCGTCGACGGCCTGGCGCAGGATCAGTGCCATCTGCGGGGCGTCGAGGCGGACGGCGGCCCGGGCCAGCCCCCGGCACTCGGGTCTGACCGGACCGACCGGCAGGGTGTTGCCGCCGCCGGGGGGATGGCTCGCGGCGTCCGCCGTACCGTCGGCCACGTCGGTGGCGTCGTCGGTGGCCGGGGCGGCGGCGTCCGGGTCGCCGGCCCTGCCGCTGCGGGCCAGCCGGGCGGCCTCGCCCGGCGGGACCCCGCGGGCGGTGAGGCGGCACATCGCCTCGAGCACGGCGACGTCCTGCGGGCTCCAGCGGCGGTGGTGGCCCGCCTCTCGCCGAGCAGGGCCGATGCCGTAACGGCGTTCCCACGAGCGAATGGTGGTGGGTGAGACGCCGAGCCGGCGGGCCACGCCACCGGTGCTGAGACCGGCCTCGGCGAGCGGCGGGGCAGCTGCGGGTTCGGACACGGACGGGAGCCTACGTCCGGTACGGCCCGGTGCCGCGACCGGCGCGCCCACGGGATCACCATCCCGCGATGCGGCCGACCGCGAAGCCGAGGCAGCTGACCACCAGCACGGCGATGACCAGCAGCGGGATCCAGCCTGGCCAGGCGGTGTGGAGCTCCACGGACTCCGGGGTGGAGATCCCGGCGCAGGTCGAGGCCTCGCACTCCGGGGTCTCGGTGGGAACGGGCCGAACGGCGGGCAGGACCGGCACGGACGGGGGAACGGTGGCGGCCATGGTCTCCTCCAGGTGGCTTCCGTGCAGCGGGGTTTGCCTGCAGTGGGGGGGTGAAGCGGTGGGGTGTGTCTGAGCTATGGGGGGGGTGAACCGGCGGGGGTACCGGCCCGGGGCGGGGTGTCAGCGGTGTTGGAGCCGGGCGAGGCGCCGCATGGTCACGGCGAGCGCGAGGGCCGCTGCGGCGGCCGGTCCGGCGGCGGCCGGTGTTCCGGCGGCCGCGCAGAGGGCACCGGCGCCGGTGAACGCGGCGAGGACGGCCGCGGCCAGGGCCAGCGCCCGGGGCCGTTCGGCGGGCCGCCGTAGTCGGCCCGTCCGACGGGCGAGCAGGCGGTCGAGCCTCGGGGCGTCACGACGCAGCCCCGCTTCGAGGCGGTCCAGAGCTCGCTGTTCCTGGGTGGTCAGCGGCGTGGTCACGGCGTTCGCACCTCCTCGGGTGGCGGGCCGGTTCCAGGATCGCCCAGGGGTGCCGCCGAAGGCTGCTCGCAGCGTTTGTGCATCAGCACCGGCGAGAGGTTCGGAGGGCGGGGATGCGGCGGCCCCCGGCGCGGCCGTACGCCGTTCGCCGGGGGCCAGAGGCCGTGTGCCGGGAGCCTGGTGGCGTGGGGGCGTGTGCCGGGGGCCGCCGGGTGGGGTACCCGGGGTCAGATCTGCCGGTCGGGGTCGGAGAAGGTGAGGCCGCCCACAGCGGCGGGCCGCTCGGCGGCGGCCCACGGCTGCGAGTCCTCCGCGCCGGGCGGCTGCCGGAAGTCGGCGCCCTGCTCGACCGGGAGCAGCCGGGCTGCGGTGGCCTGGGCGGGGAGCGGGGCGTCCGTGGCGGATTCGGAGAAGGCGGGCAGCCCGAGGCTGCGGCGGTCAGGGGTCATGATCGTCAGTGTGACATGCTCCGTTCGCCTCCGGGCGCGGGGCACCCCGGTTCGGGGCCGATCCCCGTTCTGGGCCGCTCCCGATCCGTGGCCGCTCCCGATCCGTGGCCCTCGCGACCGGCCCGCCGGAACGGGCCTCGCCGGGATGCGCCTCGCCGAACGGCGTTGCAGGCGGCTGGAGTCCGGTCGGGGGCGGCCGAATTCGGGTGCACGGGGTGCGCAGCGCTGGCAGCATGCGGGCCATGACCACGTCCGATGTTGCTCGTGATGCCCTGCAAGGCCTGGCCCTCGGTGATGCGTTCGGGGAGCGGTGGTTCCCGCTGTTCCGTTCGCCGCAGGAGGCGTTCGAGTCGATCCGGGAGCGCCGGACGCCCGCCGAGTCGCCGTGGCACTGGACGGACGACACCGCCATGGCCCTGTCGGTGTACGGGGTCCTGACCGCGCACGGCGCGGTGCACCAGGAACTGCTGGCGGAGGCTTTCGGGGTGACCTACCTGGCGGATGTCGGCCGTGGGTACGGACACGGCATGCACCGGTTGCTGCCCCGGCTGGCCGAGCAGCCCGCCGGGTGGCGGACCGAGGCCCGCGGTCTGTTCGGGGGCGAGGGCAGTCTCGGCAACGGCGCGGCGATGCGGGTGGCGCCGCTGGGCGCCTGGTTCTGCGAGGACCTGGAGGAGGCGGCCGAGCAGGCCGTGTTCTCGGCGGAGGTCACGCACGCCCATCCGGAGGGCGTCGCGGGCGCGGTGGCCGTCGCGGTGGCTGCGGCGCTCGCCGCCCGCAGCCGCAACCGGCCCGCGCCGTCCGGGACGGAGCTGCTGGCCGAGGTGGCGGCGCGGACGCCCGCGGGGCCGGTCCGGGACGGCCTGCGGACGGCGGCCGAACTGCCCGCGGACACCGAGCCGTGGCGGGCGGCCGACGTCCTGGGCAACGGGAGTCGGATCCGGGCGGCCGACACCGTGCCCTTCGCGCTCTGGGCGGCGGCCTGGCACCTGGACAGCCTCACCGACGCGCTGTGGACCACGGCCGAGGGGCTCGGCGATGTCGACACCACCTGTGCGATCACCGGTGGCACGGTCGCCGCCCGCACCGGTCTGGCCGGGGTCCCGGCCTCGTGGCTGACCCGGCGCGAACCGCTGCCGGCCTGGGTCGAGCAGGCCTGACCCGGGCACCCGACCGGCGCTCACCCGGCCGGGGGTACCCTGCGCAGCGAACCCGTACCGGGCACGCACCACCGCCGCGACGCGAGGATCCCGGCAGTATTCCGGCAGAAGCAGAAGCAGCAGCAGAAGGAGAACAGAGTCATGGCAGAGCCCCTGATCGTCGCGGTCGCCGGCCGGACGCCGCAGGTCGATCCGACCGCCTTCGTGGCCCCCAACGCGGTGGTGGCGGGCTCGGTCAGCCTCGCGGCGGGGGTGAGCGTCTGGTACGGCGCGGTGCTGCGCGGCGACGCCGAGGCCATCACGGTGGGCGCCGGGACCAACATCCAGGACAACTGCACCGTGCACAGCGACCCCGCGTTCCCGGCCGTGCTCGGCGAGCGGATCACGGTGGGCCACAACGTGGTCCTGCACGGCTGCACGGTCGACGACGACGTGCTGATCGGGATGAGCGCCACCGTGCTGAACGGTGCCCGGATCGGCGCCGGTTCGCTGGTGGCGGCCGGTGCGGTGGTCCCGCAGGGCATGCAGGTGCCGCCCGGCTCGCTGGTGGCGGGGGTTCCGGCGAAGGTGCGGCGCGAGGTGACCGAGGAGGAGCGGGCCGGTATCAAGGCCAACGGCGAGGGCTACCTGCTGCTCGCCCGCGCACACGCCGACATCCCCCCGCAGAACGGCTGAACCCCGCGAATCGGCTGAACCCCCACAGAACGGCCCCGTCCGCCGCCGGACCGGCCGTCGACGGATGCGCAGTACGCCCGCGCGTCCCCGGCGGCCGTTCCCGGCGGCCGGCCCGGGTCCGGTCCGGGGACCGGTCCGATCCGGCCATCCGACTCCCGGAGGTCCGCTACGATCAGGCCAAATACAGCTGCTCGCGACCGAAATGACACCTCGTCAGCTCATCGGCCCGTTTCCACCGGCATTCACCGACCACCCCCGGAGCCGCTCCGCCCCCACCAAGTCCGCTCGTCCTGTCGTCCTGACATCAGGACCGCGGACGGCGGGGTGCGCGATACTGGATCCCCACCCTGCTGCCCCTGCCGATGCGGAGTCGCGATGCAGCCCCTCGCCGCGCTGATCAGAGTCGACCGGTCGAGCCCGATCCCGCTCTACTTCCAGGTCGCCGAGCGGCTGGAGGCGCTGATCACCTCGGGCGAGCTGGCCGCCGGGGCGCGGCTGGACAACGAGGTCTCGCTGGCCGGCGAGCTGGGCCTGTCCCGGCCGACCATGCGGCAGGCGATCCAGCACCTGGTGGACAAGGGGCTGCTGGTCCGCAAGCGCGGGGTCGGCACTCAGGTGGTGCAGACCCGGGTGCGCCGGCAGGTCGAGCTGACCAGCCTGCACGACGACCTGGTCCGCGACCACCGCAGACCGCGCACCGAGGTGCTGCGGCTGGCCCGGGTGGAGGCCACCGAGGAGGTGGCGGCCGCGCTGCAGGTGGCACCGGGTGCGCCGGTGTGGGAGCTGGAGCGGCTGCGGTTCGCGGACGAGGAGCCGCTGGCCCTGCTGCGCAACCACCTGCCGGTCGGACTGTGTCCGTTGAGCGCGCAGACGCTGTCGCGCAGCGGCCTGTACGAGGAGTTGCGCGCGGCGGGGGTGCGGCTGGGCGCGGCCGAGCAGTCGATCGGCGCCCGGCGGGCGTCCGCGGCCGAGGCGCGGCTGCTGGGCGAGAGCCGGGGGGCGCCGCTGCTGACCATGCGGCGCACGGCGTACGACGTGCAGGGCCGTCCGGTGGAGCACGGGAGCCACCTGTACCGGCCCACGCTCTACTCGTTCGAGTGCACTCTGCTGGCTCGCTGACGAACTGTCACCATCCCTTTCCCCGTTGCCCGTAGACGGGCGGCGGGTGCTCCGTGCGCGGTACGAAATCGACGCAAAAGCGCCTCAATATGACCGGTCAGTATGTCTTGACATACTGACCTACCGATACCAATCTTGTGGCACTCGAGCGCCCCACCCGTAGCGCCGCCCGACCCTCGCGGCGCCGACGCACCATCAGGCCGACCACGTACCACCGCTGGACCAAAGCCCCGGACCACCGCTGGACCACTGCTGGAACCCTGACCGCCCGGGACCCTCCCGGCCCGACCACCCCACGTTCGAGCCATCCCCGGACGCCGCTCCGTCGAACCCTCCTTCACCGGCCCGCGCCCGGCCGCGCGCCGTCATCCCACCCTCGGAGGCAGTGCCATGACCCACCCGCGGACCCCCGACGCCGACCGCTCCCCCACCCGCCGCAGGCGCACCCGTACCGGGCCGTTGCTCACCGCCGCGGCCGCGGCCGCCGCCCTGCTGCTGGCCGCCGCGTGCAGCGGGCCGGCCGGTGGGAGCGGTTCCGCCTCCGGCAGCGCGCCCGCCCCGGCGCCCGCCTCCGGCTCCGGCCCGCTGCACGTCACCGTCATCACCCACGCCGGTCCGGGCGACGCGTTCTGGAGCGTGGTGAAGAACGGCGCGACCGACGCCGGCAAGCAGTTGGGCGTCCAGGTCGACTACGCCTCCGATCCCGATCCGGCGGGCCAGGCCAAGCTCATCGACAACGCCGTCGCCCAGCACGTCGGCGGCCTGGTGGTGTCGATGGCCAACCCGGACGCACTGCAGACCGCCGTCAAGGCCGCCGTCGCGGCCGGGATCCCGGTGGTCACGGTCAACTCCGGTTCGGCCCGCAGCGTGGAGTTCGGCGCCGTCGGCCACGTCGGCCAGGAGGAGACGGTGGCCGGACAGGGCGCCGGCGCGAAGCTGAAGGGCCAGGGCCTGCACAAGGTGCTGTGCGTCATCCACGAGGCCGGGAACATCGGCCTCACCCAGCGGTGCGACGGCGCGAAGCAGGGGTTCGGCTCCGACGTGGTCAACCTCCAGGTGGACGCCAACAACCCCACCGACACGCTCTCCCGGATCCGCGGCGCGCTCCAGGCCGACCCCGCCGTCGACGGGGTGCTCACCCTCAACGCGCAGGTCGCCGCGCAGGCCGTGGACGCGGTCAAGGCGGTCGGCTCCAAGGCCCAAGTGGCGACCTTCGACGTCAACCCGGACGTGCTGGCGGCCATCAAGGCCGGCACCGTCTCGTTCGCGGTCGACCAGCAGCAGTACCAGCAGGGATATCTGCCGGTCGTGATGCTGAAGCTGTACCACGACAACGGAAACACCCTCGGCGGCGGCCACCCGGTGCTCACCGGCCCGGCCTTCGTCGACAAGTCCAACGTCGACCAGGTGACCGCGTACGCGGCCCGGGGCACCCGGTGACCCGGCCGTCCGAGGCGGCGGCCGGCCCGGCCGCCGCCACCCCTTCCGCCGCCACCCCTTCCGCCTCCACCCCTTCCGCCGCCACCCCTTCCGTCACCGCTCCGGCGGGCGGCCCAGCAGGCGCTGCACCCGGCGCTCCCGCCGCCGCGGCGGGAGGGCGGGGCGGGGCCTGGCTACTCCACCGCCTCGTGGTCCGGCCGGAGTTGGGTGCGGCGCTGGGCGCGCTGCTGGTGTTCGGGTTCTTCTCCACCGTCACCGGGCAGTTCCTCAGCCCGCTCGGCGCGGCGACCTGGCTGGACGACTCGGCGACCCTCGGGATCGTGGCCGTCGCGGTCGCACTGCTCATGATCGGCGGCGAGTTCGACCTGTCGGCCGGGGTGATGACGGCCTCCACGGCGCTGGTCACCTCGCTGCTCGCGGTACGCCTCGGCTGGAACGTCTGGGCCGCGCTGCTTGTATCGCTGCTGCTCGCCCTCGCGGTCGGCGCCCTGAACGGCTGGCTGGTGATGCGCACCGGGCTGCCGAGCTTCATCGTCACGCTCGGCTCGTTCCTGGCGCTGCAGGGGCTCAACCTCGGGGTGACCCGGGCCGTCACCGGCACCGTGCAGGTCAGCGGCATGCGGGCGACGGACGGCTACACCTCGGCCGGTTCGCTGTTCGCCTCCACCATGGACCTCGGGGGTACCGTCTTCCCGACCTCGATCGTCTGGTGGCTCGGTGTCACGGCGGTCGCCTCGGTGGTGCTGGTCCGGACCCGCTTCGGCAACTGGGTCTTCGCGGTCGGCGGTTCGGCGCCCAGCGCCCGCCAGGTCGGCGTCCCGGTGCAGCGCACCAAGATCCTGCTGTTCATGACCACCTCGGCCGCCGCCTGGCTGGTCGGCAGCATCAACCTGCTGCGGTACACCACCGTGCAGGCCAACCAGGGGGTGGGGCTGGAGTTCCAGTACATCATCGCCGCGGTGATCGGCGGCTGTCTGATGACCGGCGGCTTCGGCTCGGCGGCCGGGGCCGCGATCGGCGCGCTGATCTTCGGCATGGCCCGCCAGGGGATCGTCTTCGCCCGCTGGAACAGCGACTGGTTCATGCTCTTCCTCGGTCTGATGCTGATCTCGGCCGTGCTGGTCAACAACACCTTCCGCCGCCGCGCCGAACGGGCCCGCCGATGACCGCCGAGAAGCCGATGACCGGGGAGACGCCGATGACCACCGAGAAGCCGACCGTCGGCGACCCGCCGGGGCCCACGGAGAACACGGTGTCCGCGCAGCGTCCGGCGCCCGTGCCGACGCCCCTGCTGGAGGCCAGGTCCGTCGGCCGGACGTACGGCAGCGTCAGCGCCCTGGACGGGGTGAGCGTCACCGTGAACGCCGGTCAGGTCACCTGCGTGCTGGGCGACAACGGGGCCGGCAAATCCACCCTGATCAAGATCCTCTCCGGCGCGCACCGGCACACCAGCGGCGAACTGCTGCTGGACGGGCGGCCGGTCCGCTTCGGCTCGCCACGCCAGGCGCTGGACAGCGGCATCGCCACGGTCTACCAGGACCTGGCCGTCGTCCCGCTGATGAGCGTCTGGCGCAACTTCTTCCTGGGCTCCGAGCCGGTACGCCGGTACGGGCCGGTCCGGCTGCTGGACCGGCGCGGCGCGCGGGAGACCGCCCGCAGCGCGCTGGCCGAGATGGGCATCGAACTGGCCGACGTCGAACAGCCGGTGGGAACCCTGTCGGGCGGGCAGCGCCAGTGCGTGGCCATCGCGCGGGCGGTCCACTTCGGCGCCCGGGTGCTGATCCTGGACGAGCCGACGGCCGCACTCGGCGTCCGGCAGGCCGGGGTGGTGCTGCGCTACGTCGCCCAGGCCAGGGACCGGGGTCTGGGCGTCGTCCTGATCACCCACAACCCGCACCACGCCCACCCGGTCGGCGACCGGTTCCTGCTGCTCCAGCGGGGCCGCAGCCTGGGCTGCTTCGAGAAGGCCGACATCTCGCTCGCCGAGCTCACCCGGCAGATGGCGGGCGGCGCCGAACTCGACGCACTCGCCCACGAGTTGCGCACGGACGCCACGGACGCCACGGACGCCGCCGACGCCACGATCGCCACCGACCCCGACTGACCGCCCGCCCCGCGCTCCTGCTCCTGCTCCCGCTCCACCCGGCTCCCTCCGGTCCTCCCTGCACATCCCGACGAAAGGCCCACCCATGCGTGTCGGTCTCCTCGGTACAGGCCGCATCGGCCTCTTCCACGCCTCGACCCTCGCCCGCCACCCGGCCGTCACCGAACTGCTGCTCGCCGACGCCGACCCGGACCGCGCCCTGGCCGCGGCCGCCCGGCTCACCGGCGGCGCCGCCCGCACCGGCGGCGCCGCCCGCACCGGCACCGGCACCGCCACGGTCACCGCGCTCGCCACGGTCGACGCGGTGCTCGCTGCCCGCCCGGACGCGGTGGTGGTCGCCACCGCCACCGACGCCCACGCCGACCTGATCGTCCGGACCTCCCGCGCCGGGCTGCCGACGTACTGCGAGAAGCCGATCGCCGCCGACCTGGCGGGCACCATCCGGGCCCTGCGGGAGGTGGACCGCAACGGCACCGCGCTGCAGATGGGGTTCCAGCGCCGCTTCGACGCCGGCTACACCGCCGCCCGGGCCGCCTACCGCTCCGGCGAGCTCGGCTTCGTGCACACCCTGCGGACGGTGACCGCCGACCCGGCGCCGCCGCCGGCCGGCTACCTGCCCACCTCCGGCGGCCTCTACCGGGACTGCCTGGTGCACGACTTCGACGCCGTCCGCTGGGTGACCGGCCGGGAGATCCTCCAGGTGTACGCCACCGGTTCCAACCGCGGCGAGCCGTTCTTCGCCGACGCGGGCGACGTCGACACCGCGGCCGCGCTGCTCACCCTCGACGACGGCACCCTGGTCAGCTGCACCGGCACCCGGTACAACGGCGCCGGGTACGACGTCCGGATGGAGGTCAGCGGCAGCCTCGGCCAGATCACCGCCGGCCTGGACGGGCGCACCCCGCTCACCTCGGCCGAACCCGCCGGGCCCGCCGCGCCGGAGCAGCCGTGGCCCGACTTCCTCAGCCGCTTCCACGACGCGTACCTGGCCGAACTCGACGTCTTCCTGGACGTCGCCCGCGGCCGCCGCCCGAGCCCCTGCACCGGCCACGACGCGCTGGAGGCGCTGCTCGCCGCCGAGGCCTGCGAGCTGTCCCGGGCGCTCGGCTCGCCGGTCGCCGTCGACAGCGTCCGCTCGGCCGCGGCCCTGCGGGCCCTGCCCGCGCAGGAGGCCGCCCGATGACCGGGCAGCCGACGACCGGGCAGCCGACGACCGGGCAGCCGACGACCGGACAGTCGCTCACCGGACAGCCCCTGACCGGACGACCCGCCACCGAACGACCCGCCACCGAAAGGCCGTTGGCCGGGCAGCCGGCGCCCGGGCGGCCCGCCCCCGCCGCGCTGCGGCCCCGGATCGCGGCCGCGCCGATCTCCTGGGGCGTGTGCGAGGTCCCCGGCTGGGGCCACCAGCTGTCCGCCGGGCGGGTGCTCGCCGAGATGGCCGGACTCGGCCTGGCCGCCACCGAGTTCGGCCCGGACGGCTTCCTGCCCGCCGACCCGGCCGAGCGGGCCGCCACCCTGCGCTCGTACGGGCTGGCCGCGGTGGGCGGCTTCGTCCCGGTCGTCCTGCACGAGCCCGGACACGACCCGCTGCCCGTGGTGCGGACCGCGCTGCGGGCGCTGGCCGGCTGCGGCGCCCGCACCCTGGTGCTGGCCGCCGCCACCGGCCGGGACGGCTACGAGCAGCGGCCCGCCCTGGACACCGGCGGCTGGCGCACCCTGCTCGCCAACCTCGCCGGGATCGTCGAGCTGGCCGCCGCGGAGGGCGTCACCGCCGCCCTCCACCCGCACATCGGGACCATGGTCGAGCGTCCCGAGGAGGTCCGGCGCGTCCTGGACGGCGGCGACGCCCCGCTCTGCCTGGACACCGGCCACCTGCTGGCCGGCGGCACCGACCCGGTCGACCTGGCCCGCCGCGCCGCCGACCGGATCGCCCACGTCCACCTCAAGGACGTCGACGCCGGGGCCGCCGCCCGGGTCAGGTCCGGCGAGGTCGGCTACGCCGAGGCCGTCGCCGCCGGGCTGTACCGGCCGCTCGGGCAGGGCGACGTGGACATCGCCGCGCTGGTCCCGCTGCTGGAGCGGTCCGGCTACCGCGGCTGGTACGTGATGGAGCAGGACACCGTGCTCACCGGCGAGCCCGCACCCGGCAGCGGCCCGGTCGCGGACGTCCGGGCGGGCCTGGACTTCCTGCTCGCCCTGGCGCCCGAGGGGACACCGGCCGGATGAAGCGACCCCACGACCTGATCACGCTGGGCCGGGTCGGCGTCGACCTCTACCCCCAGCAGACCGGGGTACCGCTCGCCGAGGTGGAGACCTTCGCCCGCTCGCTCGGCGGCACCGCGACCAACGTGGCCGTCGCCGCCGCCCGCCACGGCCTGCGCACGGCGGTCGCCACCGGCGTCGGCGACGACCGCTTCGCCCCGTACGTGCGCACCGCGCTGCGCCGCTTCGGCGTCGACGACAGCCAGGTGGTGACGGTGCCGGGCCGGCAGACGCCGGTGGTGTTCTGCGAGATCCATCCCCCGGACGACTTCCCGATCCTGTTCTACCGCTCGCCGATCGCTCCGGACCAGTGCCTGACCTGCGAGGACCTCGACCTGGCGGCCTTCGCCCGGGCCCGGATGATCTGGATCACCGGCGGCGGCCTGGCCGTCGAGCCCTCCCGGACCACCACCCTGGAGGCGGCGGCACTGCGCGCGCCCGACGCCGACACCGTGCTCGACCTGGACTGGCGGCCCTCGTTCTGGGCCCGGCCCGAGGACGCCAGGCACTGGTACGCGCGGGCGCTGGAGCTGTCCACCGTCGCCGTCGGGAACCTGGACGAGGCCAAGGTCGCCGTCGGCACCTGCGACCCCGACAAGGCCGCCGACCTGCTGCTGGCGCGCGGGGTCCGGCTCGCCGTCATCAAGCAGGGCCCGCGCGGCGTGCTGGCCCGCACCCCCACCGAGGAGGTGGTGGTCGAGCCGGTCACCGTCCGGGTGGTCAACGGTCTCGGCGCGGGCGACGCCTTCGGCGGCGCGCTGGCCGCGGGGCTGCTCGCCGGTCGTCCGCTGCGGGAGGTGATCGAGACCGCCAACGCCGCCGGCGCGCTGGTCGCCGGGCGGCTCGCCTGCGCCGACGACATGCCCGAGCCGCACGAGGTCACCGAGCTGCTCTGGCGCCACGCCCGCCGCCACCCCGAGGACCCGCCGCTGTCCGTGCCGCCGCGCGCCTTCACCCTGGCCGCCCACCGCCACCGGGACGTGAGCCTGTGACCGCCGACCCCGGCCCGCTCACCCTGGCCGCCCGCCGCCGCCCCGATCTGGCCCAGCTGACCGAGGTCCGGGCGACCAACCCGGGGGCCGTCGCCGAGGCGCTGCTGCTGCGCCCGCGCTTCGACCGGGCGGCGCTGGCCCGGCCGCTGTTCGTGCTGGCCGCCGACCATCCGGCGCGCGGGGCGCTGGCGGCCGGCGGCTCCCCGACCGCGATGGGCGACCGCCACGAACTGCTCGCCCGCTGCGTCGAGGCGCTGGCCCGCCCGGGCGTGGACGGGTTCCTCGGCACCGCCGACCTGGTGGAGGACCTCGCCCTGCTCGGCGCCCTCGAGGGCAAGCTGGTGCTCGGGTCGATGAACCGCGGCGGGCTGCCCGGCGCCGCCTTCGAACTCGACGACCGCTTCACCGGCTACGACGCCCGCGGCATCGCCGAGGCGGGCCTGGACGGCGGGAAGCTGCTGCTGCGCCTGGACCCCGGCGACCACGGCACCGCCACCACCCTGGAGAGTGCGGCGCACGCCGTCGACCAGCTGAACGAGCGCGGGCTGATCGCCATGGTCGAGCCGTTCAGCTCCCGCCGGGAGGGCGGGCGGGTGGTCAACCGGCTCACCGCGGACGACCAGATGTGGGCCAACAACATCGCCCAGGGCCTCGGCCGCACCACCGCCCACACCTGGCTCAAGGTGCCGGTGGTCGAGGACATGGAGCGGATGATGGCCTCGACCACCCTGCCCGCGATGCTGCTCGGCGGCGAGGGCGGCGGCGACCGCGACGCGCTGTTCGCGTCGTGGCGACGGGCCCTGCGGATCCCCCAGATCCGCGGTCTGATGATCGGCCGCACCCTGCTCTACCCGCCGGACGGCGACGTCGCGGGCGCCATCGACACCGCCGTCTCGCTGCTGGAGCGCTGACCGGCACCCGTTCCCTCCCGCCCCCGACACCCCGAGGAGACCCCGTGCCCGCGGACCCGCCCGGCCCCGCCCCCGTACGGCTGCACCTGCCCGACGGGACCGCCGCCCGCGACGGCTACCGCTGCCGGATCGACCCGGCGACCGCCGGCTGGACCTACACCTCGCTGCGGATCCTCGACCTGGCGCCCGGCGCGTCCCGGACCTTCGACACCGGCGACAGCGAGTGGATCGTGCTGCCGCTGTCCGGCTCGGCCCAGGTCACCTGCGACGGCCGGACGCTGGAGCTGCACGGGCGGCCCGACGTGTTCGCCGCGGTCAGCGACTTCGCCTACCTGCCGCGCGACGGCCGGGCCACCGTCGCCAGTGCGGCCGGCGGCCGGTTCGCCCTCACCGGCGCCCGGTGCGAGCGGCGGCTGGCCTTCCGTCACGGACCGGCCGACCGGGTCCCGGTGGAGATCCGCGGCGCCGGGAGCAGCACCCGGCAGGTCAACAACTTCGCCGGGGTGGACGCCTTCGCCACCGACCGGCTGATCGCGGTCGAGGTGCTCACCCCGGCCGGGAACTGGTCCTCGTACCCGCCGCACCGGCACGACCGGGAGCGCCCGGGCGAGGAGAGCCGGCTGGAGGAGATCTACTGGTTCACCATCGCCGACTCCCCCGCCGGCACGCCCGGCACCGGCTACCACCGGGTCTACCCGTCCGGGGAGCGGACCCGTTCGGAGGTGCTCGCGGAGGTCCGCACCGGCGACGCGGTGCTGGTCCCGGACGGCTACCACGGCCCGTCGATGGCGGCCCCCGGGTACGACATGTACTACCTCAACGCGATGGCCGGGCCGGGCGCCACCCGGGCCTGGCTGATCTGTGACGACCCGGCGCACGCCTGGGTCCGGCGGACCTGGACCGGGCAGGCCCCGGACCCGCGGCTGCCGATGTGCACGGCACGCGCCCACGGAACGGCACCCGCGCCAACACCCGCACCCGCACCGACGGAAGGTCCCGAGCGATGACCGCCGCCACTCCCGAGGTACAGGTGGTACCCGAAGCACCCGGTGCCACCGTCCGGCTGACCACCGCCCAGGCGCTGGTGCGCTTCCTCGCCCACCAGTTCACCGAGCGCGACGGCCACCGGCAGCGGCTGATCGCGGCCTGCTGGGGCATCTTCGGCCACGGCAACGTGGCGGGTCTCGGGCAGGCGCTGCGGCAGGCCGGGCAGGACGGCCCGGACGGCATGCCGTTCCTCCAGGGCCGCAACGAGCAGGCGATGGTGCACGCCGCCGTCGGTTTCGCCCGTCAGCGCGGCCGGGCCGCCACCCACGCCGTCACCACCTCGATCGGCCCCGGCGCCACCAACCTGGTCACCGGCGCCGCCCTGGCCACCGTCAACCGGCTGCCGGTCCTGCTGCTGCCCGGCGACGTCTTCGCGACCCGCCCCGCCGACCCGGTGCTGCAACAGCTGGAGTCGCCGTCCTCGGGCGATCTGACGGTCAATGACGCGCTGCGTCCGGTGTCCCGCTACTTCGACCGGATCTGGCGGCCGGAGATGATGATCGACGCGGCGCTGCACGCCATGCGGGTGCTGACCGACCCGGTGGACACGGGGGCGGTGACGCTCGCCGTCCCGCAGGATGTCCAGGCCGAGGCGTACGACTGGCCGGCCACCTTCTTCGCCGACCGCGTCTGGCGGCTGCGCCGGCCGCAGCCGGACGCCGGGGAGCTGGCCCGCGCCGCCGAGCTGATCAGGGCCGCCCGCCGGCCGCTGCTGGTGGCGGGCGGCGGTGTCCACCACAGCGGGGCCGAACGGGCGCTGGCGGCCCTGGTCGAGGCGACCGGTCTCCCGGTCGCCGAGACGCAGGCCGGCAAGGGCTCGCTGCCCTGGGACCACCCCGCGCAGCTCGGTGCGGTCGGCCACACCGGCACCACCGCGGCCAACGACGCCGCCGGGCGGGCGGACCTGGTGATCGGTGTCGGCACCCGCTGGACCGACTTCAGCACCGCGTCCGCCACCCTGTTCGGCGCGCCGGGCGTCCGTTTCGTCAACCTCAACATCGCCGCGCCGGACGCCCACAAGCTGGCCGGCGAGCCGTTGGTGGCCGACGCCCGCAGCGGGCTGGAGCAGCTGACCGCGCAGCTGGCCGGCCACCGGGTCGACCGGGAGCACCGCGAGCTGTGCACGGCCTCGGCCCGGAGCTGGCAGCTGCTGGTCGACCGGGCGTACCACGCCCCGGACCCGGCGGCCCGGCCCACCCAGACCCAGCTGCTCGGCGTGCTCCAGGAGACCCTCGGCGAACGCGACGTGCTGGTCAACGCGGCCGGTTCGCTCCCCGGTGACCTGCACCGGCTCTGGCGGGCCCGCGATCCGCGGCAGTACCACGTCGAGTACGGCTACTCCTGCATGGGGTACGAGATCCCGGCGGCGCTCGGGGTCCGGCTGGCGGACCCGGACCGGGAGGTGTTCGCGCTGGTCGGCGACGGCACGTACCTGATGATGCCGACGGAGCTGGTCACCGCCGTCCAGGAGCACATCAAGATCATCCCGGTGCTGGTGCAGAACCACGGCTACGCCTCGATCGGCGCTCTCTCCGAGGCGGTCGGCGCCGACCGCTACGGCACGGCGTACCGCTACCGGGCGCCGGACGGCGGCTACACCGGTGATCCGCTGCCGGTCGACCTGGCGGCCAACATGGCCAGCCTCGGCCTGGACGTCCTGCGGGCCGACACCGTCGAGCAGCTCCGCACCGCCCTGCGCACCGCGCGCGGCGCCGACCGGCCCACCGCCGTGTACGTCGAGACCGCACCGGCGGCCGCACCCGCGCACGACGGTGCCCCCGCCTGGTGGGAGGTCCCGGTGGCGGAGGTCTCCACCCTCAAGGCCACCGCGGAGGCCCGCCGGGCCTACGACGAGGGGAAGCGTCGGCAGCGGCGCCACCTGTGACCCCGCCCGCCGGGGGGGCGGGCGGGGTGCCGGTGGGGGTGGGGCGCGGGGCGAGGCGGGGTCAGGGGTTGAGCGTCCACTTCTGGTTGCCGCCGCCGGTGCAGGTCCAGATCTGGGTCGGGGTCGCGTCGGCGGGGTTGTTGCCGGTGACGTCCAGGCACTTGTTGGCGGGCACGTTGACCACGTCGTGGCTGGCCGCGTTGTACGACCAGCGCTGGGCGCCGGTGCCGTTGCAGTCCCACAGCTGCACCTTGGTGCCGTCGGCGGTGTTGCCGCCCGAGACGTCCAGGCACTTGCCGAGCGCCCGGATGGTGCCGTCGCCGCCGACCGTCCAGCGCTGGGCGGGGGTGCCGTTGCAGGTGTAGAGCTGGACCGGGGTGCCGTTGGCGGTGTTGGCCGCGGCCACGTCCAGGCACTTGCCGGCCAGGCCGGTGAGGGAGCCGCCGGCCGGTGCGGTGGAGCCGGTGGTCACCCGGACGTAGTCCACCACCAGTTGCTGCGGGAAGGCGGTGGAGCCGTCCGGGTCGCCGGGCCAGTAGCCGCCGACGGCCAGGTTGAGGATGATGAAGAACGGCTTGTTGAACACCCAGCTGCGGCCGCCGAGATCGGCCGGGGTGCGGCGCTGGTAGACGGTGCCGTCGACCGACCAGCTGATCGAGTCGGGCGCCCAGTCGACCGCGAAGGTGTGGAACGCGTCGGCGAACGCCTGGCCGGCGGGCAGGCTGTAGCCCGCGCCGATGCCGCCGCTGCCGGAGTACCCGGGTCCGTGGATGGTGCCGTGCACGGCACCGGGCTCGAAGCCGACGTTCTCCATCACGTCGATCTCGCCGCTGTTCGGCCAGCCCACCTGGCCGATGTCGTCGCCCAGCATCCAGAACGCGGGCCACATGCCCTGGCCGCGCGGGATCTTCATCCGGGTCTCGACGTGCCCGTAGGCCTGGGCGAACCGGCCCGAGGTGTTCAGCCGCGCCGAGGTGTACTGGCAGCTGCCGTACCAGCACTGGTAGTTGGCCGGGTTCTCGCGGCGGGCGGTGATCACCAGGTGGCCCTGGCCGTCCAGCGCGGCGTTGGCGTTGCCCGCGGTGTAGTACTGGCGCTCGTGGTTGCTGACGTTGTCCCCGGTCTCGGTCTGCCACCGGCCGGAGTCGACGCCGGCCCCGGCCGGGCCGTCGAAGTTGTCCTCGAAGTTCACTGCTTGAACGGGGAGCGGAGCCGCCGCCACCGGGGCCGGCGCCCAGCTGAGGGCGGCGAGCAGGGCCAGGACCACCCCGAGGGTGGCCGCGAGGGAGTGTCGATGTATCGATGAAGGCATGCGAAGACCGCCTCGGATGCGGGTTGGTGGGTGTCGGCCCGCCTGTGGCGTCGACCGAATGGGGGCACCCCGGCCAAAGGCCCGCCGGCCGGGTGAGTGGGTGGCCCGGCCGGGACCTTTCTTCACGAAGTGAACTCTCCTGACGAAACCCTGTCAATGACTTGGACACGGCGGCCCGTTCGGCCCGGCGCCCTACGGTCCGTCAGGGCGGCGGGGCCGGCTGGGCGGGGCCGCCGGGTCCCGGCCCGGGGCTGTTCGGCGCCGACGTCTCGTCCTGCCGCTCGCCCTTCCGCTCGCGGGGCTCCCGGCGGACGGCCGACGCGGCACCGGTGACCGCGAAGGCGAGGTCGGCGGCGATACCGGAGCGGCCGAGGCCGAGGCCGGAGGCGCGACCCGGGCGGCCGAGGCAGGTGGCGACGGTGGCGACGGCGGTCGGCTCGGCGTGCTCGCCGTCCAACCCGCCGGCGACCGTGGTGGTGACCGCCGCGCAGCCGCTCGGACGGGGCCGGCCGGGCCGGTCAGCGGCCTTCAGCCGGGGTGCGGCTCCGCCGGGGTGCGGTCCTCCGGGGCCGGCGACGGGTCCGGGATCCCGCCGGGGTGGGGGTCGCGGGGTGCGGCGTCGAAGGCGGGTACGGTGATGACCCCCGCCTGCACCACGTGCCCGCGCAGGGACCCGCCACTGATGGTGTTGTACACCGCGGCCGCCGCCGCGTCGGCCTGGTCGAGCCGGCGCAGCCGGTCGGAGACGGGCAGCCGGGCGCCGAGCTCCCGCAGTTCCTCGGCGAAGCCGGGGTCGCGTTCGGCGGCGTCCGCGAGCGAGTCCGCCAGTCGGCGCCGGGTGCGTTCCGACAGCTGCGGGTGGGGCGCCGCGGCCTCCTCGCGGGCCCGCTCCAGTGCCGGATCGGGGCCGAGCCTGCGCGCCACCGCCTCGTACAACCGGCGTGTTCCGTCGGCGAGTTCGGCGTCCTCCTGGGCATCCTCCCGGCCGGTGAGCCAGGCGAACACGTACTCCACTGCGATCTGCACACCCGACACGACAGCTCCCCCTTCGGTGTCCCCCACGTCGCCCTGTCCTATCGGAGCTCCGGGCGATGCGCCAAATCGGTGGCATCAGGGGGACGGTGGTTGCCGCAGCCCCTGGAGCAGCAGGTCGATCAGTCGGCGGGGGTCGTAGCGGGGGTCGCTGTCGCGTCCGATGCAGAGGTTGCCGATGCCGCGCATCAGCTCGTAGGCGTGCGTGCCGGGCCTGATCTCGCCGGCGTCGGCGGCGGCGTCGAGCAGGTCGGCGCAGACGGGCACCAGGCGGTCGAGGAAGTAGGAGTGCAGCGCGTCGAATCCGCTGTCCGCCTGCATGGTGTTGGCGAGTCCGTGCTTGGTGACCAGGAAGTCGACGAAGAGGTCGACCCACTGGCGGAGCGCGGCGAAAGGGGAGTCGCTTGCGGCGAGCAGGGCGGGTCCGGCCTCGGCGCAGGCCTCGACCTGGTGGCGGTAGACGGCGACGACGAGGTCCGCCCTGGCCGGGAAGTGGCGGTAGATCGTCCCGACGCCGACGCCGGCCGTGGCCGCGATCGTGCGGATCGGCGCGTCGATGCCGGAGGTGGCGAACACCTCCGCCGCCGCGGCGAGGAGCGCCTGCTGGTTGCGCTGCGCGTCGGCCCGCTTGCTGCGGTTCGACCCCTGAGCCGACTGGCTTTCCGCCGACCGACTTTCCGCCGACTGGCCTTCCGTCGACTGGCCTTCGATGGACACCGCGTTCTCCGTCCGGACGGTGGTTGACTAAACGGAACGGCGTTCCGTATCGTATCTGGAACAAGGTTCCGCTTCGAGCTTAGCCGAAGCGCACCCTCCTGTCCGCCTCACCCGCCGCTGGCCAGACACCACCGGCACCGCAGCGCGGGAACAGAAAGGCTTCCCCATGACTTCACCGGCCCAGGTGACCGACACCGTCAGCACCTCCACCCCCGTCCTCTCGGTCGACCCGGTCGTGCTGCCGGTCCCCGGCCGGCCCGTCGACCTGCACCTGCGCGTCAGTGCCCCGGTGACCGGGAGCGGGCTGCCGGTCATCCTGCTCTCGCACGGCCAGGGACCCTCCAACCACCTCTCCTCCTCCCACGGCTACGCCCCGCTCGCCAACTACTGGGCGGCGCAGGGCTTCACCGTCATCCAGCCGACCCATCTGAGCTCGCGGACGCTGCACCTGGACCCCGCCACGCCCGGGGCGCCGCTGTACTGGCGTTCGCGCGCCGAGGACATGTCGCACATCCTCGACCGCCTCGACCTGATCGAGGCCGCCGTCCCCCAGCTCCGCGGACGCCTGGACCACGGCAAGGTGGCCGTGGCCGGGCACTCGATGGGCGGGCACACCGCGAGCCTGCTGCTGGGCGCCCGGCTCACCGACCCCGACACCGGCACCGTGGTCGACCTGACCGAACCCCGGATCACCGCGGGCCTGCTGCTCGCCGCGCCGGGCCGAGGGGGTGATGCGCTCACCGGGCCCATCGCCGAGAACTTCCCCTTCTTCCTGACCGCGGACTTCTCCCGGATGACCACGCCCACCCTGGTGGTGGCCGGTGACAACGACCACTCCCCCCACATGACCGTGGCGGGCCCGGCCTGGCACACCGACCCGTACGTCCTGTCCCCCGGCCGCAAGTCCCTGCTCACGCTGTTCGGCGCGGAGCACGGTCTCGGCGGGATCTCCGGGTACGACGTCGCCGAGACCACGGACGAGAACCCCGCCCGGGTCGACGCGGTCCAGCGGCTCACCACCGCCTATCTCCGCAGCGAGTTCTTCCCCGGGGACGGTGCCTGGCCTGCGGCGGTCGAGCAGCTCACCGCCGGACCGGACCCGCTCGGACGGGTCGAGTCCAAGTGACCCCCACCCGTCCGGCACGGCGGAACACCACTGCGCAGCAGCGCACTTCGCTCCGCACCGGCTGACAGATCCGTTCCCTCGCGCCGAGCCTCACCCGGGCGCCCCGGCCACCGCCGGGGCGCCCCGACGCCTCCTCGGGCCTCAGCGGTCGTGCCGGTGGTCCGCCAGGACCTCGGCGATCACGTGGCGTGCGGTGGCCGCCATCGCCGGGTTGGTGGTCCGGTAGTAGGAGGCCTCCATCAGAGCGACCGACAGCGCCCAGGCGCGGCCGCGGGACCAGGCCGCGTCGTCGTCGCCGAGCCGCGCGCGGAACTCTCCCCTGGCCGCGGCGGGCAGCAGGTACCAGGCCGCGATCAGGTCCACCGCGGGGTCGCCGATCCCCGCGCAGCCGAAGTCGATGACCGCGCCGAGCCGTCCGTCGACCAGCAGCACGTTGCCGGGCTGGAGGTCCGCATGGATCCAGCCGGCCGGGCCGGGGTGCCCGGCGGCCCGCAGCGACGCCGTCCAGACCTCGGCCGCGGCATCGGCATCGACGTCAGCGGTCTCGCCGGCGTGCCCGGTGTCGCCGGTGGCGCGCAGCGCGGCCAAGGCGGAGCGGGTCTCGGTGTCGCGGGCGGCCAACGGCTCGCTGCGGTACGAGGCCGGGCCGTCGGCGGGGTCGATCCGGCGCAGGGCGTGCAGCAGGTCCGCCAGGTCCCCGGCCAGCCGGGCGGGGTCGGGAAGCCCGCCCGCACCGACGGCCGGGGTCTCGCCGTCGAGCCAGCGGTACACCGACCAAGGCCAGGGGTAGCCGCAGCCGGGCGTCCCGAGGCCGAGCGGATCGGGGACGGCGACGGGCAGTTCGGGCGCGAGCCGGGGCAGCCAGTGGTGTTCCCGGGCCACGTCGGCGGCGGCGCCCGCGATCCTGGGCAGCCGTACCACCAGGTCCTCGCCGAGCCGGTACATCGCGTTGGAGGTCCCGGCCGACCGGACCGGCTCGACCGGGTGGTGCGCCCACCGCGGGAACTGGGCGGCGAGCAGGCGCCGTACCAGGGCGGGGCCGGCGGCGTGCATCCTGCCGATGCTCATGGCGGCTCCCCTGGTCGATCTCCCGGGCCGGTGCACGGGCGGTCGGCCCGCGGCCCGGGCGACACATCGTCACCGGGTTGCGGGCCGACCATGAAGCAAACGCCTCCCGGCGCCCCCGGTCAACCGGTTTCCGGGCCGGACGCCTCCCGCCCCCTCCGGCCGGGCGCCGCCGGACCGGTCAGCGCGGCTCCTGGGCAGGCCGTCCGGGTGTCGCCGGGTCGGGTGTGTCGCCGGGTGCGTGCTGCGGCGGGCCGCCGCCCATCGCCCGGAGCATCCGCGCGCCGCCGGTCCGGAAGAAGCGGACCACCAGGGCCAGGGCGAGCAGCAGGAAGACAATGTTCAGCCAGGTCGTGTAGTTCCAGGAGACGCCGTCGGTGGGGACCTCGGCGTCGGCCTGGTCCGGGATCAGGCCGAGTCCGCCGAAGACCAGTTCGACGGCGTACCCGGCGAGCACCATGGCGGTGTAGAAGGTGGCGAGGATGAACAGGGCCATCCGGGGGCCGTAGTACTTCCGGTAGATGTTCAGAATGGGCAGGATCAACAGGTCGGCGAAGAGGAACGCGACGACCCCGCCGAAGCTGATGCCGCCCTTCCACAGCACCACGGCGAGCGGCACGTTGCCGATCGAGCAGACGAACGAGGCGATCGCCACGACCGGCCCGATCAGCGGGCCCCAGATCTTGGCGGCGACCGGGTGCCCGCTGAAGAAGAACGCCTGCCAGAAGCTGTCCGGGACCCAGGCCGCGACCGCCCCGGCGATCAGCAGGCCGACGGCCAGGTCCCGGATGATCGCGGCCCACTCCATCACGAACACGTGCGACACCGCGGTGAACCCTTCGGCGGACCACAGCCGCCGGGCGAAGCCGCCCGGGCGCCGTACGGTCATGTCCATCGCTGCGTGCCCCTCCATCGAGCCGGCCAGCCCGCGGTCGGCCTGCCGCCGCGCCTGCGCGAGCAGCCGCTCCCGCAGGAACAGCCGGAACAGCACGGCCAGTACGACGATCATCAGCGGGCCGCCGGTGAACTCTGCGGCGGTGAACTGCCAGCCCATCAGCAGGGCCAGGATCACCCCGAGTTCGATCACCAGGTTGGTGGAGGCGATCTCGAACGCCATCGCCGCGGTGAAGTCCGCGCCCTTGCGGAACAGGGACCGGGCGAGCGCCACCGCCGCGTACGAGCAGGAGGAGGACGCCGCGCCCAGCCCGGTCGCCACCGCCAGGGTGCGGGGGCGGGCGTCGCCGAGCAGCCGTACCACGGTGGAGTGGCGGACCACGGCCTGCACCACCGCGGACAGCGCGAAGCCCAGGATGAGGGCCCAGGTGATCTTCCAGGTCATCGAACCGGTGATCCTCAGTGCGTGCAGCACGGCGCCCATGGGTGCGGCGTCCTCTCCTGGTACGAGCGGTGGGGTCGCCGGGATCCGTTCCCCGAAGCCGCCGGCCGAGACGGGGCCGCCCGGCTGAAACCTGCCCGGTCCGGCCGTCCTTCGGCACGTCACGCGGGTGACGGGGCCGCGCCGGCCCGGTCCGGCAGCAGGACGTGCGCCAGCAGCGCCATGCCTCCACCGACCGCGGTGGCCGCCAGGCGCGCGGCCACCGCCGAGTCGACGACGGTCCCGGTGGCGGCGAGCAGGAAGAGGATCGCGGCGGCCAGACCGGCGCTCAGGGCGAGGTACCCGGTCCTGGCCAGCAGGTAGGCGCAGCCGATGAACACCACCGCCAGCACCGCGTCCGCCTCCGCCCCCGGGTGCCACAGCGCCGTCAGCGCGGCGGCGAGCACGACGCCGACGGCGTTCCCGGCCGTCCGCGCGACGCACCGGGCGCGGGTACGGGAGGTCTCCGGTCTGAGGACCATCACGGCCGTCAGCGCGATCCAGTAGCCGTGCCGCAGGCCGGCACCGCGGGCGAGCACCACGGCGAGGCCGGTGACGGTGGCCAGTCGGACCGCGTGGCGCAGCACGGGCGAGGCCGGGGACAGCTGGTCCCTGACGCTGCGCACGGCGCCGGTGAACGCGGCGGCCGGGCCCGGGCGCCGTAGCCGCTCGCCGGCCGGGCCGTGGGCGGCTCCGGTGTCCGGGCCCGCGGCGGTGGCGGCGCCGTGTACGAGCTCGACCGCCCGGGTCAGCAGCAGGTCCAGCCGTCGGGCCTCCTCGGCCTGGCCGTCGCACCGCGCCGCGGCCCGGTGGACGCGTCCCAGCGCCCGGTCCGCGGCGTCCCGGGCCCGGTCGGCGGCGACCAGGTCGAGGACGTCACCGGCGGCGGTCAGCAGCGCCCGGGCCGATGTACGCCCGGCCGGCGACCCCGCGGCGTCGGCCCGGGCCGTGGCGGTCAGGGCGGGAAGGATGCGCTCCGGCAGCCCATGGAGGGTCCGGAAGGCGGCCGGCCTGCGGGCGGCCTGGCGATCGGTCAGGGTGAAGGTCCCGCGCAGGAGGACCAGCGGCTCCGGATCGAAGGCGGCCCCCGGGTCGGCCGCGAGGTCGCGCGCGTACCGCCCGAGGGCGCGGTACGCGTCCGACAGTGCCTCCCGTTGCACCCGCCACCGCCGGCCCGGGCGTACGGCCAGCAGTACGGCCTGGGTGAGGCCGCCGGCCACCACGAGCCCGGCCGCGGCGAACGCGTGGCCGGCGCTCTGCGGCACCGCCGCCGCCCCCAGCAGCAGGACGGTGGCGGCCGCCGCGATGACCCCGGCGTTGGGGCCGAGGGCCCACAGCAGGCCGGCTCCCCAGCTCCACAGCACGACCGCGCCCACATACGGCACCGGGTGCGCGGCGGTGAGCGCGCCCACCAGGGTGGCCGCCCCCAGGGCCAGGGACACCGCGGCGACCAGGGGAATCCGGCCACGGGCGCTCTGCTGGAACGCGGTCGCCCCCGCGATGGCCGCGCCGCTGCCGGCCGAGACGGCGGCCGGCGGGGATCCGCAGGCGAGGGCCGTCCCGACGGCCACGACGACGCCGGTCAGGCTGCGGGCGACCGCCACCGGGTCCGGCCAGGACCACTCCAGGCGCAGCCCTTCGCGCAGGGCCGCCGCGGTGAGCCGCTGCCACCTCGTCATGCCCCCATGATGGCGCTCCGGCGGTGATCGCCGACGTAGGTCGCCGAGCGCCCCGGGCCGGCGCGGCGCGGCCCGCGTCGGCGCGGTCCGGGGCGGGCCGGTCATCGGCCGACACGGCCGTCCTGCCGTTCCCGGGGAGGCGTGGGGTTTCGGCCATCGGATCCCGGACGCCCTCGAACGGTCCCGGACGGACGGGTACGGTGTCGGGGCGGCGCCTCGGACACCCCGTCAGGTTCCGCTCGCTCCACCCGTTCGCCACCTTCGTCGATGGAGCTGACCGCATGCGCGACAGAATGCCCTCCGGCAGCAGGCCCACCGCCGCACCCGCCGGTCCCGCCGCACCCACCGGTCCCGCCCCGGCCCGCCCGGCGCTCTCCCCCGCCGACCGGCGGGCGTCCGGGTGAGCCGGCCCGCCGGGACGACCGGTGCGGGTGTCGTGGTCGCGCGGCTCGGTGGCCGCTGGCGGGTGAGCCGGCCGTGGCACCCCGGGCTGCGGCCCTATCTGCGCAGCTACGCCGGGTACTGGGAGGCCGGGTCCTCACCGTACCGGGTGCGGGTGGTCCCGACCGGCCGGGCCGTCGTGGTGATCAACCTGGCGGAGCCCTTCACCCAGGTCAGCCGGCTGGGCGTGCCCGGTCCCGGCAGCGGGCGGATCGGCTCGCTGGTGGTCGGTCTGGAGGACCGGCCGGCGCTCTGCGAGCACCCGGGCGGGCAGGAGGCGATCCGGCTGGAGCTGACGCCGCTGGGCGCCTACCGGCTGTTCGCCGTCCCGATGCGGGCGCTGACCAACCACGCGGTCGAGCTGGCGGACGTGCTCGGGCCGGGGGCCGGGGAGCTGGTCGAGCGGCTGGCGGCCACCCGGGACTGGGCGGCCAGGTTCGACCTGCTGGACGCCGTCCTGCTGGCCCGGCTCGGACAGGGTCCCGCGCCCGCACCCGAGGTCGGCCGGGCCTGGCAGTTGCTGGCCGGCAGCGGCGGCACCGTCCCGATCGCCCGGCTCGCCGAGGAAGTGGGCTGGAGCCAGGGGCACTTGATCCGCCGCTTCACCGATCAGGTCGGACTGGCCCCCAAGGCCTCGGCCCGGGTGCTGCGCTTCCACCGCGCGGTCGCGATGCTGGCGGGCGGGGACGCCGGCCCGGCCGCCGTGGCGGCGGCCTGCGGCTACTACGACCAGGCGCACCTGAATCGGGAGTTCCGGGCGCTGGCCGGCGCCACCCCCGGTCAGCTGGTGACCGCCCGCCGGGTGGAGGGCGCGCTCGCCCAGTAGCGCGCGGGCCAGTAGTGCGCGGGCCGGCAGTGCGCGGCCCGGCAAGGCGCGGCGCAGCAGGCCGGGTAGTGCGCGGACCAGCAGGCCGGCGGGCGCGGTCGGGCGGGCGCAAATTTGTCCAAGCCCGGCCCGGCGGACGCTGGCTAGCCTCCTGGAGGCCCGGGCGCGCGCTCACGCCGCGCGCGTCCGGGCCCGCCGCGCACCCGGTCGTCGGGCGGGCCGCGACGGCGGCAGCGTTGGGAGCGTCCGATCCGCCCGTGCGCCCGACGGCGCGCAGCACGGGCCAGGGGGGAAACCGTGGCACTGGAACTACCGCCGGAACTCGGGGCCGTACTCGGTCTGCTGGGGCTGGAGTGGCCCCAGGTGAACGAGGACGACGTGGTCAGGCTCGCGGACGAGCTGAGGAAGCTCGCCTCGACCCTCGACTCCGTCCAGCTGGACGCCGACAAGGCTCTCACCGCCCTGCAGGGGGCCTACCACGGCGCGTCCGCGGACCGGCTGGCCGAGATGTGGGGCACCGTCTCGACGTTCTCGCGCCTGGTGGTCGACGGCTGCGGGGCCGCCGCGACCGCGCTCAACGCGGCGGCGCTGGTCGTGGAGGGCTGCAAGGCCGCGACTCTCGTCCAACTGGTCACCACTCAGGGTGAGTTGGCGGTGGCGTCGGCGACCGGGCCGTGGAGCACGGCGGCCATCGTCGCGGCCGCCAGGCAGATCGCCTCCACCATCCTGGAGGAGGCGGTGTCCGCGCTCGGCCAGGCGCTGGCGCAGCCGGTGGGTGATCTGGTGGAGGCCGTGCTGGGCGGCCTGACGGGCGGCGGCGGGTCGGGGCCGTCGCAGGGCAGCGGGTTCGGGGTGGACCTCGAGCAGTTGGCCTCCTGCGCGCTGCAACTGCGGCGCCACGCGGACGGGATCGACGCACACGGTGACTCGTTCCGGCGGATCCTCGAGGGGCTGGATGTGGGGCGGCCCGGCGACGCGCTGGGCCGGTTGCTGCTCGCCGCCGTCGAGCAGATCGCCACCACCGTCGGTACGGAGGTACTGAAGCGGCTGCTCGGCGCGTTCCGGGGCACCGCCGACCGGATGGACCAGGTGGCGCGCAACCTCACCGAGAACGAGGACGCGCACAGCCGTGAGATGCAGGGCATCCTGACCTCGCCGGCCGCCTCGTCCGGGCCGGGTCTGCTGAAGCTGGCGGGCGGGGTCGCCGGCGGGGGTGGCGCGCACCGCGCGGGGCACCGCGCGGACGAGGCGCCCGACCTGGTGTCCGCCGGTGCCGGGCCGGGCGGCGGCGGGTTCCTCCCCGGTGTGGCCCGCGCGTTCGATGCGGCCGATGCCCCGGCCGCGCGCGGCCCGCGGGCCGGCCGCGCCTCCGGGCCCTTCGTGCCGGACCAGCGCACCGCGCAGAGCGACCGCGGTACGGCGGCTCCGGCGCCGCAGCCGAAGGCGTCCCCGGCCGCCGAGCCGCAGCCCGGCGGGTTCGGCCACCAAGGCGGCCAGGTCGGCCCCGGCGGCCAGGGCGGCGGTCAGGGCGCGGCCCGCGGCGGGGCCGGCCACCTCGGCGGCCGTCCCGCGCCGGAGCCGGACGTTCCCGGCCGCGCGCCGCTCGCGCCGCCGGCCGGTGCGCCCGATCCGGGAACGTCCGGCCGGCCCGGCCTCGGACGCCAGCAGGGGCCGGAGGCGGGTCAGGGGGCCGGTGGCCCGGTCCGAGAGGGCGCGGCGCCGCCGCAGGACCGGCGCCCGGACGGGCCCGCCGGGCCGCCCGAGGAGGAGGCCGAGGGGGCGTACGGCCGCGGGGAGCCGGTGCCCGCCGGGTGGGAGAGCGGCCGTCCGTACGGCGGGTGACGGGCGGGGTTCGCGCGGGGCTTGAGCGGGGTTTGAGCCGTACGGGGGGGGTGCGTGGTGCCCCCGTACGGCTCGGCCGTCCACCTCCGGGAAATCGGACAGAGCGTCACATAGGGTGCGCCTGCGGGCGCCGGACCGGTGCCCGCCCGGATGTGACGCCGAGCCGATCGAAGCATTCCGTCCAGGGCCCGCACGTCCGGTCAGGACAGTGACTCCGTCGTCCAGGAGGACGTGCATCGTGCAGAAACTCACCCGTCTCGGTGTCGCCGTCGCGACCGCGCTCGCAGCCGCCGCCGTGTCCGCCCCCGCCGTCTCGGCCTCCCCGGCCGCGCCCGCGGACCACGGGCACGCCCACGGCCACGAACACGGCCAGGGCGGCCGCCACGCGGTGTTCGCGCAGACCGACAACACCGCGGGCAACCAGGTCGTCGCCTACCACCGCGCCGAGGACGGCCGCCTGACCCAGGCCGCGGTCTACGACACCGGCGGCCTCGGCGGGGCGCTGGACGGCGCAGTCGCCGACCACCTGGCCTCCCAGGGCTCGCTCACCTACGACCCCCGGCACGCCCTGCTGTACGCCGTGAACGCGGGCAGTGACACCGTGACCGTCTTCTCGGTCGACGGCGACCGCCTGGAGCGCCGCCAGGTCGTCGCCTCCGGCGGCCGGTTCCCGGTCAGTGTCGCCGTGCACGGGGACGTGGTCTACGTGCTGAACGCCCTGGACGGCGGCTCCGTCCAGGGCTTCACCGTCGAACACGGCCGGCTGGAGCAGCACGCCGACTGGAACCGCTGCCTGGGCCTCGACCCGGACGCCACGCCGCAGTTCGTCAACACCCCCGGCCAGGTGGGTTTCACCGGCGACGGCTCCAAGCTGGTCGTCACCACCAAGGCCAACGGCAACGCCATCGACGTCTTCGACCTCGAGCACTCCGGCGCACCCGCCCAGCACCCCGTGGTCACCGTGCAGCCCGGCGCGGTGCCGTTCGGCTTCGTCACCAACGGCGCCAACGGGCTGCTCCTCACCCAGGCCGGCCCGAACGCGGTCGCCACCGTCCACATCCACGAGGACGGCACGGTGATGCAGACCGCGGCCGCGGCCACCGGTCAGATCGCCACCTGCTGGATCACCGCCGCCGGCGACTTCCGGTACGCCTCCAACGCGGGCAGCGCCTCCGTCAGCGGGTACCGGCTCAACCCGGACGGCTCGCTCACCGCGCTCGGCAACACCTCCACCGACCCCGGCACCGTCGACTCCGCCGCCTCCCAGGACGGCCACTACCTCTACGTACAGACCGGGATCAACGGCATCCTCGACGAGTTCCGGGTCAACGGCGACGGCTCACTGACCGCCCTCGGCTCGCACGTGGTCCCCGGCGCCGTCGGCGGCGAGGGCATCGTCGCCTTCTGAGCCACCGCCCGGGGCCCGTCCGGGCCGGGGCAGGCCGGGGCCTCCGGCCCCCGTCTCCGACGGCTTCGCAAAAACCGCAGCCCGTCTCTCGAAGCGCCGAGAGACGGGCTGTGCCCCGGAGCCGCCGGGGTACGGCTCTGAATCAGGCGGCGAGGAGCTTGCGGACCGCGTCGCTGACCTCGGGGAGCTCGCCGGGGAGGGCCCACTGGTGGGCGTCATGTTCGGTGAGGACGACCGGTTCGGTCTTCTCCGTGGTGACGGCGAAGTTGAACTGGCGGGTGGTGCCGCCGCGGCTGTTCGTGTAGTCGAAGTGCCCGATGTAGCCGATGACCTGGTCGATCGTCAGGCCGGTTTCTTCGGCGGTCTCGCGGTGCAGGGCGTCGAGGATGGTCTCGCCGTCCTCGACGGTGCCGGAGGGGATCTCCCACATCCCGCCCAGGTAGTCGTCGGGGTTGCGGCGGACGAACAGGACCCGCCCGTCGTGGTTGATCACGGCGGCAGCGACGAAGCCGGTGATGCCGGCGGCCTCGGCGTCGGCAGCCAGGCCGGCCACGAACTCGGGGGAAATGATGGTCACAGCAGCTCCATGTGGTGGTCGCTGACCTTGGAGGCCGCGCGGACGTACTGCTCGGCCACTTCCAGATCCTGCTCACGATGCCAGACCGGGAGCTTGATGGTGTGGGCGTGCGCGTGTTCGGCGACGGGGAAGTCCCCCTGCCTGTAGCGCCGGTGGGAGTGCGGGTGGGCGGGGAACAGCATGTTGGGCTGCTGGTAGAGGGGCAGCCGGTTCAGGGGGCAGGTCGAGCCTGGCCGGTCGAACTCGGTGGCGCCCTCGGCGATCAGTGCCCGGTGGAACCGCTCGATCGGCAGGCCGCCGAGCTCGTCGGGCCGGTAGGTGAGCGTCAACCCGTACCAGGACGGAGTCACTCCGTCGGGCATCCCGGCGACCTCCAGACCGGGAATCCGGGCGAGCCGGCCGCTGAGGTAGCGGGCGATCTCCGCCCGGCCGGCGAGGTAGCCGTCGAGACGGGCGAGCTGGTCGTGCGCGATGGCCGCGGCCAGCGGGTGGATGCGGAGCTTGAGGCCGGCCCCGGTCACCGCGTACCGCGCGAGCGGATGGCCTTCCGGGATCTCGGTCCTGGCCCGCTTGTTGTAGTGCGCCAGCGTGATGACCCGGTGGTGGATGTCGTCGTCGTCCGTGAGGACGAATCCGCCCTCCCCGCCGGACAGCGGCTTGGGACCGTTGAGGGAGAACGCCGAGGCGAGGCCGAACGTGCCGACCTTCTGCCCGTCGATGCCGGCGCCGTGGGCATGGGAGCCGTCCTCCAGCACGACCAGGCCGTGGGCGTTCGCCACAGCGAGGAGGTCGGTCATGTCGGCGGGCTTGCCCCACAGGTGGGTGACCATGACCGCGCGGGTGCGGGGAGTGACCAGCTCCTCGAGCCGGTCCGGGTCGATGTTGCCGTCCGGCCGGGTCTCGCACAGCACCGGCACCGCGCGGAGGTGGAACAGCGGGGAGGCGGTGGCGTGGAAGGTCCAGGCCGGGACGATCACCTCGTCGCCGGGCTTGATCCGCGCCGCCCAGTAGGTGGCGTGCAGGGCGGCGGTACCGGAGCTGGTGGTGACCGCGTGCCGGACGCCGAAGTAGTCCTGCAAGCCGTCCTCGAGCTCGGCGACGATGCCGGACCGGCCGGGGATGGAGATCGACTCCTCCAGCTGGGCGGCGACCTTGGCGCGGGTGGTGTCGTCGATCGGCGGCCAGGTGAAGTGCGGGCCCGTGGCGGTGACGGCGGGCTTGCCGCCGCGCAGGGCGAGCGTACTGGTCACAGCATCTCCTTCGGGTCGATGTAGCGCCCCGCTGCCTTGGACCGGTAACAGGAGGCGATGAACGCGGCGTGCGCGAGGTGCTGCTCCGGGCCGGAGGTGTTGGGCCGCTCGCCGTCCAGGACCCGGCAGAAGTAGTCGATCTGCGCGGCCGATGCGGAGGCCGGTGCGTGCGGGCGGGTCAGCTCCTCCACGACCGCGCCGCCCAGGTCGAGCCGCTGGACCTGGCCCTTGGTCAGCAGCACCGAGCCGCGGGTGCCGACCACGTACAGGCGCTCGGACTTCGGGGCCACCCATCTGGACAGCAGCACCGAGCCGTACAGGTCACCGTCGTAGCCGAGCTGGATGACGGCGGTGTCCTGGGCGTCGTACCCGCCGCCGGGGACGGCCGCGGTGGAGAATTCGGCGATCACCCGGCTCGGCAGGCCGAAGTACCACAGCAGCAGGTCGATCAGGTGGTAGCCCATGTCGAGGATGCAGCCGCCGCCGGCCTGCCGGATGTCCCCGCGCCACCCGGCGCCGGGGTCATCCGTGTGGAAGGTGTACTGGCCGTCGATCAGGAACGGGGTGCCGATCTGGTCCAGCATCCCGGCGACGCTGGTGTAGATCGGGTTGAAGCGCCGCTGGAGGGTGACCATCAGCTCGACCTGGCCGGCCCGGCAGATCTGCGCGAGTTCCCGGGCTTCCCCGACCGACGTGGCGAACGGCTTCTCCTTGAGGACATGGACGCCACGGGCGGCACATTCCTGGACGACCTCTCGGCCGGCGTGGTGCGGGACGGCGACGACCACGAAGTCCGGGGCCACCGCATCCAGCAGCTCACCGGCACGGGTGAATCCGGGGACCTGGAGGGCTTCCTGCCTCTGCCGCAGGGTGTCGGGGTTTCTGTCGCAGACGGCGACGAGCTCGGCCCTGCTGGAGCCGAGCAGGCCGGGCAGGTGGTCTTCGAGCGCCTGGTGGCCGAGGCCGATGACTGCAGCGCGTCGTTTGATGTGCGGACTCCTTCCGCTTCGTGAAGGAACTTCGTCGGTGCACGACGAGTAGAGCCCCAACTGCGGGTCACCGAACAGGCATTGTCTGTAGTCCCGGGGTGGTCCCGCCGTCGCTCGCAGTAGGCTCACGGTCACCATCGATGATGGGATTGGCCCCGTGGACGACCAGATCCGGCACCCCCACGCGTACGCCCGCGCGCTCCGCAGCTGGTCCCAGACCGACCTCGCGGTCCGGATCCACCACGCCGCCAGGAACCGGCCCGAGGGTCTTCGCTCGGGCACCGACAAGGCGGCCGTCAGCAAGTGGGAGAACTGGCGCAAGACGCCCAGCATCGAATCCCAGCTCCTGATCGCCGAAGCCTTCGACGTCCCGATCGCCGACCTGGAGACCGTCGAGTGGCCGCACTGGCTTCCCGGTCAGGAACAGCCGGTGCCGCTCGGGTCGGCGTTCACCGTTCACGCACTTCGAGATGGACAGAGAGCCGCCATGGACCACCGCCGCCGCACCTTCATGACCTTCAGCGCGCTCGCGCTGGCCGGGCTCTCCACCCAGTGGGCGACCGTCGAACCCGACCGGCTCACCAGCGCCCTGGACGGAAAACAGGTCGATGCCGAGCTGGTCGACTGGCTGGAGGACACCAGCACCAGGCTCACCACCCTTCCGACCGAACAGCGCCAGCACACCGCCAAGCTGATGGACGCCCAGCTGGACACGGTGACCGACCTGCTGGAACACGGCCGCTACACCGAACCCGTCGGTCGGCGGCTCCACCTGCTGGCCGCCTCGCTGGCCAGCACGTGCGGCTGGCACCGCTTCGACCAGGGCCGGCACTTCGCAGCGGGCAAGCTCTGGAGCGCGGCCCTGACCAATGCACACGCCGCCCGCGACCGCGACCTCCGCGCCGGCGTCCTCTCCGACTTCGCCTACCAGTCGATCTGGCTCACCCAGCCCGGCTCAGCCGTCGAGCCGCTCGGCCAGGCCCTCGTCCACACCCGGCACCCCACCGCCCGGTCCCTCCTCCACCTTCGCCGGGCCCGCGCGCACGCCGCCCTCGGCGCCGCCGCCGACTGCCACCGCGACCTGGCCGCCGCCGAGGCCGCCCTGCTGACCGACAGCCCCGACCCGGCACCCGGCTGGTGCCGGTGGATGAGCACGGCGGACCTGGCCGTCGACTCCGGCCAGTGCATGCTCGACCTCGGCCGCACCGACGAGGCCCACGCGCGTATCGACGAGGGCATGAGCCTGCTGCCGCGATCCCGCGACAAGACCCGCGGGATCTTCCTGACCTACGAGGCCCGCAGCCTGCTGCGGGCCCGCGAGGTCGAACAGGCCCTCGCCGTCACGAACCAGTCCCTCGACCTCGCCACCCGGATCGGTGCCGAGCGGTGCGTCACCCTGATCCGCGAGCTCGCCCCGGCGTTCACGGCCTACCGGCAGGTCGACGGTGTCACCGACCTCATGGACCGGCTCAAGGCCGGCTGACCGGGCACCGGGCAGCACCCGGCGGCAAGGCTCGCCGCTCGCCGCCCTCCACCGATAGCTGCGGCGCCCTTGAAACCGCGGGCGGCGGCCTGCTGGCCGGCCGTTCTGAGCCCGCCGACGTGCGTGGACGTCCTCGCCATACCGACGGCGTCGCCCGACTGCCCGATGGTGTCAGCGCTGATGATGCGCGTGCCGGGAGGAGCGACGGCGTTGCGCTCCAGGCCATTGACGTGGTGCGGCATCCTCGGGGTGGCACCGGAGGGGTCGGTCACCGACGGGCCGATGTCCTGCGGAGCAGGGGTGAGCCGGTCACCCAGGAAGCCGGCGTTCGCCGGACCGGGGTGTGCCGGGCCGTGGCCGGGGCAGACGCGGGGGCAGCGCCGGGCGGGACCGCCCGGCGGTGACCTCGGGAGGCTGTCATGACCGGCCAGCTGCCGTCGGCCGTCGGTTCCGCGACCGATGCGCCGATCCGCACCGACGTACCCGCCCGGCTGGACCGCCTGCCGTGGTCCCGCTGGCACTGGCGGATCGTGATCGGCCTGGGCACGGTGTGGATCCTCGACGGCCTGGAGGTGACCATCGTCGGCAACATCGCCGCCCGGCTGGCCGAGTCCGGCAGCGGGATCACCATCAGTACCGCCCAGGTCACCACGGTCGCCGCGGCCGTGTACGTGGCGGGTGCCTGCAGCGGCGCCCTGTTCTTCGGCTGGCTGACCGACCGGCTCGGCCGCAAGCGGCTCTTCATGATCACGCTGGCCGTCTACCTGGCGGCGACGGCCGTGACGGCGTTCTCCTGGACGGCCTGGTTCTTCTTCCTGTGCCGGTTCTTCACCGGGTTCGGCATCGGCGGCGAGTACGCGGCGATCAACTCGGCCATCGACGAGCTGATCCCGGCCCGGGTGCGGGGCCGGATCGACCTGGTCATCAACGGCAGCTTCTGGATCGGCGCGGCGATCGGCGCCTTCGCCTCCATCGCACTGCTGAACACCTCGCTGTTCGCCACCGACCTCGGCTGGCGGCTGGCGTTCGGGATCGGCGTGGTGCTCGGCCTGGTGATCCTGCTGGTGCGGCGTCATGTGCCGGAGAGCCCCCGCTGGCTGTACACCCAGGGCCGGGGCGAGGAGGCGGACCAGGTGGTCGCCGAGGCCGAACGGATCGTCGAGCGGGAGACCGGGAAGCCGCTGCCCGCGGCCTCGGGCACCATCCTGATCCGCCCGCGCGGTCCCCTCGGCTTCGTGACGATCGCCCGTACGGTGACCCGGAGCTACCCGCGGCGGACCGTCCTCGGGCTCGCGCTCTTCATCGGCCAGGCCTTCCTGTACAACTCGGTCACCTTCGGCTTCGCGGTGATCCTCTCGACCTTCTTCGACGTCCCGACCGGGAACACCGGCTACTACTTCGCGGTGATCGCGGTCGGCAACTTCCTCGGGCCGCTGCTGCTCGGCCACCTCTTCGACTCGGTCGGCCGGAAGCCCATGATCGCCGGGACCTACATCGGCTCGGGGGTGCTGCTGTTCGCCACGGCGTTCCTGTTCCAGCAGGGCCTGCTGAACGCGACCACCATGACGGCCTGCTGGACGGCCGTGCTGTTCCTGGCCTCCGCGGGTGCGAGCGCCGCCTACCTGACGGTCAGCGAGATCTTCCCGCTGGAGACCCGGGCGCTGTGCATCGCGTTCTTCTACGCCGTGGGCACCGCGATCGGCGGCATCACCGGGCCGCTGCTCTTCAACGGCCTGGTCAGCAGCGGCAAACCCGCCGACACCACCCTCGCCTTCTGCATCGGCGCGGCCCTGATGACCCTGGCCGGCGGCGTCGAGGCGGCGATCGGCGTCCGCGCCGAACGCCGCAGCCTCGAGTCCCTGGCCCAACCCCTCAGCGCCGTCGACGAACCCGAACCGGCCCCCCGCTGACCAGCCGGGCCCCGGGGCACGGGGGCACGGGGCACCGGCTCAGCCCGGTACGCGCCACCTGACCAGGTACTCCGTGCCGTCCACCCGCCACCGGGGCCAGTCGACGACGCCCGGCTCGGCGACCGACCCACCGGCCCCCCGACCGGCCGGCCAGCCCGCCCCTCCGCCCGCCCGCGGACCGTCGTACCACTCCGACTCGGCGTGGACCCGCTCGCACCCCTCCGCACGGGCACGGCACGGCGTTCGCCGCCCGGACGGCCTCCGACTGCTCCCCGGCCTCCCGTCTGCCCCGAGCTCGCCCGGCAGCCCGTCTGTCACGCCCGGAGGGCCCGGGCGTACGGCTGTCAGTGGGGAGCGCTATGTTCACGAACGTCGATCGGACCTGGTGAGGGGGCATCGTGACGGATCTCAAGAGCGGGACGATCAGCTGGGAGGAGGCGCGCGCCCTCATCGCGGCGCGGATTCCGCAGGGCGTGATCGAGCGGTTCTCCTCCGTGCCCGCCGCCGAGCTGAGCCATCTGCGCACTCCGTTGCGCCAGCTCCGCGCCGAGCTCGCGCGCGAGCTCGCCTCGGACGAATGGGACCGGTATGACGCCGCCTACGATCAGCTCGCCGCCCTGCAGTTCGCCGGGATCTACTGCGCCGCCACTCCCGCCCAGGCCCTGGAGTGGCTGACGACCCGCCCGCTCCTCGACATCACCTGGCCGCTGCCCTGCGGTGGTTCCACCAACCCGGACCACCACGTCCTGCTGATGGCGCTGCTCCCACCGCACCGCGACCAGGCGTTCCACCGTGAACTCGCAGTCCGGCTGGCCGAGTGGCTGCCCCCGCGGGGCGACCACGACCGGTGGCTGATCACCCACGCCCTCGCCGTCTGGTCGGGCGCCGAACTCCCCACCACCGACGGCTACCTGATCGGCTGGGTGCGTGAGGGCAGCTCGATTCGCCACCCCCACCTCGAGATCGGCGAGTGGTTCGCCGAGCACGGCCTGCGCGAGCCGGTGCCGCACCACGACACCCTGCTGTCCTGGCTGCGCGCCCAGCCCAGGCTGGCCGAGTTCGTCCGTCGCCTGTTCGAGGTCCCGGACGTCGGATCCGAGTTCACCGACCCCTACGCCGCTCGCTCCGGGCCGGCCAACGAGTGGCCCAAGGTACTCGCCACGCTGGCGGGCGAGGGTGTGCTCGACCGCGCCGAGCTGATCGGCCTCTGCCTCGGAAAGCTCCTGCGCGGCGACCGGCCCGGCAACCTGCGCGGGTTCCTCCAGCTGTACGCGGCGCTGGCGCTCGACCCGGAGGAGGTCCTCGCCCGGGCCCGCGATCACGTCCGGCTGGCCGCCGACGGCGCGCCGGCCGCCGCCAAGGCCGCCCAGGCGGCGCTGGTACCCGTGGACGACCGACTGCCCGCCGAGGTGTTCACCGAGCTGACGGCCGCCGTCCTGGCCCGCCCGGAGAAGACCCTCACCACCGTCCAGCTGAGCCGCGCCGCCGCCGCCCTGCGCCGCGACCCCGCCACGGCGGACAGCCTGCTGCCCGCCGTCGGCGTGGCTTTCGCCCATCCCGCTATGGCCGTCCAGGAGCGCGCCCTGCGCCTCGCCGCCCAGCACCTGTCCGGCGTCGCCCCGGCCTCCGCCGAGGCCGTGCGCAGCGCCGCCGTCGCCCTCGGCCCGGCCCTGCAGCCCGAGGCCCACCGCCTGTTGGCCGTCCAGGCCCCGGCGGCCCCGGCGCGGGAGGATGCCGCCGAACCGCAGGCCGCCACAGCGCCCATGGGCCGGGCCGCGCTCCCCGCCGCACCCGCCGGCCCGCTCGACCTCGCCGAGCGGCTGGCGGCCGTGATGGCCGATCAGGTGCCCGACCCGGGCGAGTTCGAGGTGGTCCTCGCCGCCCTCGTCGCCGAGCACCACCGTGACGCCGCGGCCCTCCATGCTGCCCTCGCTCCGCTCACCGCGGGCCGCAACGACGAACCGATCAAGATCTGGCAGGCCCACCGCCTCGAGGAAGCACTCGGCTGCCTTCTCGACGCCCTGACCGGCCGCCGTCACCTGGCGGCGCAGCACGCCGCCGAGATGCTCGACCGGCCCGCTCACCTCCGTGGTCCGGGGACCGTTCCGGTGCTGCGCGTGCTGGAGGTCGCGTCCCGGATCGGGCCGGCGCCGGTGCCGCTGCTGCTCGCCACCCCGACCGCCGCCGATGGCGCCGTCGATCCGGCGGTGTTCACCGAGCGGCTGGCGGTGTACCGGGCCGCCGGGGCCTCGCCGGGGCCCGCCGACCTGGCGCAGTCCCTGCTCCGGCTGCCTCCGGAGGCGTTGCCGGCCGCCCGCTCGGCCGCCGCCGGACTCGGCTGCGAGCTCCCGGCCGATGCCCCGCCGCCTACCCCGGACGCCTTTCACACCCAGCCGCCGGGCCGGCCCGAGCGGCCCGCCCCGTACGGGGTCCTCGAGACGATTCCTCGGATCGCGCCGTTCGTCCACGCCGCCGGGCCCGTCCCGGATGGCATCACCGGCCTGCTGCACGCCCTGCCCGACCCGGCCGAAGCCGGGCTGTTCCTCGGGATGGCGGTGCCGCGCCCCGGCGTGCTCGCCCAGCTGCCCTGGGTGGCGCCCTGGCATCCGGAGACCGTCGCCGCGCACGGCCTGCCCGCCCTGGTGTCCCAGGCGAACTCCGCCAGCCATCACGTCCTCAACCCCTGGCTGCCCCGGCTCGCCGAGGTCGCGGGTCGGCCCGCAGCGGTGTACCACCTGGCGCTCGCGTACGGGCTCACCGCCGCCCGCCCGGAGAACCGCACCGTGGCGCTGGACGCCCTGCTGGTCCTGAACGCGCACGGGCGGTTGCGTCCCGAGGTGCTCGGCGCGTGGATCGCGGGGCTGTGGCGGCTGACGGCGGCCAAGCCGAACCGGTTCCTGCCCGTCCTGGCCGACGCCGCGCGCAGCGGTGCGGGCCGGCCGGTCTGGCAGGTGCTGACTGCCCTGATCACCGTGCTCGCCGCCGAAGAACCGGGCGTGCGCGGACTGGCGGACGCCCTCGCGCTGGCCGCCGAGTGCGCGGCGGCGGACGGCATCCGGACCGCTCTGCCCGCCCTCGACGCCCTCACGGCTTCGACCGCCCCCCGCCGCGTCCGGACCGAGGCGGCCCGGCTGGCCCGAATACTCGCCTCCGGCTGACCGGGCGGGCCCGGAGGGAGCCGCTCCTCGACCACCCCGCCGGCGCGCTCGGCCCAACCCGCCTCACCGCGCTGACCGGTGACCTCCTCACCACCTGGACCCGTCGCCCGTCCCGGCCGGGTCCAGGCTCGGCCTACCCAGGCTCGGCCGGCCTGGCGTGGACGTGGCACGTCCGTTCGATGCAGGCGTGAGGATCTCGATCGGCCGGGGGCCTCGGGCAGGGGCGTGGCGAGCCGGTCCCGGACGGATCGGCCCTGCGGCGCAGTTGATCCCCAACCGGCTCCGCACGCGACTACTACGCGGCGGTGGCGGGTGCCGGGTGGCCGGAGGGGAAGATGACGCGCAGGCTGCGGACCCGGTGGCGGTCGTCGCGGAGCATCAGCCAGGTCAGGCTGCTGGGGCAGGGGTTGGTCTTGTCGGCGGGGTTGGTGACGTCCATCTCCCAGATGGCGATGGACCGGCCGGCCACCACGTGGCACGGGTGCTGGCGGACGCCGGCGGCCTGGAGGCGGTCCATCACCGGGGTGGGGTGGAGGTGCTCTCCGGGGCGGGCGAGGACGCCGACCAGGCGGGTCGCGGCCGGCCACAGTTCGGCGATCTCGCGCGGGAGGCTGCCGCGTTCGGAGGCGGCGAGGGTGGCCAGGGCTTCCTGCCGGCTGGCGTGGTTGGGGGCGAAGGCGTCGTCGTGGGCCTCGGCGGCGGCCGCGAGCAGGTGGCGGGCCATCGCGGCGCGGGCCTGGTGGAGGCGGCTGCGGACGGTGCCCACCGGCACCTCGCACACCTCGGCCAGGTCCCGGTACGAGGTGACGGTGGTGAAGTGGCGCAGCATCAGCACCAGGCGCTGCGGCTCGGGCAGCTGCTCCAGTGCGGCCCAGATCCAGTCCCGCATTGCGTGCCCGTCCAGCGCCCGGTCCGGCCGTGTGCTGTCGGGAGCCGGTGGCAGAAGGCGGGCGAGGTCGCCGGTGGCAGGGTGTTCGCGGGTGGCGCGCAGGCGCATCCGGGCCGTGTTGCGGACCACCGCGCGCAGCCAGGCGCCGACGGCTTCGGGGTCGCGGACGTCGCCGATGCGGCTCAGCGCGGTGAGGGCTGCTTCCTGGACGGCGTCCTGGGCGTCGGGGCCGTGGCCCAGGACGCTGAGGGCCACGGCGTGCATGGGGGCTTGGTGGCGGGCGAGGAGCAGGCCCAGGGCGCCCGTCTCGCCGGCCTGGGCCCGTCTGGTGAGGTGGGCGTCGGTGAGTGGTTCGAACGGGATCACGGGTCTGCCCTCCGGCCGGGCCTGGGGTGGGTACGGGATGGTGCGGCAGGACCCGGGAAGGGTGCTGCGGCCATGGCGCGGCCACCGCCCGCCCCGGCGGGGCCACGAAGAAGGTAACGGGCAGGCGGTGGCCGCGGGCCGAGGGTCAGGAACCGCTGGCCGCGGCTCTGATGACGGCGGCGACCTGCTCGGGCCGGGAGATGTGGACGGCGTGGCTGGCGGCGGTCTCGGTGACGGTGGCGCCGGCCCGTTCGGCCATGGCGTGCTGGGCCGGCGGCGGGATCATCCGGTCGTCGGTGGCGACGAGGTAGTGGGTGGGCCTCAGGCGCCAGGCGGGGGAGGTGACGGCGCCGCCGAGGGCGTCCAGGCCCCAGGGGACCTGGGAGGCGGCGAGGAAGCGGGCGTCGGCCTCGGGCAGGTCGGCGGCGAAGGAGTGGGCGAACTTCTCCTTGTCGAGGAAGAGGTGGCCCTCGACCGGCGGGAGGATCGGCGGGACGGGCGCGCCGGGCGGCGGGTCGGCGATCAGGGTGTTCACCGACTCGTCCTTGTCGGGGGCGAAGGCGGCGACGTAGACGAGGGCGGCCACGGTGGCGTGGGTGCCGGCCTCGGAGATGACCGCGCCGCCGTAGGAGTGGCCGACCAGCACGGTCGGGCCGTCCTGGGCGTCCAGGACCAGCCGGGTCGCCGCCGCGTCCCCGGCCAGCGACAGGGTCGGGTTCTGCACCACGCTCACGGTGAACCCGTCGGCGGTCAGCAGGTCGTGGACCCCCCGCCAGCCGGAGCCGTCGACGAAGCCGCCGTGCACCAGCACAACGTTGCGGGCGGTGACTGCAGGACTCATCATGCGTCAACTCCTCCAATTCGGACCTGCGATGGGTGCCGGGAAGGGCTTCACCGCATCCCGGTACCCCGATACCGCCCTGATGCACCGCCGGGCCCGGAGTTCGCCACCTTCCCTGTGATGTGCATCACCTTCCCGGTGTCGAACTTCCCGGTCCCGCGGGCATCACGTCGGCGCCGGGACTCACAGGCCCGGCAGTCACCCGATCACGACGAATGACGAAGGAGTCCCATGAGTACGGAGTTCTCCCGCCGCACGGTGTTGGCCGCCGGCGCGGCGCTGGCCGGATCGGCCGCCCTGACGGCGGGCACCGGCACCACCGCGGCGGCGGCGACCGGGGAGGGACGGCCCGGGGTGAAGCCCACGATCGTCCTGGTGCACGGCGGCTACGCCGACTCGTCCTGCTGGAACGCCACCATCGGCGAACTGCAGCGCAAGGGGTTCACCGCCGTCTGCGGGTCCAACCCGCTGCGCGGCATCCCGACCGACGCCCCTTACATCGCCGGCCTGTTGGACAGCATCACCGGACCGGTCGTGCTGGTCGCCCACTCCATGGGCGGGACCGTCATCACCAACGCCGCCGCCGGGAAGGCCAACGTCAAGGCGCTGGTCTACATCGCCGCGTTCGTGCCCGACGTTGGCGAGACCCAGGGCGAGCTCATCGGCAGGTTCCCCGGCAGCGAGGTCCTGCCGGTGAGCGTGCCGGTGCCGTACACCAAGGCCGACGGGACCACCGGCACCGAGTTCTACCTCGGCAAGGACGGGCAGGCCGCCTTCGCCGCCGACATCCCCGCCGCGGACTTCCGCGTCCTCCAGGCCACCCAACGCCCCTTCGACGCCGACTCCTTCACCTACCCGACCACGGTGGCCGCCTGGCGGACCATCCCCTCCTGGGGTCTGGTGGCCGGGCGGGACAAGGCGATCCCGCCGGCCTGCGAGCGCTGGATGTACGCCCGGGCCGGCGCCCGCAAGGTCGTCGAGGTGCCGACCTCCTCGCACGTCGCCATGCTCAGCCACCCCCGGGCGGTCGCCGACCTCATCCTGGACGCCGCCCACGCGGTCTGCTGACACCACCGGCGCCTCCCACGCGGCGGCGACCACCGGGGCCGCCTCCCCGGCGGCTCGGCCGCGACACCGTGCGGAGCCGATGCCGCCTTCTCCCCGCCCCGGGCCGGGGAGCCGGTGCGGTTCCTCGGGACGGACTCGACGGGGTTTCCATGTGCTGATCACGGGGCGGGGGTGAGGCCCTGCGCGCCGGAGGGCCTCACCCCTGCCGGAGGATCACCGCGGGGTTCAAGCGCCGGCCCGGTGGACGGCTTCCAGGGCGGTGAGGTCGTCCTCGGTCAGGTGCAGCGCCCCGGCGGCGACGTTGGCGGCGAGATGGTCGGGGTTGCCGGTGCCGGGGATGGCGAGCACGTGCGGGCCGAGCTGCAGCGTCCACGCGATCCGGACCTGGGCCGGGCTGGCGCCGTGGGCGCGGGCGACGGCGAGCACCGCCGGGCTGTCGGCGCCGCTCGCGCCCGCCTCCCGGCCGGTGCCGGCGATGGCGTAGAACGGTACGAAGGCGACGCCCCGCTCGCCGCAGCTGCGGACGAACCCGTCGTGCTCGGGCCGCATGCCGATGCCGTAGGGGTTCTGGACGCAGACCACCGGTGCGATGGCCATGGCCTCCTCGAGGTGGTGCGGCTGGACGTTGGAGATGCCGAGGTGGCGGATGAGCCCGGCGGTCCGCAGGTCGGCGAGAGCGCCGAAGCGCTCGGCGATCGAACCGGTGCCGAGGATCCGCAGGTTCACCACGTCGAGGTGGTCGCGGCCGAGCTGGCGCAGGTTCTCCTCGACCTGGCCGCGCAGTTGCTCGGGCGTGGCGTGGGTCTCCCACCTCCCGGACCGGTCGCGGCCGGGTCCGACCTTGGTGGTGATGACCAGGTCGTCCGGGTAGGGGGCGAGTGCCCGGTTGATCAGCTCGTTGGCGGAGCGCAGCGGGGAGAAGTAGAAGGCGGCGGTGTCGATGTGGTTGACGCCGAGTTCGACGGCGCGGCGCAGCACGGTGACCGCCCGGCCGCGGTCGCCGGGCACCGCGTCGGGGATGAGCGCCTTGCCGTCCTGGGCCAGGCGCATCGCGCCGAAGCCGA
The DNA here is from genome assembly GCF_057220535.1 of Kitasatospora sp. NEAU-CNBT7. Classification (NCBI taxonomy): domain Bacteria; kingdom Bacillati; phylum Actinomycetota; class Actinomycetes; order Kitasatosporales; family Streptomycetaceae; genus Kitasatospora; species Kitasatospora sp. NEAU-CNBT7. Next base: position 58,993 of record NZ_JBXQQB010000002.1, on the reverse strand, counting down.
TCCGGTTGACTGCCAGGTCACCGAGGGTCCAGGTACCGGACGATGCTGCCGTGATGGTCTGTGAGGTCATGCCGGAATGATCGCTGCGGTAGGGTGCCGACTGCCATTGATTCACATATTTCTGAATCCCTGCGACCCGAGGGGTGGTCACCGTCCTGACGGAGTTGGCGTTCTCGGCGGGTGACCTGGCGCTGATGCGGTTCGCCGTCTCCCCGATGTGGGAGGTGGGGACCAGCTTCCGGGCGCTGACCGGCGGCGCCGCCCATCCGGTGCACCGGCCGTGGGTGGAGCAGGTCCGGCCGCGGCTGGCGGCGGCGGGGCTGGACCGCGGCTGGCTCGCCGACCTGGTCCCGCCCGCGGGTTACGTGGCGGACTTCCTGAACCCCGCACCCGCCGGCCCGGCGCCGGACCTGGCCACGGAGCTGGCCGCGATCCTGGCGACACCGGAGGACCGGGTGCGCCGCGACCTCGACCGGCTGGGCGAACAGGCGGGGCGCCTCGGCCCGCGGCTGCGCGCCCTGTACGCGGATCCGCGGGCGCGGCTGAGCAGGGTGGTGGAGGAGATCGGGACGTACTGGGAGCTGGCGCTCGCCCCGTACTGGGAGCGGATCCGTGCGGTGCTCGACGCGGAGGTGTTCCACCGGGCCCGGCAGGTCGCCGAGTACGGCGCCGGGCACGTCCTCAACGACCTCCACTCGTCGGTCAGCTGGGAGGACGACGTGCTGCGGCTGGTGCGCCGCAAGGCGCCACTGTCCCTCCCGTCGGCGGGCCCGGGGCTGCTGCTGGTGCCGTCGGCGTTCACCGGACCGCATCCGTTCGCCCGGGTGACGCCGCCCGGGCCGCCTCAACTCGCCTATCCGGCCCGCGGTGTCGGTGCCCTGTGGGCGCGGCGGCCGGTGGCCGGCACGGCCGCCCTCGCCGCCGTGCTGGGGCGTTCGCGGGCCCTGCTGCTGGCCGAGCTGGACTCCCCGGCCTCGACCACCGAACTGGCCCGCCGCACCGGGCTCTCGGCGGCCGGGGTGTCGCAGTACCTGACGGCGCTGCGCGACGCGGGCCTGGTCAGCGCCCACCGGGCCGGCCGTTCGGTGCTGTACGCGCGGACCGCGGTCGGCGAGTCGCTGCTGCTGGCGGCGGTTTCGTAGCGTCCGCGACGGGCCTCGCCCACCCGGGTTGTTGAAGGTTGAACGCCGCGTCCGAATACCGCCGGAGTTCCACGCCGTGCCGACCGAGGATCGAACCATGTCCCGCGAGCACAGAAGGAGTTCCCCTCTCATGACCACGACGACTCTCATGACCACGACGACGACGGAGCGCACGGGCGCGGTGGACGGCCGGGCGGCGAGGCTGGCCGGCAAGGTGGCGCTGGTGACCGGCGGCAGCCGGGGCATCGGCGCGGCGGTCGCGCTGCGGCTGGCCGAGGAAGGCGCCGACATCGCCCTCACCTACCGCGGTGACGGGCAGCGGGCGGCCGCGGTGGCCGCCGCGATCGAGGCGCTCGGCCGCCGCGCCTGGGCGGTACGGGCGGACAGCGGCGACCCGGCGGCGGTGCGGGCGGCGGTGGACGGCACGGTGGCCCGCCTCGGACGGCTGGACATCCTGGTCAACAACGCGGGCCTGGGGATGATCGCCCCGCTCGCCGACCTGGCCGCGGACGAGGTCGACGCGGTGCTGGACGTCAACGTGCGCGGGCCGTTCCTGATGGCCCAGGCGGCGGCGGTGCACCTCCCGGCCGGCGGCCGGATCATCACCATCGGCAGCTGCATGAACGACCGGGTGCCGTTCGCCGGTGCGACGCTCTACGCGACCAGCAAGGCGGCCCTGACCGGCCTCACCAAGGCGCTCGCCCGGGAGCTCGGCGGCCGGGGGATCACCGCCAACCTGGTCAACCCGGGGCCGACCGACACCGACATGAACCCCGCCGACGGCCCGGGCGCCGACTTCCAGCGCGACCAGACCACCCTCGGCGCCTTCGGCCGACCCTCGGACGTGGCCGCGACCGTCGCCCACCTCGCGGGCGAGGACGGCCGGTACATCACCGGCACCTCGATCGCGGTCGACGGCGGCTTCTCGGCCTGACGCCCCACGGGTAAACACGGCCGCAACCGCCCCGGACCACCGGCCGGGGCCGGTCCGACACCTCACCCCGGACCGGCCCCGGCCGCCACCGCACCCGTTCCGCACCCGCACCCGTTCCGCACCGGAACTGTCGGTACCGGCCGCTAGCGTCGGATCACGCCGTGAGGGCGGGGCGAGGCCGTGGGAGAGGGGACGACATGACGGGTCGAGGGGTGCTGTTCGCGCTCACCGCCGACCGGGCCGCGCGGCTGGCCGGTGCCCGCGACGACGGCGAGGTGCTGGGGCTGCTCGCCGCGATCGAGCGGGAGTGGGAGCGCGACTGGCTGGCCGAGCTCGACAAGGCCTGGGACCACCTGCACCGCTGCCTGACCGACGGCTCCCCGACGTACGGCGCCGGGGCGCACGGCTACGAGTCGTACGGCTCCGGGGCGTACGGCAGCCCGCACTACCCTCTTTCCCACGCCGTCCTGGGCGGGCTGCCGCTGTACCAGGGCGCCGGCCACCTGGCCGCCCTCACCGAGGCGCAGGAGGCCCGGGAGGTCGCGGCCGCGCTGGAGCCCCTGGACGAGGCGTGGCTGCGGGCCCGTTTCGTCCGCCTGGGGTCGGCGGCCGAGACCGAGGGTCCGTACGGCGACGGCCCGTTCGGTGGCAGCCCGTTCGGCGGCAGCCCGTTCGGTGAGGAGGGCTTCGGTCACCTGTGGTCGGCCTTCCTCGGCCTGCGTGCGCTCTACCGCCGCGGGGCTGGGGCGGGCGGGGTGGGGGTCTTCATGTGGGGCGGGGGGGGACCACCGCCCGCCGCGGCGACTGACGCATGGTCAGGGCCGTTCGAAGAACTGCAGCACGCCGCCGACGGAGAAGCACAGGGCTCCGGCGAAGGTCCCCCAGTTGGCGATGTCCACGTTCACCAGGCTGTCGGTCTCCGGCCGGGTGAACGCGGCCAGGGCGGAGACCAGGAACAGCACCGAGCCGAGCTGGTTGACCATGACGATCCACCAGGCCAGGCTGCGTGAACGCCAGCACGGCCGCCCGTGGCACACCTCGACGATCGCCAGGTGGCCGGAGACCAGGAACAGCGCGCAGCCGATCAGGTCGGGCGTCCAGATCAGCCGGTTCACCTGCTGGGCCGTCAGCCCGGTCAGGAAGGAGTCGAGCAGGTTGATGCCGAACACCAGCGTGCCGACGAACAGCACGAAGGTGCTCAGCCAGTCGATCCGCAGCGGCTCGTAGCTCCACCACCGCCACCCGCCGGTGACCAGCGAGCCGGACCAGCCGCCGGCCGGATCGGTCCCGCGGCGCGGCGAGTTCACCGCCTGGAGCAGCGAGGTGTAGCCGCCGGTGTTGAAGAACAGGCCGCCCACGAAGTAGACGGTGGCGATGGTGGTCGCGCCGGTCGACCCGAGCTGGGCGAGCGCCGCGCCGGCGGCGAACAGCGCGCCGCCCACCGTGAACGCGGCGGCCGCGATCGCGTTGAGTCTGGCGAGGCGGCGCAGCGCGACGTCGTCGGCGCGGCGGGCCCGGCGCTCGCCGCCGTCGTGGGTGCGGACCCGCAGCGCGCCGCGCTTGCGGGCCAGACGCGACTCCCAGATCGCCGTCCCGCCCCGGCCCGGGCGCCCGGTCAGCCTGGTGGTGAACGGTCCCGCGCCCTCGGCGCGCTCCTCGGGTCGGCCCATCGGGCGAGCGTAACCGCGCGGGACGCGCAGGGGCGGGTGGCCCGGTCCGTGTCCCCGCCGATCCCCCCGGATGCCGCTCCGGGCGCTCGGCAGCGGTGTCGGACCCGTCTGCGATGCTCCCGGCAGGACGGTCGGCGGGCGCCGGCCCGGAGGGGGGTCTGCGATGGCGTTCGGCGGCGGGGTGTGGCGGCTGGTACGGAGGGATGGTCCGGCGGGCCGGGAGGGCGGGGTGGGCGAGATCGTCGTCGACGAGGCCGACTTCCCGTGGCTGCACGGCCGCTTCGTCCCGGGTCCGGGGTTCGCTGCCGTGGAGCCGCTGTTCGCCCGGACGCGTGCGCTGTGCGAGGCCGAGGAGTGGGAGGCCTTCGACGCCGCGTACGAGGAGATCACCGGGCGCCTGGCGCTGGTCTCCCCCTCCGGGCCGGTTGCGGAGTTCCTGCTGCACATCGAGGACGGCCGGGCGTGGTTCCGCTGGAGCGAGGAGCCGTTCCTGGAGAGCTGACGGGTCGCCCGGGGCCGGTGTCCGGGTGGCTCCGGCGGGGGCCGCCCTCCGGTGGTCACCGGGCCTCGGAGAGCTCCTTGCCCGACCCGTGCCGTGCTCGCTCCGCGGCGGCGGTCCGCAGGTGCGCCACCCGGCGGGACCGGGCGGGCCCGGCCGCCAGGTTCGCGGCGGCCAGGACGAGACCGAGGCAGAACACTCCGGTCCAGAGCGTGCCCGTGCCCAGGCGTTCGGCGACGAGCCCGCCGAGGGTCGGGCCGAGGAACATCGCGCCGGGCGGACCGAATCCGAAGACCCCCTGGTAGCGGCCCCGGGCGTCGGCGGGCGACAACTGGACGATCACCGCGGAGTTCGCCAGCGTCATCAGCATCTCGCCGACCGTCCAGACGGCGACCGTCAGCGCGTACGCCCACAGCGAGTCGGCGAGCGCGACCAGCCCGAAGCCGACCCCGGCGATCACCACCGAGGCGGCCAGGACGTGCTCGTGCCGGTACCGGGCCACGAGTCCCGGCAGGACGAGCTGCCCGGCGACGATCAGCACCATGTTGACCACGATGACCTGCCCGTACGACGTCACGTCCAGCCCGTCGGCGACGAGGGAGGCCGGCAGCGTCTTGTTGGTCTCGATCATCGTCCAGCCGAGCAGGGTCAGTCCGACGAAGACCATGAACGTCCGGTCCCGCAGGACGGGGCCGAGCCCGGCCCGGCCGGTCCTGGCGGCCGCCGTGGCGGCGGGCCGGGTCTCCGGGACCTTCAGCGCGAGCAGCAGCGTCGAACACAGCAGGACGCCGGCGTTGGCCGCGAACAGCAGCATCGGCTCGACCCTGGCCAGCAGCCCGGCGAGCAGCGCCGCGGCGCCCGAACCCAGGTTGAACGCCCAGTAGTTCAGGTTCAGCGCGCGGACCCGGTCGGCCTCGGCGACCACATCGATGATCGACGCGGTGAACGCCGGCCGGACGATGCCGAGGAACACCCCGAGCAGCAGGGCCAGGACCAGGACGGCCGCCCGGCTGTCGGTGCAGCCCAGGGCCAGCATGGTCAGCGCCGCGGGGACGGAGGCGCCGAGCATCGCCGGGCGCCGTCCCCACCGGTCGGCGATGATCCCGCCGGGCAGTCCGCCCAGGGCCGTGCCGATGCCGCCCAGACCGATGACCAGTCCGGTCCAGGAGACCTCGAAGTGCCGGACCGAGAGCAGGTACACGCCGAGGTAGATCTGCGCCACCGCGCCCGTCCGGTTGATCAGCGACGCCGTCCACAGGTACCAGAACGCGGGCGGCAGACCGCCGGCCGTCTGCCGCAGCCAGCCGCTCGTTCGGTGGGGGTGCAGGGAAGGCAAGGGTGGGCTCCTCGGGGCACGGTCACGGGTCGGTCGCTGCGACGCTACGGGCCGCCGACGGCGGAGTCCTGGTCCACTTTTGGCAAACTGGACCAATGATCGAGACCCGCGGCCCCGGCATCGCCTCCGTCCTCGGCAGCTGGCGGCAGGAGCCGGGACCGCTCGCGCAGGCTCTCGCCGCGGCGGTCCGGGACGCCGTCATCGACGGGCGGATCCCGGTCGGCACCCGGCTGCCGTCCGAGCGCGCCCTCGCCTCGGCGCTCCGGGTCAGCCGCGGCACCGTGGTCACCACCCTCGCCGCGCTCCGCGACGGTGGCTGGCTGCGGACGCACCCCGGCAGCGGCAGCGACGTCCGGCTCCCACCGGAGATCACCGAGCGCACCGCACCCTGGTCGGTGGACCACGGGGACGGCCTCGACTTCACCCGCGCGGTGCCCGCCGCCCCCCACGCCGCCTACCTGGAGGCGTCCCGGCGGGCCGTGGAGCGGTCCGCCGCCCTGCTGGTCGACTCGGCCGAACCCGACGCGGGGCTCCCGCGGCTGAGGGAGCTGCTGGCCGACCGCTACACCCGCGACGGCCTGCCGACCCGCCCGGACCAGATCCTGGTCACCTCGGGCGCCCGGGCCGCCTTCACGCTCCTGGCCGACCACCTGCACGACCGCGCCCGCCCCGTCCTGGTGGAGAGCCCCACCTACCAGGGCGCGCTGGCCGTCCTGCGGCGCCGCCGCGCCCGGCTGGCGGCCTCGCCCGTCACCGCCGACGGCTGGGATCCGGACCATCTCGCGCACACCGCCAGGACCGTACGGCCGGGACTGGCGTACCTGACCCCCGACTTCCACAACCCGACCGGCGCCCTGATGCCCGCCGCCCAGCGCGACCGGGTGGCCGACCTGGCGGCCCGCCACGGCATGACGGTCGTCGTCGACGAGACCCTGCGCGACCTGGACCTGCGCACCCCGCCGGAGCCCGTTCCGCACCTGACCGGCAGGGCCGTCGTCGCCGTCGGCTCGCTGAGCAAACTCGTCTGGGGCGGCCTGCGCGTCGGCTGGCTGCGCACCGACGCCGCCCGCATCCGCGAACTCCTGCACAACCCGCTCCAGGCACGGCTGTCACCACCACCGCTCGAACAGCTCATCGCCTGCGAGCTCCTGGCCGACCTGCACGCCTTGGTGCATGAGCGGCGGGAGCGGCTCCGCGCCCAGCGCGACCACCTGGCGGCCCTGCTGACGGGTACGGGCGCGTGGAGCTTCACGCTCCCGCCGGGCGGCCTCTGCCTGTGGCTGCGGCTGCACGGGACGACCGGGACCGCCCTGGCCACCCGCGCGGCCCGCGAGGGCTTGCGGCTCTCGCCCGGGCCGGCCTTCTCCGCCGACCGCACCCTCACCCGCTACCTGCGGCTCCCCTACACGGCCACCCCCGAGACCCTGACCCGCGCGGTCGCCGTCCTGACCGGCCAGCAGGCGACCCGGCGGTAGCTGGTACGCCCTCCACAAAACCCCACCGGGGATCGCCGGAACGTGGGCGGCAGGAGCCCGTCCCGCCGCGCTGTCGGCCGTCCGGGGTGTCGCGGCCCGGCCTCGCGCCGGGCGGCCGCGGGCGGGGACACAATCGGCGCATGGAGAAGCCCGAGATCGTGTCGGCCGCACAGTGGCAGCTCGCCCGCGACGAGCTGCTCGAGGCCGAGAAGGAAGCCACCCGTGCCCTGGACGCGCTCGCGGCGCGCCGCCGCCGGCTGCCGATGGTGCGTTTCGCCGACGACTACGTGTTCGAGTCGCCGACCGGCCCCAGGACGCTGCTCGACCTGTTCGAGGGCAAGGACCAGCTGGTGGTGTACCAGTTCATGGACGTCGGTCCCGACCACCTCTGCCCGGGGTGCACCAAGTTCACCGACAACGTCCCGGCCAAGGCTCCGGCCGCGCTCGCGGACCACGGGGTCGCCTGGGCGACCGTGTCGGACCTGCCGCTCGCCCGGATCGAGGAGGCCAAGGCCCGCCAGGGCTGGACCATGCCGTTCGTGTCCTCGCGCGGGACGTCGTTCTCGGCGGACTGCGGCGCCGGCGGCGGTTTCATGCTCAGCGCCTTCCTGCGCGACGGCGACCGGGTCCACCGGACGTACAGCACCACCTCGCGCGGCGTGGACCGGCTGGTGTTCCTGCACAGCATCCTCGACCTCACCGCGTACGGCCGACAGGAGGACTGGGAGGACTCCCCCGCCGGCTGGCCCCAGCACCCCACCTACGGATGAGTCCGCCCGGATAGGTCCTCGCGGATGAGTCCTCCCGGACAAGCCCTCCCACCTGCGGCGGAGCCGGTGCGCCCGTCCCAGCCCGCAAGATACCGGCGGGTTGGGGTTCGCAGGGGGACCGCGCAACGCTACCGTCGTGCCCCAAGGGCAGGCGCTCCCACCGGCCGGCCCGACTCGACGGGCCGTGGCGCGCACCCCTTCCGGTCACCGGAAGCGTCCCGGCCCGCCCCGGCGGCCGGCCTCTCGGGCCCGTCGGCGGGCGCAAGGCCGGACCTGCCACGAGGTCATCGCGGGCGCGGTCCGGCCTTCACTCTTCGTCCGCTCTTCGGCGTACCCGGTCCGCCCGTCCCGGCGCAGGCCGTCCTCCGCTTCGGCCTGACCCGGTCCGGACGCCGCCGGGCGCGGTGCGCTACGGGGCCTTGACGTCGGCCAGCCGGGCACCCTGGAGCTGGCAGTCCCGGAACTCGTACCAGGGTGCGGTGCCGGTCCAGCGCAGGAAGCCGGTGGTCCCGGTGCCCGCGGTCATGTCGATGAACCGGCAGCCGTCGTACAGCAGCTTGCCCGCCGTGGTCGCGGTGGCGGCGTTGACCTGGTGCGAGCCCATCAGCGCGCAGTCCTGGTAGCGCACCATCGGGCCGCGGGACGGGTTGACGGCGTCGAAGCGGTACACGTGGGTGACCGCGTTGGGCGCCCAGGACTGGAACGACAGCGCGATGTCGTCGCAGGAGACGAAGGTGATGTTGCCCTTGTACCAGGAGGAGTCGATCACCTTGTGGCCCGGCCCGCGCAGCTCGAAGCGGATGCCCTGGGCGTACAGCCGCATCACCGAGTCGGCCCGGCCGGTTGCCGCCGATCCGAGCTGGAAGAAGGTCCCGGTGGAGGCCGCGTCGGTGAGGATGTACGAGCCGCCGGTGAAGTTCACCGAGCCGCCGCGCTCGTTGCGCACGAACGTGCCGGACTTGTACTCGACCTTGCAGTCCCGGAACCAGTAGTTGAGGAACTGGTCCTGCTGGGACGCGGCCGGCGTCATCCCGATGACCAGGAACGCGTCGGTGTAGGAGCCGCCGATCTGGCAGTGGTCCCAGCCCATCTCGCTGTTCAGGTCGGAGGTGCCGGCCGGGCCGTCGAGGCCGATGCCGACCTTCCAGCTGCCGCGCCACTCGACGTCCTCGTACCAGGTGTCCTGGACCCCGCCGGCGTCGGAGGAGTAGGCGTAGTTGAAGGTCGCGGTGGCGTCCTTGCTCTCGAACGTCAGGCCGCTGATCCGGATGTTCTTGTACCGCTGCCGGTTGGTCCACAGCGTGGTGTCCCGGGCGGTCGGCGCGTACGTGATCCGGGACAGCCGCTTGCCGTACCCGCGGATCGCGATGCCGTCGACGATGCCGCCGTGGCCGACGCCGTCCTCGCCGGGCAGCAGCGAGTCCGGCTGCGTCAGCAGGTAGGTGCCGGGCGGGATGAGCAGGGTCTTCTTCGGTATCGCGCCGGAGATCGGGCCGGGCTGGAAGGAGCCGAGCAGCTCCGCGGCGGCGGCCCGGAACGCGGCGTCGCTCGCCGTCTGACCGGTCGGGTCGGCGCCCTTGGCGACGACGTCGACCACGTACGGGTCGGCGCCGGCCGCCGCCGCCGAGGCGCTGGACCCGCCCAGCGCGAGGCTGCCCGCGAGCGCCCCCATCCCCGTGACGCCGGCGAGCAGCGCGCGCCGCCCCGGACCGCGCCCGTCCGCCGTCCGCTCTCCTGATCCGCCGTCACCCTGCCGGTATGCCCGTGTGGACACCTTGTGCTCCCCTCGTGAGGACATTGCTGATCTTGGTGGAACAGCAAGATCCTCACCCATCCGGGCCGCCGTCTCAAGGCCCGCCCGGGGTCGGTTCCGCCGCGGGAGGCGCTTTGTCCGGATACGGAGCAGCTTGTGCGGCCGAGGCCTCAGGGCGGTGTGGTGAACCGGTACCCCTCGCCGATCAGCATCGGCAGGTACGTCCGCAGGGCGGCGACGGTCTGCGACCGGTCGCCGCCGCCGTCGTGGTTGAGCACGATCGCGCCGGGGCGGACCCCTTCCAGCACGCGGCTGGTGATGGCGGGGGTGCCGGGGCGGCTCCAGTCGCGCGGGTCGACCGACCAGGACATCGGCCGCATCCCGAGTTCGGCGCCGGCCGCCAGCGACGGTTTGGTGAAGTCGCCGCCGGGGGCCCGGAACCAGGTGGGTGCCCGGCCGGTTGTGGTGTGCAGGAAGTCGCTGGTGCGGCGCAGCTCGTCGCCGACCTGGGTGTCCGAGAGCCGGCGCAGCTCGGGGTGGGTCCAGGTGTGGTTGGCGATGTGGTGGCCCTGGGCGGCGATCTCACGGACCAGCGCGGGATGGGCCGAGGCGTTCTCGCCGACCAGGAAGAAGGTCGCCGAGATCTTCTGCTCGGCGAGGAGTTTCAGCACGGCGGGGGTGTAGGTCGGGTCCGGCCCGTCGTCGATGGTCAGGGCGATCAGCCGGTCATCGGTGGAGAGCGAGAACAGCGGGTCCCTGACCCGGACCGGCGCGGGCGGACCGGCCGCCTGCGGGGCGGCCGCGGCGACCGGCGGCGCGGCGGCGGCCTCGGGCGGGGCCCCGGACGGCGCCTGCGGCGCGGGGCCGGCGGGTGCGGCGGCGGCCGTGGTGTCGGCCGTCCGGTCGGTGCCGTCGGCCACGGGCGACAGGCGGCTCCAGGACTGCGGGGAGAGCAGGGTGAACCCGGCCTCGACCAGCAGAAGCCGACGGGTCATGATCTGACGATGCGACAACATGACTGATCCCTCCCCGCGCAGCCCGCCTCCCTCCCACCGGTGGCCCGTACCCACCTCCGCATCACCCGGCCGGCCCAGCATCCGGGCCCCACGCTCCTCCGTTGGTGTGGCCCGCCGCGGCACGGCGGCCGGTGCCCGAGGCGCCCCGGTGTGCGGGGCGGCCCGCTGTCGGTGCCCGCCGCTACCATCGCCCGCATGAGAGCTGACGGAACGTTCGCCGTGAAGTCCTTCGTCCCCACCGAACTGGTACCGGACCCGGCCGTCGCCACCGGGCTGCCGGTGGGCGTGGCCACCATGGAGAAGAGCTTCGAGGGCGAGGTGGCGGGCCGGTCCGCGACCCTGTTCACGGCCGCCTTCGACCAGACCACGGGCACCGGGACGTACGTCGCCATGGAGTCCTTCGAAGGCTCGCTGGGCGGCCGGTCCGGCGCCTTCAACTTCGCCCACTCGGCGTCGACCACCGGGACGGACCGCAGCGCGCAGTTCTTCGTGATCGTGCCGGCCAGCGGCACCGGCGAGCTGGCGGGGATCTCGGGCACCGGCGGCATTGCGGTGGAGGAGGACGGCACCCACCGGATCTGGTTCGACTACCGGATCGGTTGACCGGCCCGGGCCCGGGCCCGGGCCAACGCAGGCTTCCTCCGTCAGCGCCGCCGGCAGTGGGCCCGTTGGCCGCCGGCCCGGACGCCGGGCCGGTGACAGCTGTCCGGCTCCCCGGTGGCGGGGGCCTCGGCACCGGGTGTCCCGGCGCCCGGACCGGCGGAGGCCGGCGGTCGGGGCACGGTCCCGGTCCCTGCCGTGCCCGCGCCGGCGGCCGCGAGGCAGACGGCCACCCCGAGCAGCACGCTGGCCACCCCGAGCAGCCGTCCCCGTCCCCCTTCCGGACCGCTCACCGGGCGCCGGCGGGCACCCGGCCCGGCTGTGCCGTGGCGGGCGCCGGGCCGCGTCCGGCGCGGGCGAGGGCGGTGTCGATCAGCAGGTCCAGCAGTTCCCGGTACGGCAGGCCGGCGGCGGCCCAGATCCGCGGGTACTGGGAGGCCGCGGTGAACCCCGGGAAGGTGTTCACCTCGTTGACCACCGGGTCGCTGCCGTCGCGCAGCAGGAAGTCGACCCGCAGCAGGCCCGAGCAGTCCAGCGCCTCGAACACCTCCAGGGCCATCTCCTGCAGCCGGGCGCCGAGTTCCTCGGGCAGCCGGGCGGGCACCTCGAAGCGGGTGGCCCGGTCCAGGTACTTGGCGTCGTGGTCGAAGAAGGCCCTGCCCCCACCCACCCTGATCTCCAGCGGCGGGCCGGCCTGCAGCGTGCCGTCCGGGTGCTCGACGACGGCCACGTCCACCTCCCGTCCGAGCACGGCCTGTTCGACCAGGACCTTGCTGTCCGAGCGGCGGGCGACGGCCACGGCCTCGGCCAGGGCGTCCCAGGTGTCGACCCTGGTCACGCCGAGGCTGGACCCGGCCCGGGCGGGTTTGACGAACACCGGCAGTCCCAGCCGTTCCCGCTCACCCGCCGCGAGGCTGTCGCAGCCCGGCGCGCACAGCAGTGCGGAGGCCGCCACGGGCAGTCCGGCGGAGGCGAGCAGGCGCTTGGTGACGTCCTTGTCCATGCCGACCGCACTCGCCGTCACCCGGTTGCCGACGTACGGGACGCCGAGCAGTTCCAGCAGCCCCTGCACCGTGCCGTCCTCCCCGTAGGGGCCGTGCAGGGCGGGGAACACCAGGTCGGCCGCGCCGAGGACGGGACCGGCGGCCAGCAGGCTCTCCCAGGCGGACGTGCCACGGGCGGGGGTGAGCCGGGCGAGGGCGGCCGCGTCGTAGGGGGCGGCGGGCAGGTCGGCCGGGCCGGCGATCCACTCGCCGCCGGTGGTGATCCGGACCGGCCGGACGCGGTGGCGGGTGCGGTCGAGGTGGGTGAGGATGCCCGCCGCCGAGCCGCAGGAGACCGCGTGCTCGCCGCTGCGGCCGCCGAACAGCACGACCACGTCGGTCCGCCGGTCCGCGGCGGCCGGCACGGCTCCTGGCAGGGTGTCGGTGTCAGTCACGGCGGTGGTCCTCCTGGTCGGTCGGGCTCTGCGGGTCGGGCGGGGTGGCCGCGGGAGCGGTACGGCCGCGGTCGGTGCTGCGGGGTTCGGTACTGCGGGGTTCGGTGCGGGCGGGGGCCGGGAGGTAGCGGCGGGGCACCCGGGCGCCGATGCCGGTCAGCACCTCGTGCGGGTTGGTCCCCGCCCAGCGGGCCCAGTCGGCGACGGTCGGTTCGCCGCGGTCCCCGGGCCCGAACACCAGCACGTCCTCGCCGATCCGGACGGGCAGCGAACCGGCGTCCACCACGCACTGGTCCATCGCGATCCGCCCCGCCACCGGCCGCCGGTCACCGGCGACCCACATCCGGGCCCGGCCGGCGGCGGCCCGCGGCACCCCGTCGGCGTACCCGAGCGGGACCAGCAGCAGGGTGCCAGCCCGCTCGGCGGTGTACTCGTGGCCGTAGGAGACGCCCTCGCCGGCGGCGACCGGGCGGGCCATGATCGCGCGGGCCCGCAGGGTCATCGCGGGCCGCAGGCCGAAGGTCCGGCCGGGCACCGGCTCGACGCCGTACAGGCCCAGGCCCGCCCGGACCAGGTCGAAGTGGGTCCGCGGATCGGCCAGGCCGGCCGCCGAGTTGGCGAGGTGCAGCAGGGCGGGCCGCAGCCCGGCCGCCCTGGCCACGGCGACGGCCTGTTCGAACTCCGCCACCTGCCGGTCGGTGGCGCGGCCCGGGCCGTCCGGGTCGGCCAGGTGCGACCAGACGCCCCGGACCGTCAGCAGGCCGCGCAGTTCCAGCGCCCGGGCGTGCGTGGTCAGCGCGGGCCAGTCGGCGGGGGCGGCGCCGTTGCGGCGCAGCCCGGTGTCGACCTTGAGGTGGACCCGGGCGGGGGTCCCGGCCCGGGCCGCGCAGGCGGCGATGCCGGCCAGGTGGACCGGTGAGGAGACCGCGAGGTCGATGCCGGCCAGCAGGGCCGGGGTGAAGTCCTCGTCCGGCAGGTGCATCCAGGACAGCACGGGGGCGGTGATGCCCGCGGCCCGCAGGGCGAGCGCCTCGGTGGTCGAGGTGACGCCGAGCCAGCTCGCGCCGTGGGCGAGGGCGGTGCGGGCGACGGGTACCGCGCCGTGGCCGAATCCGTCGGCCTTGACCACGGCCATCAGCGCGCCGCGGGTGTGCGCGGCGAGCAGCGCGGTGTTGTGCGCCACTGCGGCGAGGTCGACCACGGCCTCGGCGTACCGGCCGCCGGCGGCCCGGACCTGGTCCGCCGCGCGGTCGGGGCCGGCGGGGGCGGACGCGGGGTGGACGGGGCCCGGGTGTGCGGGCCCGGCGTGGGGTGGCCCCGGGTGGGGCGGCCCGCAGCGGTCGCGGATCGCGCCCGGCCGTCCGCTCGTCGTGCTCCGCATGGGTGGGCACCTTTCCTGGTGGGTGACGCCGGGGTTCGGATCCCTGGGGTCCGGAGCCCGGGTTCAGACGCCCGGGGTTACGGGCACCAGGGGTGTGCGAACACCTGGTGGGCGGCGTCGGCCGGGTACGGCCCCGGCTGACGCCCAGTCCAGCGGGCGGGCGGTGAACGGGCGGTGAGCCGATCACTCACGCGGGACTCACACGGGATCCCGCATACTGGGCTGCTCATGACCGGTACCGGGTGGACCAGGGGGACGAGTGGGGCGTACGGGACGTGCGGGGATGCCCATGACCGGGGTCGGGACCGGGGTCGGGACCGGAGCGGGCTCCGCCCCCGGGCGCTGCGGGCGGCCGTGGTGACGGCGGCCGGCTCCCCGGGGGGCGCGGGTGCCCGGCACACCTGGGGCGGGAGTCTCCGGCTGCGGCTCACCGTGGTGTTCGGGGTGATGTTCTTCGTGGCGGCCGCGGCGGTGCTCGCGGTGACGGTGGTGCTGGTCGACAACTCCATGCGCTACGGCCTGGATCTGGCCTTCCCGAGCACCTACAGCGTGGATCCGGGGCTGTCCAAGGAACTCCAGCGGTACCTGGCGCAGCAGCAGGCGGGCGAACCGGCGACCAAGCGGATCATGCTGGACTCGATGCGGGACAACCTGCTGTTCAAGGGCGGGCTGGCGGTGATCGCCGTCGGAGTGGTGGCCACCACGGCGGGGTGGCTGGTGGCCGGGCGGCTGGTCCGTCCGCTCAGCATGATCAGTTCGACCGCGGAGCGGATCGCCGGACGGACCCTGCACCGACGGATCGACCTGGACGCGCCGCCGGGCGAGGTGAAGTCCCTGGCCGACTCCTTCGACAGCATGCTCGACCGCCTCGACCAGGCCTTCGCCGGGCAGTCACGGTTCATCGCCAACGCGGCGCACGAGCTGAAGACCCCGATCGCGGTCAACCGGACCCTGGTGGAGGTCGCGATGAGCCGCCCCGACGCCCCGTCGGAGATCCGGCAGCTCGGTGAGAACCTGCTCGCCGTCAGCGCCCGCCACGAGCGGCTGATCGACGCCCTGCTGACGCTGGCCCGGGCCGAGGACTCCCTCACCGAGCTGGTACCACTTGATCTCGCGGAGCTCGCCGAGTCGGTGCTGGACTCGGCCGCCGAGGGCGCCGCCCGCCGCGGGGTGACCCTCGACGACCGGGTCGAGCCCGCGCTGGTGACCGGTGATCCGGTGCTGCTGGAGCAGGTGGTGCGCAATCTGGTCGACAACGCGGTCCGGTACAACGTCCGGGGCGGCTCGGTGACCGTGCGCACCGCGATGGGGCGCACCGACGCGGAGATCGTGGTCGGCAACACGGGTCCGGTGATCTCGCCGCACGAGGTCCCGGTGCTGTTCGCCCCGTTCCGGCGGCTGACCGACCGGGTGGGCTCGGCGCGCGGCAGCGGCCTGGGTCTGTCCATCGTGCGGGCGGTGGCGCAGGCCCACGGCGGGGAGGCGACGGCGCTGCCGCGCCGGGGCGGTGGGCTGACGGTCCGGGTGCTGCTGCCGCTGGACGGGCCGGGTGCCGCGCGGGGCCGCTGAACGGACCCGGGCGGCCCGGGCACGCCGGGAAGGCCGGGCACGCCGGAAGGGTCAGGCGATCCGGTAGCCGGTGCCGGTGATGGTCTCGATCAGCGGCGGTTCGGCGAGCTTGCGGCGCAGGCTGCGGATGGTCACCCGGACGATGGTGGTGAACGGGTCGATGTTCTCGTCCCAGACCCGCTCCAGCAGTTCCTCGGCGGAGACCGGGGCGCCCTGCGCGCGCAGCAGTTCCTCCAGCACGGCGAACTCCTTGCGGGAGAGCGCGAGCGGCCGCCCGTCGCGGCCGGCCGAGCGGTGGTGCGGGTCGAGCCGGAGGCCCGCCCGTTCCAGCACCGGCGGGGTGGCGGGCCGGGAGCGGCGGCCGAGCGCCCGGATCCGGGCGGTCAGTTCGGCGAAGGCGAACGGCTTGGACAGGTAGTCGTCGGCGCCCAGGTTCAGCCCGGCCACCCGCTCGGCCAGCGTGGTGGAGACGGTGAGCATCAGCACCCGGACCTCGGCGCCCGCCGCCACCGTCCGGCGGCACACCTCGTCGCCGTGCAGTCCGGGCAGGTCCCGGTCGAGGACCATCACGTCGTAGCTGTTGACGGCCAGCCGCTCCATCGCCGCCTCGCCGTCGTGCACCAGGTCCACCGCGAACGCCTCCTGGCGCAGCCCCTCGGCGATGGCCTGGGCCAGCATCTCCTCGTCCTCGACCACCAGTACGCGCATCGGGCCCCCGCTCTCGTTCCTGTCCCTCGACCGGACGGACGTACCGGGCACCCGGAACGGTTGCGCGCGCAGCGACACGGGCCCGGACCGGCACCAGCACCAGCACCAGCACCCGGGCGGGCGGGGGCCCGGACCGGGGGCGGCTCAGACCGGCGGGGCGTCCCCGGCCTGCGCCCGGACGCCGGTCAGACCGCCGCCCGGGATGTCGAGCAGCAGCTGCTCGAGCACCTGCGCCTGCACCTCGGCGCCCTCGTAGGAGAGGAACCGCAGGCTCTCGTCGCCGCGCAGGTACCCCTCGCGGTCGGCCCAGCGGGCGAACGGGGCGTCAGCGGGCTGCAGGACCAGGTTCCACCGGGTGACCTGCCGGGACGGCAGCTCCTCCGGGCGGAGGGCGGACTGGTCCGGTCCGGTGGTACGGGGGTCGGTGGCGTCGGCCGCCGCGCGTGCGCGCGCGAAGGCACGTTCGAAGTTCTCCTCGCCGGGCTGCTCGCTCATCGTCCCAGCCTGCCCCGCCGGGCCGCCGCGGCGGGGCAGCACGGCCGCAAGGTCCGCCGTTCGGAGCACCCGGCGGCCGGGCCCCGCCGGCCCGCCGGCTCAGTGCCCGCCGGGGACTGCGGTCAGCACGAAGACGGGGATCTGCCGGTCGGTGTTGGTCTGGTACTCGGCGTAGTCGGGGTAGGCCGCGACGGCGCGCTCCCACCACAGGTCCCGCTCGGCGCCGGACACCTCACGGGCCGCCATGTCCTGGCGCACCGGCCCGTCCTGGAGCTCGACCCGCGGGTCCGCCACCAGGTTGTGGTACCAGACCGGGTGCTCGGGTGCGCCGCCCTTGGAGGCCACCACCGCGTACTGCCCGTCGTGCTCGACCCGCATCAGCGGGGTCTTGCGCAGCCGGCCGCTCTTGGCGCCGCGGGAGGTGAGCAGGATGACCGGCATGCCCCGCATCGTGGTGCCCTGGACCCCGCCCGAGCTCTCGTACAGCGCGACCTGGTCGCGTACCCACTGCTCGGGGCTCGGCTGGTACTCACCCTCAAGAGGCATGGTCATCCCGTTCCGTCGGAGGTCGTCGGCGGCCGGCTGCCGCCGCCCGCCCGACCACGCTTACCACTCGCGGCCGCCACCGTCACCCACCGCACCGGCCGCGGCGGCGCGCCGTAGGCTGATCGGATGTCTCTGCTCAGCCTGCACGACCGCGCCGCCCTGTCCGAGCGCTTCCGCCGCGACCCGGCGCTGCACCTGTTCGAACTCGGCGACCTCGACGACCTGCTCTGGCCGCACACCTCCTGGTACACGCTGGGCGACGGCGGTCCCGTCGCGCTGCTGTACACGGTCGGCGAGATCCCGACCCTGCTCGGCTTCGCCGACCCGGCGGACCCGGCGGCGGCCGACCCGGCGGACCCGGCCGGCGCGGGCTCGTTGGACGCGCTGGTACGGGCGATGCTCCCGGTCCTCCCCCGTCGGTTCTTCGCGCACCTGTCCGGCGCCGCGGACCGGTGCCTCGCACCGCACTACCGGCCGGAGCACCGGCAGACCCTGCTCAGGATGGTCCGCTCCGACCCCGCGCGCACCGAGCGGCACCCGGACGGCCCGTGGCGGCCCGAGCCGCTGGACCGCGGCGACCTGGCGGACCTGCTGGCGCTGTTCGAGGCGGGCTACCCGGGCAACTGGTTCGACGAGCGGATGCTGGACACCGGCCAGTACGTCGGTGCCCGCCTCGACGGCCGGCTGGTCGCCGTCGCGGGTGTCCACGTGTACGCGCCGGACCAGGGGGTGGCGGCGATCGGCAACGTCACCACGCATCCCGCGGTCCGCGGCCGCGGGGCGGCCGGCGCGTGCGTGGCCGCGCTCTGCCGGCGCCTGGCCCGGAGCGTCGACACCATCGGGCTGAACGTCCGGGCGGACAACACCAGCGCCGTCGAGCTGTACGGCCGGCTCGGCTTCACCGTCGTCACCGAGTTCACCGAGTCCGTCTTCACCGCCGCGGACCCGGCCACCGCGGCCCCCGACGGGCCCGCCCACTCCTCGGCGCAGCGCTAGCCGGGGCCCGGCGCCCGTGGGCCCGGCGTCCGTGGCCGGCCCGGGATGCGGACGGGCGGCGTACCCGGCGGGCCGTTGGCCCGACCCGGTACGCCGCCCGTGGTGCGGTGGTGATGTGCTCCGGCGGTGCTGTGCTGCGGTGGTGCTGCGCTGCAGCAGTCCTGCGCTGCGGCCGTCAGGCGGCGAGGACGCCGGTGCCGAGCAGGCCGAAGAGCAGGACGCCGATGATGATCCGGTACACCACGAAGGCGTTGAAGGAGTGCTTGGCGACGTACTTCAGCAGCCAGGCGATCGAGGCGTAGGCCACCACAAAGGAGACGGCGGTGCCGACCAGCAGCGGCGCCGGGTCCACGCCGGCGCCGAGCGCGTCCTTGAGCTCGTAGATGCCGGCGCCGGTGAGGGCCGGGATGCCGAGGAAGAAGGACAGGCGGGTGGCCGCGACCCGGTCGAGGTCGAGGATCAGGCCGGCGGACATGGTGGCGCCGGAGCGGGAGAAGCCGGGGAAGAGGAGCGCGAGGATCTGGGCGGCGCCGACGATCATGGTGTCCTTGAGGCCCGTGTCGTCCTCACCGCGCTTGTGCCGGCCCATCTGGTCCGCGGCCCACATCACGGCGCTGCCGACGATCAGCGAGCCGGCGACCACCCACAGCGACGCCAGCGGGCCCTCGATCAGCGGCTTCGCGGCGAGACCGACGACGACGATCGGGATCGTGGCGTAGATCACCCACCAGGCGAACTTGTAGTCGTGGTGGTAGCGCTCCTCCTTGTTCGCCAGACCGCGGCCCCAGGCGGAGACGATCCGGACGATGTCCTTGAAGAAGTAGAGCAGCACCGCGGCGATGGCCCCCACCTGGATCACGGCCGTGAACCCGACGACGGACTTGTCGTCGACCTGGATCCCCATCAGCCCTTCGGTGATCTTCAGATGGCCGGTGGAGGAGATCGGGAGGAACTCTGTCACTCCTTCCACGACTCCGAGGATGACGGCCTGCCCGATGCTGATGGCGCTCACGTGGACCTTCCCGGTTCTGCTCTGCGGACGGGCCCGCCCGCATACGACTACGCGAATGTAGGCGGCGGCGCATCGCGGAGTCCACTCGCCCCCTCCCCGGGCAGGTCCGGCCCGGTCCGCGGGCTACTGCTCGCGCAGGCCCCAGGGGCTGCCGTACGCGGTGAGCAGGTCGAGGAAGGGCCGGGGCGGGAAGGCCTCGGGGCCGAGGACACCGGCGCCGCTCCAGGCGCCGGTGGCGAGCAGCTCGAGGGCGACGACGGGGTTGATCGCGGTCTGCCAGACCACGGCCTGGGAGCCGTACTCGCCCATCGACCACTGGTTGTCGACCACGTGGTAGAGGTACACCTCGCGCGGCCGGCCGTCCTTGCTGCCCTTGACCCAGGTGCCGGCGCAGGTCTTGCCGGTCATCCGGTCGCCGAGGGTGGCCGGGTCCGGCAGGGCGGCCGCGACCACGTCGCGCGGGGAGACCCGGGCGGGCCCGCGGTCGGTCGGGACGGTGAGCGGGGTGGTGCTGTCGAGGCCGAGCGCGTGCAGGGTCTTGAGCTTGCCGATGAAGTCGTCGCCGAGGCCGTACTTGAAGGTGACCCGCTTGGCGCCGACCCAGCGCGGCACCAGCAGCACCTCCTCGTGCTCCACGTTGACGCACTCGACCGGGCCGATGCCCTCGGGGAAGTCGAACACCTCGGGCTCGCTGAACGGCTCGGTGGTGTACCAGCCGCGGCCCTCCTCGTAGACGACCGGCGGGTTCAGGCACTCCTCGATGGTGGTCCAGATGTTGAAGGAGGGCGCGAAGTCGTAGCCCTCGACGGACAGGTCGGCGCCGTCGCGGATGCCGATCTCCTCGATCTCGTCGAACAGCTCGTCGGCCGCGTACCGGGCGAAGACGTCCGAGAGGCCGGGCTCGACGCCCATCCCGACCAGCGCCAGCCGGCCCGCCTTCTCCCAGTCCGCGGCGCGCTCGAACTGCGCGTCGCCCAGCTTGACGCCGCACAGCTCGTACGGGCGCTCGGGGTGCGGCCGGGACAGTGACATCGCCATGTCGAGGTAGTGCGTGCCGGCCGCCAGGGCGGCCTGGAAGAGCGGCAGCACGAACCGCGGGTCGGTGGCGTTCAGCAGCACGTCGCAGCGCTGCTCGGCGAGCAGGGCGGCGACCGCGGCCTCATCGGAGGCGTCGACCCGGTGGGCGCTGAACCTGGTCCCCGCCTCCCCCAGCGCGGCGACCGCGGCCTCGGCCCGGGACAGGTCGTAGTCGGCCACCGCCAGGTGGTCGAAGAACGGGCGGCGGGCGGCGATCCGGGTGACGGCGGTACCGACACCGCCGGCGCCCACGAGCAGGATGCGCATGAGGGGACCTCTCTCTCGCAGGGTAGGGAGCCTCCAGGGCTCCGAGCTCCTGGGATGTGATGAAACTCCTGGCCCTCCGGTAGGGTCAATGGCGTTGGCATAAGGGCCGCCGGCGTCACCGCCGAGGGTCCTTGCGGCCGGAGCGGAGGAGCGGACGATGCCCAAGCAGGTGGTCCCGGAGTCCGCCCGACGGCGGCGGCGGCCGACCAAGCAGGGCGCGGTCCTCTCCGAGCAGGTGATCGTCGAGACGGCCCTGCGGATGCTGCGCGAGCACGGCGGCGAGGGGCTGACCGCGCGGCGTCTCGGCCTGGCGCTGGGCGCCGACCCGAGCACCCTGTACCGGTACTTCCGGGGGATGGACGAGCTCACCCTGGCCATCGGGGACGAGCTGATCGGCCGCGCCCTGGACGGCTGGGCCCCGACCGGCGACTGGCGCGCCGACCTGCGCGGCCTGGGACTGCGGATCCACCGCGCCTACCTGGCCCATCCGCAGGCCGCCGTCCTCACCGCGAGCCGGGTCAGCGGCCGGGCCCGGGAGATCGTCGCCGACGAGACGGTCCTCGGCATCCTGCGCACCGCGGGCTTCACCGACCCGGCCGCCGTCCGGATCTACCACGCGTTCATCGACCAGAGCCTCGCCTTCGCCGCCCTGGACGCGGCCTCGCTCGCGCTGCCGGCCGCGGCCCGCGCCGCCGACGAGGAGATGTGGGCCTCCACCTACGCCCGGCTCCCCGCCCGGACGCACCCTCACATCGCCGCCACCGCCGACCTGTTGGCCGCCCGGATGAACGACAGCGCGTACCCGCTCGCGCTGGAGATGCTGCTCGACAGCGCGGCCCTGCAGCGGGCCCGCCAGGACGCCGGCCCGCCGTCCGCACGGCCGGGTCAGGCAGGCGGGGCGGTGTAGTCGACCCGGCGTTCCTGGTGGGTGACGGTGAAGCCGGCGCGCCGGCAGTCCTCCAGCACGGCGGCGCCCTGCCCGGTCCAGAAGTAGCTGGTGCCCGCCGCGACGGTCCGGACACCGACGCCGCCGGTGCCGAGCCGTCCCCGGCACGGGAAGACCTCCGCCACCTCGGCCGCGGACCAGTCGAGCGGCCCGGTGCCGAACCGCTGCCAGAGCGCGCCGACCAGCCTGATCCGCAGCCGAACCCTGCCCTCACCGACCGTCAGTTCGGCCAGCGGCCAGGTGGCGTTGAGCCTCGCCGCGCGCAGCCGCCCGATCGGCGCCGGAATGTTCGCCCCACCCGTCCATCGCATGGGTGCATCATGCACCCGGGCCGGACCCGCGCCGCAGGCGGGTGCCGAGGTGCCGAAGCGCCGGGCCCGCCGCGCTCGTCAGCCGACGATCCCGAGCGGGTCCGGGACCTCGTCCAGCAGGAGCGCGCCGTTCGAGCGCACGCTGTTGACGGCCGTCGACACGGCCTTGACCGTCATGTCCCCGTCGGCCGGGAGGTGCAGCAGGTGCTGGAGTTCGGCGCGGTCGGAGACCTCCGGGTCGAGCCAGTGGCCGGCGTCCTGCGGTGCGACGACGACCGGCATCCGGTCGTGCACCAGGCCGGCGCTGTCGGTGGCGTCGCGGGTGAGGATGCACGCGGTGGTCAGCCAGGCCGCGGGGTCGTCCTCGGGCAGGTTCCGGTCCCGCCAGAACTCGTACAGGCCGGCCATCAGCATGGTCGTGCCGGTGGTGAGGTAGTACGGCTGCTTGAACGCCTTCCGGCCGTTCTCCGCCGGGACCTGGCGCCACTCGAAGTAGCCGTCCGCGGGGATCACGCACCGCCTCGACACGAACGCCTTGCGGAACGACGGCTTCTGGTCCGCCGTCTCCGACCTCGCGTTGATCAGCCGCGCGCCGCCGGACGCGTCCTTCGCCCAGGACGGGACCAGGCCCCAGCGCAGCGGGCGGAGCTGCCGCACCAGCTCGCCGGTGGCCCGGTCGAGGCGTTCCATGACCGCCGGGACCGGATCGGTGGGGGCCACGTTCCAGCTCGGCGCCAGGGTCTCGTCGGGGTCCCAGCGCAGTTCGCCCAGGAGGCCGACGAGATCGACGGGGGCAACGGTGGAGACGAAGCGGCCGCACATGCCCCCACCCTCCCACGCCGGCCCGCCGCCCGGGGCAGGCCACGACAGATCGTGTGACGCTGCGCGTGACCGCGCCGGGGGCAGCGGCGGTCCGGCGGCCTCAGCGGGGCGCCGGGCCCCAGGTGTGGGCGACGTCGACGACGAGGCGGCCGTCGAGCTGGAAGACCCGGAACGGCAGACGGGCGCGGACGCCGACGCCGATCTGGGTCCGGCCCTCGAAGCTGGACGCGAAGCGGGTGTCGGTGAAGGTCCGGTACCCGGCCAGGTCGACGCCGGGCAGCGGCTGTCCGGGGTGCGCGGGGTAGCTGGTGCGGCCGGTGGCGGGGTCGAAGGCGGGGGCCTCGACCACGATCTCCAGAATCGCCCCGCCGCGGACCGGGACCGGCTTGCCGGACGCGTCCTGGACCAGGGTGTCGACGTAGTGCACGTGGTAGCCGGCCGGCCGGGTGGCCGAGGTGCCGGGGATGTCGAGCACCAGCCGGTCGTAGCAGGGGTGGGCGCCGGTCCGCACGTTCACCAGCGGCCGGGTGCCGGACGCCGTGGCGTCCTTGGGCAGGCTGCCCCAGCCGGTCGGGCACTGCGGTGTGCCGACCGCCGCCGGGGGCGGTGCGGCCGCAGCCGTGACGGGTGCGACCGCCGCACCGGCCCCGGCGAGAGCGAGCACCATCGGGATCACCGTCCAACGTCTCATGACCACCGTCTCCTCCGCATATGACCCGCATCGGACCCCCGTAAACAGGGACGAAACCCTCCCATCGGTGGTTGCCTCGCAAGTCGCCGGATATCGGCGGCGCCCGGCGGACGGCAGGCGGGCAGCGGGCGGTTCGGCATGTCTTCGACAAGATGACAACTCGTCAGTAACATGGCGCCGACGGCAGGCCCGACGCGGAGTCCTGCCGCCTACTGATCTCGGGCGGTCGTGTCCTCGTCCGCCGCTCCGAAGGGGACTCTTTGAACAGCTCCACACGTACGTTCGGCCTGCCCGCGCTCGCCGCGGCGGTGCTGATCGGCGCCTGCTCCTGCGCGGCACCGGCCACTCCCCCGTCCTCCCCGCAGGCGCCCGGCGGCGACGCCGCCGCCCTCGCACCCGCCACCTCCGCCGCCCGCGCCGCGGCGGACTCCCTGGTGGTGACGGCGGCCCAGCCCGGCGCGCAGCAGGTGGCGATAGGCAAGCCGGGGGCGGGCGCGCCCGAGGTGGCGCCCGCCGCGGCGGACCTCCGGCTCGCCTCCTACGACCCCGGCACCGGCCGGGCCGTGCTCAGCGGTACGGCCGCGACCCCCGCGCCCACCACCGCGGCCCCCGCCCCCACGGGCACCCCCGCGCCGAAGAGCGCCCCGCCCGCAGCCCCGCCGGCCGCATCGCAGAGCGCCTCCGCGCAGGCCTCGCCGGTGCCGTCGGCCACGGCCTCGCTCGGCCAGGTCCAGGTGGGCCGGCTGATCGCCAGCCCGCCGACCCCGGCCGCGCCCAAGGGTGCGCTGCTCGCCGTCACCGAGGTGCACCCGAGCGCCACCCCGGGGACGGTCGAGGTCGCCACCCGCCCGGCGACCCTGCCCGAACTGCTCGGCGGCGCCGAGGCCGACGGCCAGGTCGCCGTGGACCCGCACGCGATCACCGTCACCCCGCTGGTCAAGGACTTCAAGCTCTCCTTCGGCCAGGACGGCAACGGTGCCAAGGCGGACGCCTCCGGCACCCTCGGGCTGGACCTGAACGCACCGCTGCCGCTGCCCGCCGGTGCGAGCGCGGCCGCGTCGGCCTCGCTGCGGCTGCACCCGGCCGTGCACTTCGCCTACCACGGTGCCAAGGCGGGTGAGCCCAGGACCGCCTCGATCGGCTTCGACCTCGGTGCCCAGGGCCAGTGGAAGCTGAGCGGCGAGCTCGCCAAGGGGACCGGGACGCCCGTGCGGATCCCGGTCGCCGAGCTGCACGCCAACCCGGTGCTCACCGTCGCCGGGCTGCCGGTCGTGGTCAACCTCGGGCTGACCTGCTTCCTGGAGGTCGGCGCCGACGGCAAGGTGACCGTCGACGCCGAGCAGGAGTTCACCGGCGCCTGGAGCGTGCACGCCGACTACGCGGGCGGCAAGGGCTGGAAGCCGGTCACCGACGCGGCCGACACCAAGGTCTCCGCGGTGCGGGCGCACTTCGCCGGCCAGGCCTCGGTCCGCGCCGGTCTCGGCGCCGACGTGTCCGTGGGCCTGTACGACGCGGTGGGCGTCGAGGCGACCGTGGAGCCGTACCTGCGCAGCGAGGTGAACGGCTCGGTCGCGCTGTAGAGCGGCGGCGCCGCGCCGAAGGTGCAGGGCAGCTGGGCGCTGTACGGCGGCGTCGACCTGACCGGTGCGCTGCTGGCCCACCTGACGATCTTCGGTACCCCGGTGGCGGAGAAGCGGCTGCCGCTGCCGGTCTTCCACCGCGAGTGGCCGCTGACGTCCGGCGGCACCTCTGCCGCGCCGACCGCGCCGGTGGTGCCCTCGGCACCCGCCGCCCGCTGACGCCGACGTGGCCCCCGCCGGCCGTTCGCGGCGGGCGGGGGCCACGGGCTCGTCCGGCCGGGTGGGGCCTTCGGGCCGTCGGACCGGCCACGCCGGGGGTGAATGCTCCGGCCCGGTGCGGGCGTCGACGTACGCTGGGCCCCGGCGGGCGGGCCGGCACCGGTGCCGACGGCCACCGACGACGCCGACCACGCTTGGAGGAGCCGTGGACACCACCGCACTCGAGACCACCCGCCGTTCGCTGCACGCGGTCGCCGAACTGCTGCTGGCCGGACCGCAGTACCGGCAGAGCGGCACCATCCGGCTGCGGGTGCACGCGGACGGTTTCGCCACCGTCGCCGCGCCCGAGCTCCTGGTCCAGGGCACCCATCTGGTGGCGGGCGGGCGGCGGCTGCCGCTGGACGGCACCACCTGCGCGGCGCTCGCCGCGGAGCTCGGCCTCGAGGGCGGCGGGCCGGCCGGGCTGTACCAGGACGGCTCGGGTGCCGCGATGACCGAGGAGCTGTCCGTCGACCCCACCGCGGCCGCGCGCCTGGTCGGCGCCTTCGCCTCGGGCGACGCGGCGCTGCGCCGCTTCGCGCCCGGCCAGCAGCCGGTGCTGTGGCCGGAACACTTCGACCTCGGCATCTCGGTCGACTCGGTGAACTACGGGGTGTCTCCGGGGGACGGCTTCTCGCCCGAGCCCTACGCGTACGTCGGCCCGTGGACCCGGCGCGCCGGCGGGTTCTGGAACGCCCCGTTCGGCGCCACCCGTCCGATCCGCCGGCCGGACGACGCCGCGGAGGTCCTGGCCTTCTTCACCGAGGGCCGGGACCGCGCTGCGGCGGACCCGGTCTCGGCGGACGACGAGGGCTGAGCGCCGGCGCGGCCATCCCGGCCGGGGGCGGCTACCCCGGCGGCCGGGCCCGCTTCAGCAGCTCGGTGAGCAGCGGGCGGACCTCCGGCGGGATGTGCGGTTCCGTCAGCTGGACCAGCTGGTCGCCGGCCGGCCGGTGGACGGTGAGGCGGTAGCCCGGGAGCGCGGTGCCGGGGCGGCCGGCCGCCGCCGGGGTGGTGGCGGCCAGGTGCTCGAGGGCGGTCAGCCCGTCCAGCACCTCGGCCGCCTGTGCCGACGGCAGGGCGTCGGTGTCGAGCGTGGCGGACGCCCGCAGGCCGGTGAAGCCGCCGCTGCGTTCCATCGACACCCGCACCACGTCGCACCTCCCGTACTCCCGCCCGGCGGACGACGTCCGCCGGGCCGGTCGGTCACCAGAAGCCCTGCTGCCGGGCGCAGGCGCGGACCACCTGGGCGGCCTCGGCGGGCACCTGCTTGCTCTCGGCCAGGATCCGCGCCTGGGCGGCGGCCACCACGGCGGCGTCGGTGAAGACGGCGGTCGGCCAGAGGTTCTGCAGGGTCTGGTACATGATCAGGGTGCCCGCCTCGATGCCGATCTCCTTGCAGATCAGGTAGTACCACCGGTTGGTGATCCCGGACATCAGGTGCGGGTCGGCGGGTTCGAAGTAGCCGCTCATGTCCCGGGGCTGCGGGTCGCGGCCCATGATCTGGTTGTCGAAGGCCGAGCCGGGCTCGGACATCGAGCGCAGCGCCTCGCCGGCCAGGTCGTCGGCCATGATCTCGTCGCCGATCAGCCAGTTGTGGGTGTCGGCGTCGCGGTGGTGGACGAAGGCGTCGATGGCGGAGCCCATCATGTCGCTGAACGACTCGTTGAGCGCGCCGGTCTGGTCGTTGGTGTAGTTGAGGCCCGCGGTGAACTGGGTGACCCCGTGGGTCAGCTCGTGCGCCGCGACGTCGAGGTCGCCGGTCAGGTCCTTGAAGATCTCGTTGTCGCCGTTGCCGAACACCATGACCTGCGCGTCCGGGTCCCAGAAGGCGTTGTCGAACTTCTCGCCGAAGTTGACGTTGGCGACCAGGTTGAGGCCGGCGTTGTCGATCGAGTTCCGGCCCAGCTGCTGCTTGTAGTACTCGCGGACGGCGCCCAGGCTGTCGTACGCCTGGTCGGCGTTCTGCCCGGCCACGGCGGGGTCGCCCTCGCCGCGTAGCAGCTTGATGTTGTAGCTGGACTGCGTCTCGTCGTCGTAGATGAGCCGGCCGGCGGTCGCGGTCGGCGGGACGGTGAGCCCCTTGAGGCCGACGGCGGCCTGCGCGGCCAGCAGCGGAGCGGTCCCCGGGACGTCGGGGGTCTGGTTGCGGCGGGCGCGGCGGAACTGCGCGGACAGGACCGTCGAGCGTTGGGCGGCGGACGGTTCCAGGCTCTCGCGGCCCTGGACCCGGGCGATGTGGTCGAGCACGTGCGGCGGCACGAACGAGTGGTAGCGGTGCGTCATGGCGGATTCCTCGGTCTGGCACTCACCGTGGTTCGGGCGCGGTCGTGCGCGTCGGGCGCCCGGCCGCTCGTGGTTGAGTCCCCCGGCTCATTTCTCACCCCTCGCGCGGCACATTCTTCTCCTCGTCCTCCGGGCTTCCAAGGGGCAGAAGGACACCGGCGGCGGGGTAGAACTGCCCGGGTGCCCGGGTGCCCGGGTGCCCGGGTGCCCGGGTGCCCGCCGTCCGTCGGCGCCGTTCCGCCGTGCGCCCGTGACCTGGACGCCTGTCGGCGGTTATCCAGGTCGGCACGCCCCTGACGTACGGAGGCCCTGATGCGTACCGCGATCCGATTCGCCGCCACCGGCACCCTGCTCGCCTTTCTCGCGCTGGCCGCCGCGCCCGCGGCCCAGGCGCGGGGCACGGTGCTGCGGGACCACCACGAGCCGATCCCGGTCGGTGCGATCACCGATCTCGGCGATCTGCTGAAGGTGGGGAACCTCGGGTACGACTTCGCCCGTCTGCTGGGCAGCTGACGGCGCGTCGGCCGGTCCCGGGCCCCGACCGCCCTGGCATGTCCGCGGCCGGAAACTGTGCTGGTCAGAGGGGTTCTCAGCGGGTCGCCACGGGTCTAGCATCCCGGTCACGGCAGTCCCACCACCCCCCGAGAGACGGGCTGCCGAGCAGGTCGGCCGTGCGCGGCCGACGCCTCCCCAGGCCGGGGTCCCGTCCGCCCGGGACCCCGGCCCAGGGTGTGCCCGCGCCCGCCGGGTGCGGCGCCGCGCGGGTCAGACCGCGGGCGTACCGGGTGCGGCGGGCGCGCCGGATCCGATGAGCCGCCAGCGGCGGTCCGCGGTGTCGCCGCACGGGACGAGGGCGATCCGGGCGCCGTCGCGGCCGGTGCGGGTGGTCTCGGCGCCCAGGCACAGGCCGGCGGCGTCGTTGACGATCCACCGGGTGCCGTCCGGGCGCGGGACCAGGCGGTAGAGCTGGTTGTCGGCCGCGATGTTGTCGCAGTAGGACTCGCCGACCCGGGTGCCGGCCTCGACCGCGGCGGTGCCCGGCGCGTCGAGGCAGAGGTTGTCCTTGACGTTGCGGAGGGTGAAGAGTCCGTCGCCCTGGTGGTCCCACCAGTAGAGCTGGTTGTCGGCGGCGGTGCCGTCGCAGGTGAACAGGTTGACGACGCCGCCGGGCCGGCCGGCGCCCTGGCCGGGGAGGTTGACGCACCAGCCGGTGGCGGCGTTGCGGATCAGGAACGGGCCGTACGCGGTGACCCCGGTCCGGGCGGTGGACTCGATCCGTAGCGGCGCCCGGCCGCCGGGTCCGGGCGGCGCACCCGGCGGGCCGTCGGCCGCTGCCTGGGCGGGGATGACGCCGAGCGCGCCGAGGGACAGGACGATCGCGGTGAGGACGGAGCCCAGGGCCCCGCTCCGGAACGACTTTGTCATGGACGCGACGATAGTCCGCCCGCGCCCGCCCGGCAGCCGAACGGGCCACTCCGCCCGCAACCGGCCCCGCCGCGCGCCCACCGACCGTGCCCGCCCCGCCACACACGGCCACCCTGACCCCACCGGTTCCACGGACCACAGGGCCTTACGGCTGAACACCGGCCGACCGAGGTCGTACACCGGCTCCGACGGGGTAGCCGTGACCCGGACGACCCTTCGGAGGCCCGAATGAGCAGTACGCCCGAGTCCACCCCCTTGCTGCGCGACCTCGTCCGGACCAAACCGGTCGAGCAGTCGATCGCCGACACCCAGGAGCCCGAGCACGCGCTGCGCCGTTCCCTCTCCGCGCTGGACCTCACGGTCTTCGGGGTCGGCGTGATCATCGGCACCGGCATCTTCGTCCTCACCGGCACCGCCGCCAAGAACCACGCCGGACCGGCGGTCGCCCTGTCGTTCGCCGCGGCCGGCATCGTCTGCGGGCTGGCGGCGCTGTGCTACGCCGAACTCGCCTCCACCGTCCCGGTGGCCGGCTCGGCGTACATCTTCGCGTACTCGACCATCGGCGAGCTGCCGGCCTGGATCATCGGCTGGGACCTGATCCTGGAGCTGGCGCTCGGCGCGGCGGTGGTCGCGGTCGGCTGGTCGGGCTACGTGCAGTCGCTGCTGGAGAGCGGCGGGGTCACCCTGCCGCACGCCATCTCCGGCTCCGCCACCGGCGGCTGGAGCTTCAACCTGCTGGCCACCGCGCTGGTCCTGCTGCTCACCGGGGTGATCGTGCTCGGGATGAAGATCTCGGCCGAGGTGACCCGGGTGATCGTCGCGATCAAGGTGACCGTGGTGCTGGTGGTGATCGTGGCCGGCCTGTTCTTCATCAAGAGCGACAACTACTCGCCGTTCATCCCGCCCGCGCAGACCGTCGAGGGTAAGTCCGGCGGGCAGTCGCCGATGGTGCAGGCGCTGTTCGGCTACACGCCGACCGACTTCGGCGTGATGGGCATCTTCACCGCCGCCGCCGTGGTGTTCTTCGCCTTCATCGGCT
Source organism: Kitasatospora sp. NEAU-CNBT7 (assembly GCF_057220535.1). Taxonomy (NCBI): domain Bacteria; kingdom Bacillati; phylum Actinomycetota; class Actinomycetes; order Kitasatosporales; family Streptomycetaceae; genus Kitasatospora; species Kitasatospora sp. NEAU-CNBT7. The sequence continues at coordinate 28,951 of NZ_JBXQQB010000002.1, read as the reverse complement.
TCGACGTGGTGGCGACCGCCGCCGAGGAGACCCGCAACCCGCAGCGCGACGTGCCCCGCGGCATCCTCGGGTCGCTGCTGATCTGCACCGTGCTGTACATGGCGGTGTCGCTGGTGGTGACGGGGATGCAGAAGTACACCGAGCTCTCCAGCGACGCGCCGCTGTCGGACGCGTTCAAGGCGGTCGGCCAGCACGCCTTCGCCGACATCATCAACGTCGGCGCGGTGGCCGGTCTCACCTCGGTGACGATGATCCTGCTGCTCGGGCAGAGCCGGGTGTTCTTCGCGATGAGCCGCGACGGCCTGCTGCCGCGCACCTTCTCCACCGTGCACCCGCGCTTCGGGACCCCGGCGAAGGCGGTCCTGATGCTCGGTCTGGTGGTCGCCGTGCTGGCCGGTCTGATCCCGCTGGAGGAGCTGTCCGAGCTGGTCAACATCGGCACGCTGTTCGCCTTCATCGTGGTCTCGATCGGCGTGATCGTGCTCCGCCGCACCCGCCCCGACCTGCACCGCTCCTTCCGCTGCCCGGGAGTGCCGGTGGTGCCGGTGCTCTCGGTGCTGGCCAGCCTGTGGCTGATGCTCAACCTGCCGGTCGACACCTGGCTGCGGTTCGTGATCTGGATGGTGATCGGGATGGTGGTGTTCTTCCTCTACGGGCGCGGCCACAGCCGGCTCGGCCTGGCGGCCCGCTCGCAGGCGCCGACCGGGCCCGACGGCCCCCGGTAGTCCCCGGTCGTCGCGGGTCGCCGGTCGTCGCCGGCAGTCCCCGGTCGCCGCCGGCAGTCCCGTCGACGGGCGGCGCCCGCCCGGTGCGTGCTGCCGCACCGGACGGGCGCCGCCGCGGACCGGTCCGCCGGCCCGCCGGTCCGCCCGTCAGAGGCGGTGCCGCTCCAGCAGCAGCCCGGCGCGGTCCAGCTCGCCGAACGGCAGCGCCGGGCGGGCCGGCGCGGTGGTCCGGGCGTCCGTCCCCGCGACGCCCGCCCAGCGCAGCAGCGCGGCGGTGGCGGCCGCGGACTGGTCGGCGCTCAGCGCGGCGATCTTCGCGCCGTGGTTGGCGCCCGGCGCGGTGTAGACGTACGAGTCCTCGCTGCCCCGGCCGAGGGTGAACCGCTCGGCGCCCCACGGGTCGTTCTGGCCGTAGACGAAGAGGATCCGCTCGGCGGAGTGCCGCACCCAGCCGTCGATGTCCCGCATGGCCGACGGGTCGAACCGCATCGGGATCGACCGCGGCACGTAGGTGCGGGGCGAGTACAGCTCCTTGGTGCTGTAGTGCAGCAGCCCCTTGAGGTGCGAGACGTCGAAGTTCGGGGAGCCCAGCTGGGTGCCCGCCTGGTAGTAGTACGGGGTGTAGGCGGCCAGCGACTGGTCGCTGTTGGAGTCGATCCCCGAGTGGGTGTCCAGCCAGCCGTACAGCTGGTCGTCGGTGGCGGTCACCGGCGGGACCGCGGCGCAGTCCGCCTCGGTGCTGTACTGCCAGAACCCCCAGACCACGTCCAGCACACCCAGCTCGTAGCCCCGGTCGGCGCTGCCGACGGTGGTGAAGGTGTTGCCCGCGGCGGCGTTGTCCGCGGCGTAGCGGGGCTCCAGCGTGCCGCGGCGGACCAGCAGTTCCCGCTGGGCGGCGTCGAGGGCGGAGCGGCACTGCGCGGTGCCGACGTGGTCGAAGAAGCGGCTGTACGCGGAGTCCTCGCGGTCGTCCACGTCGTTCGGGGCGACGTACGCCACGGTGCCCGCCACGTCGTCCGGGTAGAACCGGCGGTGGTAGACCGAGGACATGCCGCCCTTGCTGGCGCCGGTGGAGATCCACTTCTGGCCGTACAGCGGCTTCAGCGCCGTGATGATGGCGTGCGTGTCGGCGGCCGCCTGCTCGATGCCCGCCTTCGACCAGTCGGCGGGCTCGGGGCGGGAGGGCGTGAAGTAGCGGTACTCGATGGAGACCTGGTTGCCGTCCACCAGCCGGGTGGGCTCGGTGCGCGACGGCGTGGTCCCGAGCGTGTAGCCGTTGGTGTAGAGCACGGTCGGGCGGTCCTCGCCCCGGTGCAGCACGCTCAGCCGCTGCTGGAAGGTGCCCAGCCAGGGCCGCCGGTGGTCCACCGGCTGGGTGTAGGTGAGCAGGAAGTACCGGTAGCCGGGGGCGGGCTTCTCCTCGGTGACGGTCATCCCGGGGATCGCCGCCAGGCGGTCGCGGATGTCGGCGTCGGCCGGCGCCTGGGCCAGCGCGGGTACGGCGAGCCCGAGAGCCAGCAGCGGTATCAGGAGGGCGGCGGTGAGCAGTCTTCTGAGCGTGGTGCGCATCGACTCTCCGTAACGTGAACGGCGATGGACGGTGGTGGGGATCGGCCCGGAGGCCGGCCGGGACCGCCCCAAAGCTGTCGCGGACATGACCAACTGTCAAGGGTGCACCCCGCCGCGCGGGCCGCCACGCCACCCGAAGACCGGCGGGGACCACCCCTCTCCCCTTACCGTGGCACGTATGAGTGATCGTCAGACTGCCGGGACGCGCTTCGGCCGGGCCGACTACCTCGGCGCCGCCGGCGCCTTCGCCGTCTGCATGGCCGGAACGACGCTCCCCACCCCGCTGTACGGCCTCTACCAGGAGGAACTCGGGTTCTCCGAACTCACCGTCACACTCGTCTTCGCCGTCTACGCCTTCGGGGTGATCGGCGTCCTGCTGCTGGCCGGGAACGCCTCCGACACCGTCGGCCGCCGCCCGGTCCTGCTCGCCGGACTCGGCTTCGCCGCGCTCAGCGCCCTGTGCTTCCTGCTGGAGGGCGGACTGCCGCTGCTCTACCTCGGACGGCTGATGTCCGGACTGTCGGCCGGCCTGTTCACCGGCGCCGCCACCGCGTACGTGATGGAGCTGGCACCCCCGGGACGGACCGCCAGGGCCGCGTTCGCCGCCACCGCCGCCAACATGGGCGGCCTGGGCTGCGGCCCGCTGCTCGCGGGGCTGCTCGCGCAGTACGCGCCCGAGCCGCTCACCACCCCGTTCCTGGTGCACCTGGCGCTGGTGGCCGTCTCGTTCACGGTGATCTGGTTCCTGCCCGAGACGGTCCGCGACCGCCGGCCCGCCCGGGCCGCCCGCCCCCGGCGGCCGAGCCTGCCGCCCGAGGTCCGCAAGGTCTTCGCGCCGGCCGGGACCGCCGCCTTCGTCGGCTTCGCCCTGCTCGGCGTGTTCACCTCGGTCACCCCCGCCTTCCTCGCCCAGGACCTGGACGTGCACAACCACGCCGTGGTCGGCGCGATCGTCTTCTCCGCGTTCCTGTTCTCCACCTTCGGCCAACTGCTGGCCGGCCGGCTCGGCGTCACCAAGGCGCTGCCGGCCGGCTGTCTGACCCTGATCGCCGGACTCGCACTGCTGGCGCTCTCGCTGGCCACCGAGACCCTCGCCCCGCTGCTGCTCAGCGCCCTGGTCGGCGGCTTCGGCCAGGGGCTGGCGTTCCGCGGCTCGGTCGCCGCCGTCGCCGGAGCGGCACCCGCCGACCAGCGCGCCGGCGCGATCTCCACCCTCTTCGTGGTCGCCTACACCGGCATCTCGATCCCCGTCATCGGCATCGGCCTGCTCACCGAACCGCTCGGCCTCGCCGACGCCGGCCTGGTCTTCATCGCGGTCATGGCCGTGCTCGCCGCATCCGCCGCCGTCTACCTGCTGCGCAGCCCGGCCGGCACGGGCGCCGGCACCAACGCCGACACCGACACCGCCCGTCGGTGAGCGGGCGGCGCCTGTCCTGGTGCCCACCCGCCAACCGCCGGTAGCCTCCCGGCCATGACCGACGACGCTGCGCTCTGGGACCGGCTCGCCGCACTGCTGCCGGAGGCCGCGGCCCGGCAGGTGCGGGACTGCTGGAGCATCGGGGAACAGGAGGCGGGGCTCAGCCTGCTGGTCTCCGGGATCCTGGCCCACCACGTGCCGATCAGCGAGACGGTCAGGGCCCAGATCTCCGTCCTCGCGGAGACATGGGGCGAGAGGGAGGCCCTGACGCCCCGGATCCTCCGATGCCGCGGGGATGACGCACCATCCCATCTGAAGGTGCTCGAACCCGACGACGGGCCGGACCGCGGGCCCGGCCAGGATCCGGCCGGCCTCGTCCTCATCCCGTGGATCGCCTGCACGGGCTGCGGCCAGGTCCTGACGCGCGCCCATCGCCGAGAAGGCTGGGGACACCTCTCCTACCTCGCCCACCACTACGTGATCACCTCACCGGACCACGCCGTGAACTCCCGCATCTTCCCGGCTGAATCTGCCGGCGCCGCTTTCGCCGCTCTCCTGGACGCCTGCGCGGAAACCACGAACGGCCGCTGACGCGGGAGTCGTCCCACCATGGGAATCGGCAGCATGGAGAGGTCCGTCCCGCCGCGAGTGTCCGAAGGCGGTGTAGGTGGCGCAGCCCGAGCACGCACCCCGGCGACATCGAAATCCGTGCGTAGCGGCGCTGTCGGTGCGCCGTGACACCATCGCGACTGTGGTCGATCACCTGAACGATGTCGAATGGTCCCGGCTGTTCCACGCCCGGGGACCCGCCGGTGACACACCGCGTCATCTGGCGGCACTCCTCGACGATGACGACGCGCGGGCTTTCGTCGACGGGTACTCGCACCTGTGGTCCACGCTTCGTCGCGAGGGCAGGGCCTGGCCGGCCACGGCGCCGACCGCCTTGATCGTCGTCGAGCTCCTGGACGATCCGTTGCTGGGACCCGACGATCCAACGCTGCGGGACGCGATGCTCGTCTACCTGTATGCGGTCGGCGTCGCTGCCGACCTCGGCGACGATGCCGCAGAACTCCGAACCCGGATCGGCGAGCGCACGTCGGAGCTGCGGTCCTGGACCGACGGTTACCTGTCGGCCGACGTCAACGGCCGGTCCCGGATGTGGCAGGACGGTACGGGCCTGGGCGAACTCGTCCTCGATCAGGCGGCGCTGGCCTGCTTCGACCTGGCGCCCACGCTCCTGCGGCGGACCTTGCCGTACCTCGCCTCGGAACGGGCCAGGCGCAGGACGTGTGCGGCCGCGGCCATCGGCTCACTGGCCCGCCATCCGTCGGCATTGACGCAGCGTTCGGCACTGCTGGAGCAACTGATGTCGGTGGCCAGGGCGGCCGAAGCCCCGTACGACCTCGCGACGATTCTGGTGGCCATCGGCCAGCTCGGCGGCGACACGCGTCCCTGGCTGACCGATCCGCACGAGGGCGTTCGCGGCTGTGCGGCTCTGGCCCCCGACCTTGCCGGCGACGACAGGGCGGACCGGGTACTGCAGGAGCTGGCGCGATCCCCTCGCGCGTTCTGCGAGTCCTTCGGCGACCTGGCTCCACCCCTGCAGTTCCAGTTCAAGCCGTACCAGGACCTGCTCGCCCCCGGACCACTCCGGCGGATCGGCGCAGTTGGGAGGACTGCTCCGGTCGGCCGGTCCTGACGCGCGGACCGGTGGCATATCGGCAGCGCCCGCTCACCGGCGGGCTGTCGTGAGTCTCCGGGCGCGCCGGCGAAGGGTCCGCTCGCCGGACGGGCTGCAACGAGAAGAGGTGTCAGACCTCGTCGAAGCCGCGGAAGGTCCCTGATGCGTCGGCGAACTCCGCGAAGTCCGTGTCGGCGATGCCGAGGTTGGCCGAGATCTCCGGAAACCTCCGGGCGGGAACCCTGAACGTCCGGCCGGGCTCGTCCGAGAGGTCCACGGCCAGGAGCGGGTGACCCGGCTCGTTCATCGTGGCCGCGTCCGCCAGAAACAGGTGGACGATCTGCTCGTCCTCGTCCGCCGCAGCCTCCTCGGCCTCCAAGGCCGGGACACCCACGCCGGCGAAGCGCGGCTCGCTGACACACGTGGCATGAGGGTACTCGCCGGCGACGTCGAGTGCGGCCCGAACCGCGTCCCAGGATCCCTCATCACCGATCAAGCGCCCACCGTCCGAGTAACCTCTACTCATTCCGGCCTTTTGATCGCGTGTTCGATACCGCCGACTCGGTCGCGCGCCCTTCCGATCGGCTGGGCATCCCCTACCGCTACCGCCTCCGGTGTCACCGGAAACGGGTAGCCTCCGGCGAGAAAGGGCTGCTGGCGGGAGTTGATGTGAACGTCGAGGAGATGCTGGACCGGCTCGCCGCGGTGATCGGGCCACCGCCAGCGGACGGAGTGGTCCCGGTTCCGTGGGAGCTCGGACGCCAGGCGCTCGGGCTCCAGCTGCCCGCGGACTATCGGGCGTTCGCCGACCGGTACGGGATGGTCAGCATCAGGGATGAGCTGCACATCTGGACACCGTCGGCAGCGTTCAGTCCGAAGGTAGGGCAGCCTCCCGGCTTCGAGGGGTTCCTGTGTTTCACGACGGACCCCTACGGGTATTGCGCCATGCTGGCTCAGGCCTACCGGGACGGGGACTACGACGAGTGCCCGTATCCGCTGTTCCCGGCCGAGGGCGGGCTGCTGAAGTGGGGCAACAACTACAACTCCGACCAGTTCTTCTGGCTGATGCGGGGTCCGGATCCGGACCGGTGGCCGGTCGCTGCGAAGTTCGACTCGATGCGGGAGTGGGACCTGTTCGAGGGTGGCTTCCTGGAGTTCCTGTTGGCAGCGGTGACGGGGCAGTATCCGTACCATCGCGACGTTGTTCCCGCTGGGACGGACCCGGTCGGTGATGGCCGTGACTATCGCCCTCGGGGTGACTGGTCGAAGCAGCTCTGGCGGTGATCCAACCTGGCTGTTGCCCGGACGAGCTCGGTGATCGCGGATTCGGGCATGCCTACCAGGTCGGGCGATTCTCTGGTCGGCCGGGCATGAGAATGGGACTTCCGCGCAGCTCGCAGATGACACCTGGGCAATCAGTGGGTCTACTGCACCCCGGCTGTGGCCGACGGCAAGTACCTCTGGTCCGAACTGCTGGAGCCGGCCGAGGCGGGGCGACGACGCCGGCCGCAGGCGCTACCCGCCGGCCGCGCGGAGCTGTTCGCGGCTGATCAGGGCGACCGCGCGGCCGTCCAGGAGGACCACCGCCGCGTCGTGTTCCGTGCCGAGCGCCCGGGTGGCCTCCGGGAGCGGCGTGCCGATGCCGACGGTGGGCAGGGGTGCTCCGAGCAGACCGGCCACGGGGTCCCCGGGGTGGGCCAGGCCCGCCGCGAGTGCCGATTCGACCGCGGCCGCCGCGATCGAGCCGACCACCTCGGTACCGCCGATGCCCAACTGCCGTCCCTCGCGGGCCGTGACCACCGGTGCCACCCCGCCCGGTACGCCGCGCAGCACCTCCAGGGCGGCCGCGAGGTCGGCGTCGGCGGGTACCGAAGGCAGCGGCCCGGGTGGGACGGATCCGCCTTCCAGGGCCGCCCGGACGGTCGGCTCGGTGTCCTCGGGGGTGCGCGGTTCCTCGAGGAAGCCCCACTGCCGCAGCCAGTCGTCGCTGTACAGCTTGGAGAGGTACGAGCGGCCGGAGTCCGGGAGCAGGACCACCACCAGGTCGTCCGGCCCGAGGCCGCGCGCCACCCGCAGCGCTGCGGCGACGGCCGTGCCCGAGGACGGACCGGCCAGCAGCCCTTCCTCGCGGGCCAGCCGGCGGGCGGTCAGCAGCGACTCGCGGTCCGGGATGCGTTCGAAGCGGTCCACCACGTCCCGGTGGAAGGACTGCGGCCAGAGGTCCTCGGTGGTCTCCGGGTGGACGAAGTGGCCGATGCTCTCGACGAAGTACGGGCTGCCGTCGCCGCCCGAGTAGACCGACGCCTCGGGGTCGGCGCCGACCACCGTGACCGCTCCCCCGGAGACCTGCTTGAGGTACGAGCCGGTGCCGCTGATCGTGCCGCCGGTGCCGACCCCCGCCACGAAGTGCGTCACCCGGCCGCCGGTCTGGGCCCAGATCTCCGGGCCGGTGGTGCGGACGTGCGCCTGCGGGTTGGCCGGATTGTCGTACTGGTTGGCCAGCCAGGCGCCGGGGATCTCCGCCGCCAGCCGCCGGACCACGTTGAACAGGTGCTCGGGGTGCTGGCGCGGCAGGGCGGCCGGGGCCACCACGACCTCGGCGCCGTACGCCCGCAGGATGTCCGCCTTCTCCGGGGAGGAACGGTCCGACACCCCGACGATCACCCGGTAGCCGCGGCGGCGGCCGATGATCGCCAGCCCGATCCCGGTGTTCCCCGAGGTCGCCTCGATGATGGTGCCGCCGGGACGGAGGTGGCCGTCGCGCTCGGCCGCGAGGACCATCGACAGCGCCGCGCGGTCCTTGACGCTGCCGCCGACCCCGAGGAACTCCGCCTTGGCGTAGATCGGGGCGGCGATCCCCTCGCCGAGCCGGGAGAGCCGGAACATCGGGGTGTAGCCGATCGCGTCCGCCACCGATGCGTGGACCGCGGCCACCGAATCGCGCCCCGCGAAGGCCGGTTCGTGGTCCACGGCTGCCGACTCGTCGACCGCCACGGCGGCCCCCTTCCGAACGGATGGCGGATGTCCACGAGTTCGGGGACCGCCCCCGCCCGCGCCGGGCCTGCCGGCCCGCTGCGCCGCCTGCGTGCAGCCTCCACCAGGTCGGCGGCCCGGCGCAAGTGGCGGATGTTCCGCACCGCCGTACCCGGACCGGGGTGCGCCGGCGGACCTTCGGCCCACCGGCGCAGGACTACTGACCTGCCGTCGAGCCCGGCCGGCGGCCGGACGGACGTCGGGTCAGGACAGCTGGCCGCCGTAGTCCGGCAGCTTGAAGGTCCGCTCGGCGTGGCCGCCCACCAGGTCGGTGGTGTTGTTGCCGATGTTGGCCACGATGGTGTAGCCGCTCTGCTCGATCTCGGCGCGCTTGGCGGTCTTGAAGGCGGACGTCTCCTGGAACAGGTCGAGGAACGAGCGGCCGTAGAGGCCGTCCACCGGGTAGCCGACCGAGGTCAGGTTGTACCGGGTGATGCAGTCGATGAAGCCCGGGCGGGCGGTGACGAAGAAGACCTTCGTGCCACGGGCGTTGGCCGACTTGACCACGTTCAGTACGGCCTGGACCGCGGGGGTCGGCAGGCCGAAGTTGTAGTCGGTCTCCAGCGAGGTGTTGTCGATGTCCAGCACGATCGCCGGGTGCTCGCCCGCCTTGGCCGGCACTCTCGTCCGCAGGTAGGAGTCGGCCTGGTCGGCGACCGCCTGGACGTCCTTGAGCCAGGTCGCGTACGGCACGTTGGGCTTGCCGAGCGCGGGCGCGGCGGCCACGGCGGGCGCGACGGCCGGGACGGCCTCCGGGGCCTTCGCGGGCTGTACGGCGCCCGCCGGGGCGGCGGCGGCGAGGGCGACCGCCGTGCCGATGACGGCCACCGTGCCGAGGGCCCGGGTGCGGCGAAGTGGTGCGGTCATGTGCATGCTCCTTCGAGTTGGGGACCGGAGCAGCATGGGGCATCAGGGTTACCCGCGGGTAGCCATCGGACCAAGATTTCTTCCTGCCGCCCGCGCGGCTCGACCACACTCGCCGTCACACTCGCGGTGCACTCTTTGCCGGACCCGCGGCCGGTCCGCCCGGTCGGGTGAACTCGCCGTCCCCGTCGGCGTGTCCGGTGCCGAACCGGCGGGGGCCGCGGTGAGGCTCGGCCGGAATCCCGCCGCCGCACCGCCGGGAGGGGAGCCGCCCGATCCGCGCAGGAGCCGCCGATGTCCGCCGAGGAGACCAACGAGGAGAACAAGCGGCTGGTCCGCCGCTTCTACCGGGAGATCGACGCCGGCAACCTCGACGCGATGGACGAGCTGGTCGCCGAGGACTACGTCGACCACTCCCCTCCCCCGTTCCCGCTGCCGCCCGGCCGCGAGGGCCTCAAGGCGGCGTTCCGGTTGTTCCGCGAGGCCACCCCCGGCACCCACCGGATCGACGACCAGATCGCCGAAGGCGACAAGGTGGTCACCCGTCTGACGGCCCGTGGGGAGCAGACCGGCGACCTGCCGGGCATCCCGGCGGGGAACAGCCCCCGGCCGCTGGAGATGACGGCCACGGTCGTCCACCGGATCGAGAACGGCCGGCTCGCGGAGAAGTGGTCCGACAAGGATCTGCTGCGCTTCCTCCAGCAACTCCAGGTCCTCCCACCCCTGGACGACACGCCCGGCCTCACCGATGGCCTGACCGGCGGCCCGGCCGCGGGCGCACAGCCGTAACCGCGTCGCGGCCGGGGCCGGACCGGACCCGCGCCCTGTGCCCCGTGCCCCGTGCCCGTGCCCGTGCGAGTGGGCATGCCCCGCCGCTCGGCACCGCCCGGCCACTCCCCCCGGCTCGGGCTCCCGCCAGGCCCGGCCCGCCACAGGCACGGTCTCCGGCGGGCCCGGCGGATCAACTCTCGACAGCGGCTCGGGACTTCGCGCACCGTCGCTCGAGACGGCACCAGGACCGACGGCCGGGCCCGCCGGAAGCCGGCTCCGTCCTCGAGTCCGCGCAGCTGCAGACCCGTGTCCGGCACCAGGTCGGCTCCCGTCCGCTCACCCCGCCCGAGGCCGGCCCCACTCTGGCTCCATCCTGGCCTCGTCCTGGCTCCACCCCGGCAACGGGCAGCGGCGGCCGACGACCCGGCGCGGCAGGCCAGGCGCGGCGGCGGCCGCAGGGTTCACCGTCCGAGGATCCGCCGGAGCCAGCGGAAGCGGGCGTCGAGGGCGTCCCGGCTGACGGCGGCCTGCGGGGCGAAGGTGTCGAAGCCGTGGAAGGCGCCCGGCCAGACGTGCAGTTCGGCCTCGCCGCCCGCCCGCCAGATGGCGTCGGCGTACGCCACGGTCTCGTCCCGGAAGGTCTCGGCCGAGCCGACCTCCAGGTACGCGGGGGGCAGCCCGCCCAGTTCGGCGGCGCGGGCGGGGGCCGCGTACGGCGGCAGGTCGGCCGCGCCGTGACGCTCCCCCAGCACGGCCTGCCACGCGGTCGCGTTGGAGGTGCGGTCCCAGGTGTCGTGGCCGGCCATCTGGTGGCCGGAGACGGTGTCGTTGCGGTCGTCGAGCATCGGGCTCAGCAGCAGTTGGCCGGCCGGGACCGGCCCGCCGCGGTCGCGGGTGAGCAGGGCGAGCGCAGCGGCGAGCCCTCCTCCGGCGCTCTTGCCCGCGAGCACGATCCGTTCCGCGTCCAGGCCGAGTGCGGGCGCCTGTTCCGCCACCCGTACCAGCCCGGCGTAGCAGTCCTCCACCGCGCCCGGGTACCGGGTCCCCGGCGCCAGCCGGTACTCGACCGACACCACCGCCAGCCCGAGCGGCAGGGCGAGGTCGCGGAGCAGCCGAGGGAGCACGGACCGGGCGTTGCCCATCACCATGCCGCCGCCGTGCAGGTAGTACAGCAGCGGCAGCGGTCCGGAGTGCCCGGCGGGCCGCGCGCCGACCAGCCCGACCTGCCCACCATCCCCGCTTCTGGGCGCGCCCAGCTCCGTGACCTCGAACCGGCCGCAGTCCGCCAGCTCCTGGAGCGTGGGCCTCGGCCGCGCCGCGGCGTCACGCCGCTGAAGCTCCGCCAGGCCCTGCGGGGTGACCGGCTCGCGGGCCCTCCCGCCCAGGGCCGCCAGCACCGCGCCCAGCTCCGGGTCGACGTACGGCGCGGGCCACGCCCCCTGCTCGCCCTCGGAACCCACCACGAAACCCCCTCCGTCCCAGCTCGCCTGACGGTATCGCGGGTCGCCGGCCAGGGGGTCATCCCCGCGGACGGCCCGCCCGGACCTGCCACACCAGGGCGGCGAGGAGCGCGGCAACTCCGGCGGCCCAATCGGCGAGGGTGGCCACGGCCGACTCGTTCACGTGCCCGCCGTTGCCCTCCGGCGCGGGAAGGCCCGCGGTGGCCACGGACAGCAGGATCAGCAGCGCCACCCCGGCGAGGGCCAGCGCCGCGCGGCCCGCGCCCTTCCACCGCCGGGCCCGGACGGCGGCCACGGCGGCCGCCGCCACCACCAGGGCGCAGCCGACAGCCGGAAGCACCGTGTACGTCAGCCACTCCGACAGCAACGGACCCCAGTACCAGTCGGGTTCGGGACTCGGCAGGTCGAAGTAGTACCCGGTCGCCGGCGGCGGCGGGCCGGTGAAGTCCCGGACCGTGCCCGGCGCGAGGCCGCCCAGCAGTCCGCCGGTGAACGCCGCACCCGCGACCCGTCCCCGCCCGGTCCCGCCGTGGCGGGCGGCCCGGGCGAGCCGGAGGGCGAGCGCCGCGCAGCCGCCCGCCAGGAGCCCGAGCAGCAGTCCCCCGGCGGCGCCGTAGCCGAGCGGTGTCCAGGCGTTCCAGGGGTAGTCGGCCGTCCGTGCGGCCCGTACGGCCCCCGCCAGGCACCAGGCGGCCGTGCCCGCCGCCATTCCCCAGGGGGCGGTCACCGCCCACCAGCCGCGGGCCGTCGCCCGCCTCCCCGCCGTCTCCGACACCGGCGCCCCTCGGACCGTGCGGTCCGGCCCGCCGCCGTACCCGTCGGAAGGCGGGACGCGCCGCCGGTCCGCCGTGGTTGCGGCGACTCGGCCGCTGGACGGGGCAGGCGGACGGCGTGGCGGCCGGGCCGGGGTCGATCGTGACCTGCTCCAAGTGGAGCCCAGGAGTGGTGGGCCTCTCAGCACGGCCACAGGCTGGCCCCGGGCCTGTCGTCGGACCCGGACCGCCCCCGGCGGCGGGTCGGCGACAGGCCCGGCAGCGCGCACGGACCGTGCGGCGGCACACGGAGCCGGGCGGCGTCGCGGCCGGGCAGTCACGAACAGGAGAGACAGGACCACATGGCGGAACAGAGCATCGGCCCGGGTGGCCCGCCGTCCGTTCGCGGGAGCGGCGGGTTCGTACGGAGGCGGGCGCAGCACCGGCACGCACGGCGGCGCCCCCGGCGGGCATCCGGCGGGGTGGCCCTGGTCGCGGCCGGTCTGACCTTCCTGGGGGTGATCGGTCCGGCATCCAGCAGTGCCGTGCCGGTACCCGGCCATGAGCACCCGTCAGGGTCTCCGGCGCGGTTCGTGCCCGGTCCCTGCCCGGCGACCCCGGAGCCGGTGCCCGGGCGGTGCGGCTTCCTGGAGGTGCCCGAGAACCGCGAACGGCCCGGCGGGCGGACCGTCCGGCTGGCCGTCGCGACCATCCCGGCCGTGTCCTCGACCCCGGCCGGGGATCCGGTGGTGTTCATGGAAGGCGGTCCCGGCGGTGACGCGTTCGGGGCGATCCCCTTCCTGATCGCCTCCGGCCTGAACCGCGACCGCGAGCTGATCGTCATGGCCCAGCGCGGCACGTTGCACTCGGAGCCGCACCTCGCCTGCCCGGAGATCGACCGGTTCAACGCGGAGGCCGTGGGGCTGCCGTACGACGCGCCGTCGACCGGGCGGCTGCTGGTGGGCGCGGCGAAGGAGTGTCGGGACCGTCTGACGGCCGACGGGATCGAGCTGAGTGCCTACAACACCACGGAGAACGCCGCGGACTTCGCCGATCTGCGCCGGGCGCTGGGCATCGAGTGGTGGAACGTCTACGGCTACTCGTACGGCACCGATCTGGCCCTGACGTACCTGCGCCGGCACCCCCGGGGGATCCGCTCGGTGGCGATCGACTCGGTCGCGCCGCCGCAGATCGTGAGCCTGCCGTGGACCTGGGACAGCGCGCAGGAGGGGATCAACGCGATCTTCGCGGCGTGCGAGGCGCAGCCGAGCTGCGGGAGCCGCTACCCGGACCTCCGGGGCACGCTGACCGAGCAGGTCCGGCGGCTGGAGGCGAACCCCCTGTCGCTGACGGTGCAGCCGCCGGGCGGCGGGACGCCGGTGAAGGTCGTCCTCGACGGAGGCTCGCTGGTGAACCTGCTGGTCGCCGACGGCGGCGCGATGCCGTCCGTCGACGTCCCCGCCGCGCTGGACGAGCTCGCCCACGGCAATCCGGAGCGCTTCGCCCGGGCCCAGGCGGCTGGGGCCGCGCCGGTCATCGGCGAGTTCGCGCACGGCCTGACCCAGTCGGTGGCGTGCGGCGAGTGGGCGCCGGGCTTCTCGGAGGCGGACCTGCCGGAGGCGGGGCGCCGGGCGTTCCCCGGCTGGCCGGACACGGTCCTGGCGCACGCCCCGCAGCTGCCCTTCGAGTACGACGTGTGCCGGGTCTGGAACGTCCCCGACCGCACCGGGATCCAGCGGGTCGCCACCTACAGCGATGTCCCGACGCTGATCATCTCCGGCACCTTCGACGCGAAGACCGGGGCGAGCTGGGGCGCGTACACCGCCCGGACGCTGTCCCGCTCGACCGCTGTGCGGATCCCCGGGATCGGCCACTTCGTGGTGCCCCAGTCGCCGTGCGCGCAGAGCGTGCTGGCCTCCTTCCTCACGCATCCGACCGCGCCCGACGACTGCTGCGTGGCCGGGCTGGAACCCGCACCGTTCACCATCACCCCTGACCCGGAGAGAGCCTGATGTCCATCCACCCGCCCCACCGCCGGCGCCCCGCGCGACGGCTCCGGACCGCCCTGGCCGGGGTCACGGCCGGTGTCCTGCTCGCCGGCCTCGCCGCGCTGCCCGCCCGGGCGGAGGACGGCGGCGGCGGGGAGCCGCTCGGCACGGTCGCCCGGACGACGGGCCACGCCCGCTTCGAGCCGGGGCCCTGTCCCCGGACGGCCGACCCGGTCCCCGAGCTGGCGGAGGCCCGCTGCGGGACGCTCACGGTGCCCGAGAACCGTTCCCGGCCCGACGGGCGGAGGATCACCCTCGGTGTGGCGATCATCCCGGCGGCGACCCGGCGAGCGGCGCCCGATCCGATCGTGTGGTTCGCCGGCGGCCCCGGCGACGACGCGGTGTCCGAGATCCCGCTGGCGGTCAACGGCGGCCTGAACCACGACCGGGACGTCATCTTCATGTCCCAGCGCGGGACCTACTCGGCCGACCCGGAGCTCACCTGTCCGAACATCGACGAGTTCAACGCCCGCGCCCTCGGCCTCGTCCTCGGTGCGCCGTCCACCGGGCGCCTGCACGTCGAGGCGGCCCGGGAGTGCCGCGAGCAGCTGATCGGCCGCGGGGCCGACCTCGGCGCCTACAACGGCACCGAGAGCGCCGCCGACTACGCGGATCTCCGGCTGGCACTGGGTATCCGGCAGTGGAACGTGTTCGGCATCTCCTACGGCACCGACCTGGCACTCCAGTACCTGCGCCTGCACCCGGCGGGCATCAGGTCGGTCGGCATCGACGGCGTCCTGCCGCCCTCGCTGGCCGGCGGGGCCGTGACCTGGCGAGCGGCCCGGGAGGGCTTCGACGGGATGTTCCGGGCGTGCGCGGAGCAGCCCGCCTGCAACAGCCGCTATCCGGACCTCGAGGGCACCTTCGAACGCCTCGTCGTCGAGCTCGAGGCCCGTCCGGTCACCACCACGGTCACCGTCCCGGGCCACCCGGAGCCGGTGGAGGTCGTGCTGGACGGCGGGGTGCTGGTGACCTGGCTGACCTCCGCCAGCCACCTCGCGGCCGGGGTGCCCCGCTCCATCGACGAGCTGGCCCACGGCAACCCGCAGCGCATCGCCGAGCAGTACGCGGGCGGCAGGCTCAGCCCGCAGGCCATGGGCAGGGTCGCCCACGGGCTCGCGTACGGCGTCTTCTGCAGCGAGTGGACACCGTTCGAGAGCGAGGAGGACGTGATCCGGGCCGGACAGCGCGCCTTCCCGACGTTCCCGCGGTCGGTGCTGGCCAACGCCCCGCAGCTCGCCTGGCTCCACGACGACTGCCGCGCCTGGGACGTCCCCCCGGCCCCGCGCTCGATCCGGGACATCACGCGCAGCGACGTCCCGACACTCGTCCTGTCGGGCGGCTTCGACTCCCAGACGGCGCCGAGCAACGGGCCGTACGCCGCCCGCACGCTGAGCCGGTCCACCGAGGTCACCGTCCCGTACGTCGCGCATGTGGTGTTCGCCGACTCGCCGTGCGCGCAGGCGATCACCCGCTCGTTCTTCGACACCCCGACCGCGCCGGACACGGAGTGCCTCGCCTGTCTCCGGCCACCCGAGTTCGAGATCGCACCCTGAGGCCGACCGGCTGACCGGCTGACCGGCTGACCGATCCGACGGGCATCCGCCGCACGGGCTGTGCGGTGGGTGCCCGTCGGCGTTCCGGGGGAAAAGCGCTGTGGAGCGGGTGGGCCGGTCTGCGACGATCGCCGGATGGGTGTTCTGGATGCCGTGGCCGGCCGGGTCGCGGGTGGCGCGGTGGTGGAGTTCCGGCCGAGCGGGTCGTCCATGGTGCCGCTGGTGCGCAGCCGGCAGCTGGTGGCGGTGGCCCCCGTCGACCCGGCGAAGGTGGAGGTCGGGGACATCGTCCTCGCCCGGGTCGCCGGGACGGTGTACCTGCACCTGGTGTCGGCGGTGGACCGGGCCCGGCGGCGCGTGCAGATCAGCAACAACCGCGGCCGGGTCAACGGGTGGACCGGCCACGAGCGGGTCTTCGGCATCTGCACGGCGGTCGACGGCGTCCCCCGGGCGGGCACCGACGGCAAACTCCGACGCCCGGCCCCGGAGCAGGTCCCGGCGCGGCCGGCCCGGCCGGCGGCACCGGGGCTGCCGGACGGCTGGACCGTCGAGCGGGTGCGCGCCGAGTCGGGGGACCCCACCGCCACCCTGCTCCCGCCGTGGCGGCCGGTGCTGGTCGAGCGGGCCGACGGGGCGGACTACGACCGGCTGCGGCCGGAGGCGGTGCTGTCCTTCCACGGGCTGTGCCTGGTGCTCGCGGACGGCGAGTGGTTCATGGGCGAGCTGGACACCGACGGTTCGGTGGTCTGCTGGAGCTCCTACGGCCCCGACCTGGGCGACGCCATCCGGGGCCTATGAACGGGCGGGATTGCGATCGGCGGCTGCCCGTCAGGAGGCCTCGACGGCGGCCTTGATGCGGCGGCCGAACGCGTCGGCGTCCTTGCGGGCGGCGCTCAGTGCGAGGCCGACCAGCAGCTTGCCGATGCCGTGGCCCTCCAGGGTGTTGAAGATCCGTACCCGGGTCCGGGTGTCGGACAGGGCCTGGAGGTCGTAGCCGCCGGCGGAGGCGGTGACGAGGTTCTTGGAGATCTCGGCCCAGCGGACCGTGGTGGGCTCCACCAGCTCGGTGATCCGGAACTCCCGGCCGGTCTTCATCCCGGCGTCCTTGACGGTGCTGGTGAACACCGTGCCGACGGCGGTGGGCCCGTCCGGCTTCTTGGTGATCGCCAGGACCCGGGGGCTGAACTTGGGGTCGTTGCGCCCGTCGGCGAGGAAGGCGAAGACCTCCGCGACCGGCCGGTCCACCTCCACCGTGGCCTCGAACTGACCCGCCATGACGCCTCCTGTGCCGTGTTGTCGGGACCCCTGCTGTGGCGTTCGCGATCATGCCAGATCCGGCGTCCGAACGCCCGTACCCGCTCCGCGCGGAGCTGCGGTGTCGCCCGCGCACCCGCGGGGGATCAGCCGTCCAGCGCGTCCCGTACCTGGGCCGCGGCGGACCGCAGCGGCGCGGACGGGAGCCGCGCCAGGCGGTCGACCACCGCCGCGACCCGGTCCGGGTCGCCGAGGGAGCGGGCCGACCCCGACTCGACGGTCTGCTTGAGGAACTCGCCGAGCAGCCGGCACTCCCGGCCGGGGTACCGCCTCCGGTGGTGGGTGAACTCCGCGCTCCAGTACGCGTACGGCTGTCGCAGGGTGGCCGAGAGGGCGGCGGGGCCGCCGCCGGTACGGGACGCCCCGGACAGCGCGAGGAGCTGGTCGGTCACGGTGGCGAGCACCTTCGAGTTGCCCCACCGGCCGGGTGTGACCGTCAGACCGACCGTCATGAACCGCCGCCACGGCACGAACTCCGCCTGCGCGTCCGCCTCCCAGCGGCCGATGCCCTGTTCCTCCAGCCGGAGGTGGGCGCCGCCGCGGGCGGCCGGGTCGCCGATGAGCCAGGCTCCGTCGACGAGGACGAGGGGGCCGAGGTGGTCCGACACGGTACGGCTGACGCTCCTCCTGGTCGGTGCGGGGTGCGGCCGGAGTGAGGACGGCGCACGGAGGCATCGTGCCACGTCCACGGCCACGTCCACGGCCACGGCCTCGGCCTCGGCCTCGGCCGGGCGGGGTGGCCCGGCGAGCCGCAGGTGGTGGGGGCGGGGCGCGTCGTAGGGTGTCGAGGGTCCGCCGGGTCGCTGTGCACCCGCGTCGGCCTGCCCGGCGGTCGTGGTGTCCGCCGGTGGCCTCACCGACCGCCCCGGCGGGTACGGCGGCGTGGTGAGCGGGAGGCGGTGAGCGGGCGGTGGCGCACATGCGCGGCGGACCGCCGACCTTCGGACCCCGGCGGATGCCGTGGCGGCTGCGGCTGCGGCTGCTGGCGGTGGTGGCCTGGCAGCGGGGCCGCGAGGTCGAGCTGATGCGGCGGGCGATGGGGTTCGCGGCGCTGGGGTTCGTCACGCTGATCCCGCTGCTGATCGTGGTGGCGGCGGCTTCGCCGGTGCACGGCAGCGGCTTCGCGGGGTGGGTGGTCGACGGGCTCGGCCTGTCGGGGCGCTCGGCGGAGGCGGTGCAGCAGCTGTTCTCCTCGCCGCGCCGGGTGCTGGGCACGGCCACCGCGCTGAGCCTCGCGGCGGGTGCGCTGTTCGGGATCTCGTTCATGTCCAGCCTGCAGTTCGGCTACGAGCGGATCTGGGGGCTGAACGCGGCGGCCTGGCACTCGGTGTGGCGGCAGGCGGTCGGCCTGGCCGGGCTGGTCGGGTTCCTGCTGGCGGCGTCGTGGAGCGGGGTGCCGCTGGCGGGCACCGCCGCTCAGCCGACGCTGCGGCTGGTGACCACGGTCGGCGGCGGCGTGCTGTTCTTCTGGTGGATCCAGTGGCTGCTGCTGGGCGGCCGGGTCTCGGGGTGGGCGCTGCTGCCGGGGGCGTTGGCGACGGTGGGGGCGCTGGTGGGGCTGCGGGTCTTCTCCCGGCTGGTGTTCTCGCCGCTGATCGTCTCCAGCGCGCTCTCGTACGGGGCGATCGGGACGGTGCTGGTGGTGCAGTCCTGGCTGATCGGGGTGGGGTTCTCGGTGTTCGCGGGGGCGCTGGCGGGGCACGCGGCGTGGGCGGCGCGCCGGGACCGGCGGCCGAGCGCACCCCGGTGGCCCGGGCTCAGCTGGCGGGACGGCTCCGGGGGACCTTCGGCCCGGTGACGCGGGCCGTCCGTCCCCGCCCGCGGGCGCCGGTGTTCCCGCAGCCTGGAGAGGTGGCCGCCCGGGCCTCCCCGCCCGACCGGCCCTCCCCGGCCCGAACCCTCCGGCCCGATCCCCCCGGCCCGATTCCCCCGGCCCTGCCCCGACCTCGACCGAGGAGCCCCGGACCCATGCCCGACGAGGCCACCGCACACCGCCTGGTGGACGCGTTCTTCACGCACTGCCACCACTGCGGCGAGCCCGAGGACCCCGACTGCCACGACCGTTCGCTGTGGCGCCTGTACCTCGACCTCAGCCCGGCGACGGTCGAGCGGCTGCGGCTGTGGATCGACGGTGCGGCCGTCCACCACTCCACGCCGGGCGAGCGGGCCGCGCTGCTGCGCTGGCTCGACGCCGTCGCCACCTGACCCGGCCGGCGCCGGGCGCCCGGCGCCGGCCCGGGCGGTTCTCCCCTTCCGCACCGGTTTCCCACCTTTCCGCACCCGCACGGCCCTTCCCCCGTCCGGCCCACCCCGGCGGGCGGCGCCGACGGCCGGAGCCGCCGTCCGACCTGCGACGACACCGGCGCTACCCTTCTGCTCCAGCCGGAAACCCCGCGGCCGGAGACCGTCCTCGGAGAAAGTCGCGAACCCGTCGCGATTTTTCCGTGATCCGGCCCGCTGCCGCGGGTCTCCGATGCACGGGGCCGGACGGCCGGACGAGTGAGGGCAGCGGATGTACGTGGACGGTGAGGTCGGGACCGCGGAGGTCGTCGCCGCGCAGGCCGGCGACGAGGACGCGCTGGAGAGGCTGCTGACGGCCAGCCTGCCGCTGCTGTACAACGTGGTCGGCCGGGCGATGAACGGTCACAGCGAGGTCGACGACGTGGTCCAGGAGACCATGGTGCGGGTCGTCAGCGGGCTGAACGGGCTGCGCGACCCGGCGTCGTTCCGGTCCTGGCTGGTGGCCGTCGCGATGAACGAGGTCCGCCGCCGCTGGAGTGCCCGGCAGAGTGCGCCCGTCGCGGCGCTGGACGGCCTGGAGGGCACCCGCGAGGTCGCCAACCCGGGCTCCGACTTCGTCGGTCTGACCATCCTGCGGCTCGGCCTGTCCGGGCAGCGCAAGGAGGTCGCGGAGGCCACCCGCTGGCTCGACGAGGGCGACCGCGACCTGCTGTCGCTCTGGTGGCTGGAGACGGCGGGCGAGCTCACCCGGGAGGAACTGGCCGCCTCGCTGGACCTGTCGCGCCAGCACACCGCGGTCCGGGTGCAGCGGATGAAGGAGCAGCTGGAGGTCGGGCGGGTGGTGGTCCGCGCGCTGACCGCCGACCCCCGGTGCCCGGTGCTGACCGAGCTGGTCGCCCCCTGGGACGGCAGCCCCGGCGCGCTGTGGCGGAAGCGAATATCGCGGCACACCCGCGGCTGCGCGGTCTGCTCCGGCCACCAGCGGGACCTGATGCCGGCCGAGGGGCTGCTGGCGGGGATCGGCCTGGTGCTGCCGGTGCACGACCTGCTGCCGCCGGACCTGCTGTCGGGGCTCGCCACCCAGGGCTCGGGCGCCGGTGCGGGCGCAGGCGCGGCGCACCCGCTGCCGGGGGCCGGGGGCCACGGCGCCGGGGCGCCGGCCGCGCCCGGACGGCTGCCGCGGATCCCGCGGCCCCGGTCGGCGGGGGTCGCGGCCGGGGCGCTCGCGGTGACGGTCGCGGTGCTCGGCGCGGCACAGTTCTACCCGGGTCCGCCGGAGCCCCCGGCGCCGCCGCACGTCGAACCGGCGCCGGCCGCGCCGGTGGCGGTGGCCAGTGTGGAGGTGGTCACCCCCTCCCCCGAGCCCACGCCCAGCCCGACGCCACCGCCGCCCCCGCCCAGTCCGTCGCCCTCGCCCACCCCCTCCCCCACGCAGACGGCGCCCCCGAGTCCGACCGCGCGCAGCATCGAGCAGCAGCTGGTGGATCTGGTCAACGCCAAGCGGGCGCAGGCGGGTTGTCCGGCGCTGCGGATCGATCCGCGGGTGCACACGGCGGCCCAGCGGCACTCGGACGACATGGCGGCCCGCGGCTACTTCGACCACGCGGGGCCCGCGGGCGACCAGCCCGACGACCGGCTGACGGCGGCGGGCTACGTGTGGAGCCGGTGGGGCGAGAACCTCGACCGGGGGAAGAAGACGGCCGCCGACCTGGTGGACGACTGGATGGACGGGGGCATCCACCAGGCCAACCTGCTGGACTGCCGGTTCGCGGCGGTCGGGCTCGGGTCGGCCACCGGCGCGAGCGGGCCGCTGTGGACCCTGGACCTCGGTACGGCCCGCTGAGCGGCAGGGCCCGCTGAGCGATCCGCCACCGGGCGCCGCCGCCCACCCCGGCCGGGAGGGCCCGACCGGGGTGGGCGGGCGGCCCGGCGCGGCGGCGATGCCGGGTGCGGCGGCCCGGCTCAGCGGCCGGTGTCCGGCCGGCCCGCCCAGGCCGTGAGAGCCCGGACCCGTTCGGCCCGGCGGCCGTCCGGGTCAGTGGTGCGGGTGGCCCAGGCCACGTGCCCGTCGGGGCGCACCAGCACCTCGGTGACGTCCGTCAGCAGGGGGTGTGCCCCGTGGGTGGCGGGTGCGAGGGCGGTGACGCGCCGGGCCCGGCCGCCGAGCCCGTCCGGTTCCCGGGCGTCACGGGTCCGCCGCTCGCCGGCCAGGTCGAGCAGGACGAACCGGCCGTCCCGCAGCAGCTCGTGGACGCGCGTGGCCGCCGAGCCCGGGGCGGTCAGCGGGACGTCCGGCATCCGGTGCCCGGTCAGCGGGTGGGCGTCGGGCGCGGACGGCGGGTAGGCGGTGTCGAGCCCGACGACCTGCCCGGCGATCCGGCGGTTGACCGGGGCCAGTTGGAGCAGGCCGCCGATCAGGTCGCGCAGGGCCGCCCCCGGCCGCCGGTACTGCGGCACCAGGGTCAGCTCCCACAGCAGGGTCTGCACCTCGGTGTTGGCGGTGACGGCCGCGCCGACCGGGTGGCGTTCGTCGTGGTAGGAGTCGAGCAGGCCGGGCGGCGCCCAGCCGTTGACCTCGGCGGCGAGCTTCCACCCCAGGTTGGCCGCGTCCTGCAGCCCGGTGTTGAGCCCCTGTCCGGCCGCCGGGAAGTGGATGTGGGCGGCGTCGCCGGCCAGCAGCAGCCGGCCGTGGCGGTAGCGGGCGGCGAGCCGGGTGGCGTTGCCGAAGCGGGACAGCCAGCGCGGCCGGGCCACCCCGAGGTCGCTGCCGCAGGCGCGCACGAGTGCGGCGCGCAGTTCGCCGGGGGTGACGGGCTCGGCGGCGGGGACCCGCATCCGCTCCGGGTCGATCAGCACGATCCGGGTGAGGCCGCCGGGCATCGGGACGGCCAGCACGCCGTGTTCGGCGGCGAGGGCGAGCGCGTCCGGGGCGACGGTCTCGAAGTCGCCGAGCATCCCGGTCAGGGTCTCGTCGGTGCCGGGGAAGTCGATCCCGGCCGCGGTCCGGACGATGCTGCGCCCGCCGTCGCAGCCCACCGCGTAGGCAGCCCGGATCACCCGTACGGTGCCGTCCGGGCCGCGCACCTCGACCTCGGCGGCGTCGGCGTCCTGGCGGACCGTCAGCACCTGGTGGCCGCGCTGCGGGGCGGCGCCGAGCCCGGCGGCCCGCTCCTCCAGCACCTCCTCGGTGCGGTCCTGCGGGAGGAACAGGGTGTGGCGGTGGCGGGTGTCGAGGGCGGTGAGGTCCAGCCGGGTGGGCAGTCCGGCGAAGTGCCAGTCGGGCACGGTCCGGCCCAGCGCGAGGACCCGGTCGGCCCAGCCGCGCTGGTCGAGCACCTCGAGGCTGCGCGGGTGCAGGGTCAGCGCGCGGGAGTTGCGCTGCCGCTCGGTCCGCCGGTCGAGGAGTTCCACCCGCAGGCCGGCCTGGGCCAGTTCCGCCGCGAGCATCAGTCCGGTCGGGCCCGCCCCCACCACGACGACATCGGTCTCGGTCACCTTCGGTCCTCCCTGCATCCTTTAGTGAACGACGTTCACGTGAACAACGTTCACTATACCCGCCCGCGGCCGGACCCCGTACGGGTGCAGCTCCGTCGCGCCCCCGCGGGCGCGGGACCGGCCGGGCCTAAGGTGCGGGACATGACGGAACAGGCCGCCCACCGCACCCGGCTCGAACGCATCCTCGGAATCCCGCTCGCGGCGGACGCGGTCCGGCAGTGGCCGCAGAGCGGCGAACTGATCCGCGGCCGCGACCGGATCGCCGAGGTGGAGTCCCACTTCGTCGGCCTGCGGATCGGGATCGGGCGGCGGCACACGCACGGCGGCACCGTCGTGGTCGAGTGGAGCACCGACTACGGCGACGGCCGGGTCTACCGGAACGTCTCGATCGCTGAGACGGCCGACGGGCAGGCCGTCCGGATCACCGATTACTGGGGCGAACCGTTCACCCCGCCGGCCTGGCGCCACCCGCTCGCCGAACGGCTCGACATGCCGCCGGACGGCCCGTGGCCACCGGGCAGTGCGCTGCTCCCGGACTGACCCGGAGCAGACCTCGGGAACAGCGTGTGACCGCGCGCTCTACCCAACCGGTATGGACGCGAAACACCAGGTTCGTCCACACTGATTCGACAAGACGGCAGGTCGGCCCCACGCCGGCACCCGACCGCACCCGGTCCCGACCGTCCTCGGCCGACGCCGCCGCGTGTGTATCCCGCCCGGCAGCGCAGGCCGCAGCGCCAAGCGTGGCGGCTCCGCCCGATCGGGCTCCGCTCGCACCGTGCCCCGCCGACCGTCCTGTGTCGGGCGGGTCCACGGGTCGCGAACCACCGGTGAAGCCCGTCCGTGTCCCCCGCCGGACCGGCCAGCCGGACTCCGCCCTCCGCCCGGCCCCGCGCGTGTCCCACCCGCGCCGGGGCGCAGCCCAGGACGGAGACCGCGGAGGTCCGCACCGCAGCGGCCCCCGCTCCCCGAGGAGCTCATCCATGAGGACCGCCCACCACTATCCGACCGGCACGAGGTCCGCCTCGTACCTGCGCTGTTATCCGGCCGACACCTGGCGGATGACCGCGCACCGGGAGATGCTCAGCCGCCACGCGCACCGCCTCGGACTGCCGGAACCCGTCGTCTTCATCGACAACGGCTGCCGGTCGTTCGATCCCCTGCCCCGGCTCGAACAGCTGCTGGGTCATGCGGCCGAGGGGCTCTTCCACGTGGTGCTCATCCCGGGTTCCTGGGTCTTCAGCCTGGACGACACCGAGGCGCACCGGGTACGGCGGCGACTGGCCGCGCACGGCTGCCAGGTCCTGGAACCGCCGCGCGGCTCCCGCCCGGGGCCGGGCGGCGGCCGCGCGCTGCCCGGTTTCGGCCCCCGCTGACCCACGGCACCATCCCGCCCACCGGTGCGAGGCCGGTCGGCGGGCCTCGCCGCGTACGCGGCCGGGCCGTGGTGCGATGGGAGCGGCGCTCGCGGCCGGGCGCCGCACGCGAAGGAGGCGGACGGTCCATGGCAGCCCACTCCCCCGCCGGACCGGACGAGCCCTCCGACAGCCGCCACGAGAGCCCCGAGCAGCGGGCGGACCGCCGCTGGGGCGATCTGCTGCAGGAGGTGCGGATCGCGCAGACCGGTGCGCAGATCATGTTCGGTTTCATGCTGACGGTCGCCTTCACCCCGCGCTTCGCCACCTTGCAGGGCTTCGACCGCGGCCTGTACGTCGCCGTGGTGACCTGCGGCGCCGTCGCCACCGGGACGCTGATCGCGCCGGTCGGCTACCACCGGGTGCTGGCCGGACGCCACCTCAAGTCGAGGATGGTGACCGCGGTCAGCCGGCTGGTCGCGCTGGGGGCGGCGCTGCTCGCGCTCACGGTCGGCGGCGCGCTGCTCCTGCTGCTGCGGGTGGCCGGTCTGCGCGGTGCGGCGTGGCTGGTCGCGGGCCTGGTGATGGTCTGGTTCGGGCTCTGCTGGCTGGTGCTGCCGACCGTGCTGCTGCGGCGGGCCCAGGAGCGGGCCGGGCCGGGCGTCCACTGACGCCCGGCGGTGGCCGGTCCGGTCGCGGGTTCAGTGGCCGGTCCGGTGGACCAGGCCGTGGCGGCGGCGTCCGCCTCCCGGCAGCGCGCTGGAGCCGTACCCGCCGGGCTCGCCGGGCCCGGTGTCCCCGGTCGGACCGGTGTCCCCGTTCGGACCGACCGGCTGGACCGGCTCGACGGTGTCGGTGTAGGCGGCCGGCGCGGTCCGCCCGGCGGCGGCCCGGGCGGTGCGGAGTTCGGCGGAACGGCGGCGGGAGCGGCGGATCCCGGCGGCGACCAGCAGGCCGCCGAGGCCGACCAGGAGGGTCAGTGCGATGCCGGCGAGGAAGGCCGTGAGGCTGTTCACGGTGGCCACCTCGCTGCCGAGGACGGTCGCCGTGTAGTCCGGGCCGCCGCCGAGGTTGTCCGCGATCAGCAGGCCGGTGAAGGCGCCCGCGGCGGCGAGCAGCAGTACTCCGAGCAGAATCATCCGGGTGTCCCCTTCCGGGAGTCTTCCGGGGCGGTCCCCCGGGCGTCTGCCCGAGGTACGGCGGTCCACGCGTCACGACGGTCGCGGGTCTTCCGTCCGCGTGCCGGTGCCGGTGCCGGTGGTGGGCCGGCGGCCGTCGCCGTCCAAGGTCTGCCTGATCCAGCCGTCGAGCTCCGCCCGGTACGGCTCGCGCCCGCTCGGCACCGCAGCGAAGCTGCGCTGCAGGAACTCCTCCAGTGCCGCGCTCGGCGTGCGCAGCACGGCCGTCGAACCGTCCACCCCGCGCAGCAGCATCAGCACGTGGCGGTGGCCGATCTCCGGTTCGATCAGGACGTCGCCCTGCCCGGCCGGCACGTCCAGGCCCTCGGCGAGCAGGTCACGGGCGAACACCCAGTGCTCGGGGGCGCCGGCGGGGACGTGGAAGTCGACGTGCACGGCGAACGGGTCGCGGGGGTCGTGGGTCCAGGTCGTCCTGACCGGCAGCTCGAGGGCCGGGGCGAGCAGGAGGAGGGCGGGGACGGTGGTCGTCACTCGGGTCGGGGGCGTCATACGGGCCTCGACTCCTTCCATCGGCCGTCAGGCCGTCGCGGGCACGGGCGTCACGCGGCCCGTGTGCCCGGCCGCGGGGGGCCGAAACAGGCGGACGGCCCCGCTCCCGGCTCACCGGGTGCGCCGCCGTCGCCGGCCGATCAGCCCCGCCAGGGCGGTCAGCGCCGCCGCCCAGGCCAGCCCGAGGACGACCAGGACGGCCGCCGTCGGCTCCCGCACGGCCGCCGCCAGGCACAGTGCGGCGCCCATCAGCAGCATCACCAC
The DNA here is from genome assembly GCF_057220535.1 of Kitasatospora sp. NEAU-CNBT7. NCBI lineage: Bacteria > Bacillati > Actinomycetota > Actinomycetes > Kitasatosporales > Streptomycetaceae > Kitasatospora > Kitasatospora sp. NEAU-CNBT7. The sequence continues at coordinate 2,718 of NZ_JBXQQB010000002.1, read as the reverse complement.
CGTCGTCGCCCGCACGGCGAGCAGCGCGGTCCGCGCGCGGACCGTCCAGGCCGGGGTCATGGTGCTGAGCCGCCGGTCGAGCCGGGTGTCGCTACGCAGGTGCTCCTCGATCGACTGCAGGATCTGCCGTTCCTGCCCGGACATCGACGATCCGTCCATCGTCGCCACCTCCGTACCCGTCGGCGACGGCCCCTCTCCTGGCCCGCTACCCGGGTGGAGGCGGTTCCAACCTGTTCGCGCCGGTTTCGGTCGGCTTGCGGCGTTCACATGTCAACTGCCCTGCTATCAGCCGGTTACTGCCGGTGCCGACCGGTTTCCAGCTCGGCCGTACGGACATACGCTCGACGCGGGGCCGGGTGACCCGGCCGGGGCGGACGAGGAGGACTGGGATGAGCGACAGCCTGGCGCTGGACGTCGACCGGATCAGCCGGGAGGCCCTGCGGACCATCGCCGCCGGTCCGGTGGCCGACCGCGCGGGCATCGACACCGAGCGCGTGATCAGTGTGCTGAACGACGTCGTGGCGGCCGAGGTGGTGGCGTGGCTGCGCTACACCCGGCACTCGGTGACCGCCCGCCGCGGCGACCGCTCCGCGGCGAGCGACCGGTTCGACGCGCTCGCGGACCGGGCGATGCGGCACGCGACGGCGGTCGCGGACCGGATCACCCAGCTCGGCGGGCGGCCCAACTTCGACCCCGCCACCCTCGCCCAGCGCGCCCACACCGACTACTCGGTGGCCGACGCCTCGGCGCTGCGCATGATGTGGGAGCAGAACCTCCAGGCGACCCGGATCGTGGTGGCCGCGTACCGCTCGATCATCGGCTGGCTGGGCGACCAGGACCCGCAGACCCGGGAGTTGATGGAGTCGCTGCTGGCGGACGAGCGGCGCAGCGAGCAGGAGCTGGCCGCGCAGCTGGCGCCCTGAGCGTTCCGTGACCAGGCGCCGCCGGCCGGGCCGACGGCGGCGCGGGGACGGCTGCGGCGCGGGATCAGCTCCCGAGGGGCTGGGTGAAGCGCAGCATGTTGCCGGCCGGGTCGCGGAAGGCGCAGTCCCGCACGCCGTAGGGCTGGTCCATCGGCTCCTGGAGGACCTCGCCGCCCGCGGCGCTGATCCGCTCGAAGGTGGCGTCGCAATCGTCGGTGCCGAAGATGACGCCCCGCAGCAGGCCCTTGGCCATCAGCTCGGCCATGGCCAGCCGGTCGGCCGGGGAGGCGTTGGGGTCGGCGGCGGGCGGCTCGAGGACCACGTTCACGTCGGGCTGCGAAGGTGCGCCGACGGTCACCCAGCGCATCCCCTCGAACCCGACGTCGTTGCGCACCTCCAGGCCGAGCACGTCGCGGTAGAAGGCGATCGCCTTGTCGTGGTCGTCGACGGCGATGAAGCATTGGGAGAGGCTGATGTTCATGGCCCCCACGCTACGGCCGGGCGCCCTGGGATGCTTCTCCGTTCCTGACCGGTCTGGTGTGGATCTTGGCGATGCAGGCCGGGATGGCTGCGCCCTCCTCGTGGTCCCGGGCCCGGTAGGCGCTCGGGCTCTCTCCGACGAGTTCGGTGAAACGCGAGCTGAACGACCCCAGCGAGGTGCAGCCGACGGCGAAGCAGACCTCGGTCACGGTGAGGTCGCCGCGGCGCAGCAGCGCCTTGGCCCGCTCGATCCGACGGGTCATCAGATAGCTGTAGGGCGTCTCGCCGTAGGCGGCGCGGAAGCTGCGGGAGAAGTGGCCGGCGGACATCAGCGCCTCGCGGGCCAGCGCCGGTACGTCGAGCGGCTCGGCGTAGTCGCGGTCCATCCGGTCGCGCGCCCGTCGCAGCCGGACCAGGTCGTCGAGGCTCTGCCGTCTCACCCGGCCAGTCTCCCACAGCGGCCGGGCCCGGGGCGGTGGTTCGCGGCGCGCGCGGACCGGTCGGACGTGCCCTCGCGGATCCGGTCAGGAATGGAGAAGCCACCGCGTCCGGGCGCTGCCTAGCCTGAGGTCCATGGACATCAGCATTCACTGGACCTTCCTCCCCCACCACGACCCGGAGGCCTCGCTGGCCTTCTACCGCGACCTCCTCGGCCTCGAGGTGCGCAACGACGCCGGTGCGGGCGCGATGCGCTGGATCACGCTCGGCCCGGCCGGCCGGCCCGGCACCGCGGTCGTCCTGGAGCCGCCGGCGGCCGACCCCGGGATCACCGAGGACGAGCGCCGCACCATCGCCGAGATGATGGCCAAGGGCAGCTACGCCCGGATCACCCTGGCCACCGCCGACCTCGACGGCACCTTCGCCCGGCTGAAGGGCGGCGGCGCCGAGGTCGTCCAGGAGCCGACCGAGCAGCCCTACGGGTTCCGGGACTGCGCGTTCCGGGATCCGGCCGGGAACCTGGTCCGCATCAACGAGGTCCGCTGACCCCGAGCTGGTTAGTACTGCAACGGTGCTTAACGTGACGAGGCATCAGCTCTTGGGGTGTTGCCTCGTCTCTTGTAGTGGCTGGTCCGGGCCTGGTGCTGGCGTCGTCGGCGCCAGTGGGACCAGTGCAGGACGTGGGCGATGCTTCGGCGAACGGGCCGGGTGAGGTGGGCGATCAGTCGACGGATCTCGGGGACGGTGAGTGGGATCAGGTCTGGCGTTCGAGCCGGTCCGGCCCCTTTTCGAGCTGCTGGGCCCGCATGACTGTCAGGTAGGCGTGGGCGGCCATGGCGAGGGTGATGTGCCGATACCAGCCCGGGTAGCGACGGAT